>JAAYZA010000181.1 GCA_012515055.1 Syntrophomonadaceae bacterium | reverse complement strand
AGCCGAGGCGATTTTCAAAGCATTTGCCCGGGCCCTTAAAAAGGCAGTTGCCGACGAGCCCGGAGTAGATGGAGTCTGGTCCAGCAAGGGCAATCTATAAAATAAGCAATAATGATAAATGGAGAATAATATTATGGTGGAAATAAAATATGATGAAAAAGGGCTGATCCCGGCTATAATTCAGGATTCCAGCAATAATGAGGTCCTGATGATGGCCTATATGAATGAGGAATCCTTAAACAAAACTCTGGCCAGCGGCTATACCTGGTTTTTTTCCCGCAGCCGGCAGCAATTGTGGATGAAAGGTGAAAGTTCCGGTAACACACAAAAGGTTGAACAGATATTATATGATTGCGATGAAGACACTTTGCTCATCAAAGTAAAACCGGCAGGACCAGCCTGTCATACGGGCAATTACTCCTGTTTCTACCGGGATCTGCAGGGGGAAGAAATCGACACCTCTATTCCCTTCCAGATCAATATTTTACAGGAATTATATCAGATTATTCTGAGCCGGCAGCAGGAAATGCCCGAGGGTTCATATACATCCTACCTCTTTCAGGAAGGGATCGATAAAATCCTGAAAAAAGTAGGCGAAGAAAGTGCCGAGGTTATCATCGCCGCTAAAAATCGGGATAAAAACGAAGTGGTGTATGAAACCGCGGATTTGATCTATCATTTATTGGTGATGATGGTGGAGCAGGGGGTAGGGGTTAGAGATGTATTGGCCGAACTGCGCTCCCGCCGATGACCAGAGCGGTAAAAAACGCCAATGACTGCGTTGCCCGGGAATCCTGCTCCATCGACGTACTTAGAGTACGTCTCAGTCGCCCTCATCCCTGGCGCCTTGTCCTTGACGTTTTTTACCCGCTCTGGGGGCTGTATTTTATCCAGATCTAAACCCCGCTCAATCATCGTACTTAAGGTACGATTCAATCGCGGGGCTTATTCGTGCCTCGATCTTCACTTTTTTTACCCGCTCTGGGGGCTGCATCTGATCCAGACTAAAACCCCGCTGATCACCTCTTACATGGGGTAAGGATGAATAGCGGGGTTAGCTTTCAGCTTTCAGCTTTCCACTTTCTGCTTTCCATCTTCAGCTTTCCACTTTCACTAATCGGTAACTGCTCCCCGGGTCGACAGAGGCGTCGACCCCTACAAGCGCGCGCTAAGACGGCTCCGCCTCACGCCTCACTCCTCACTCCTCACACCTTACTGGGGATTATACATGCCGTGATTTTTCATATAGTTGAAAATACCTTCACCATGCTGTTGTTCTTCTTTCTGGATATGGTTTAATACTTGTCGGGCATTGGTATCGACAAACTCAAAGATGGTAGTGTCATAGGTACCGGATATATATTTTTCTGTCATCAGCATGTCACTGCATAAGGCGGCATCGGTCTGATTGCCCATGGCTCCCTGCATAGGCGAAGGCATAGTCTGGCCTGCTGGCTGTGACTGCTGCTGGCTCTGGCTGCCGCCCTGACCGGCAGCGGGCACCTGTCCGTTCAACATCTGGTTGATACTGTCAAGATGCTGCTGTTCCTGGGCGGCATATTGCTGGAACAGGGTTTTAAGCTGGGGGTCCTGGGCCTGGCTGGCATAATTGTTATACTTGTCGATACATATTTGTTCATGGGCCTTCTGGTCTTCCAGCAGCATCCTTTCTTTCTGGGTCAAACTTAATACCATTAAATAATACACCTCCTGTTCTTATTCTGCATAAGAGTTATTAATTTATGCATGAACAGGAGGTGTTTGCTTTTTGTTATTTTTCCCTAAGGGAGATTCACTGTATTGACATGAGTCAGGTCTCCCAGGTCATGGGCTATTATTTTGGCCGGGGAAATAGTATAAATCACATTGCCGATATAAAGAATGCGGGAAATATTGCGCGGGCTGTTATACCAATAATCGCCGGCTTTCAGATAATCATCTGAGGTCAGATGGGTTATGCGGCCTTGCAGTTGGAAACCCTTTGACAGATCAATATTATAGACATAGGCACCCTGGAAGGTAAAACGTCCATAATCCAGTTTGGATATGTCGCTATTGGAGCTGTTATTGTTTCCTGTTTCCATTAAAGTAACGGGGAAAGCGAGGAGGTTTTTGCCCCGATCAAAGAGCAATGCTTTATGATTATGCAATAATTCAGAATCGGTGCCCCGGTCACCGATCAATTCTTTAGCCATCTCCCTGGGGTTGGATACATCGGTAACATCAAAAACGGCTATTTTCATACCCTGTTCATAGGCCTGGGACTGGCCGTTCCAGCCCTTCATTTCCACCGT
>JAAYZA010000275.1 GCA_012515055.1 Syntrophomonadaceae bacterium | reverse complement strand
AGTCAATCTGAGCGAAGGTTGCCGATAATTGAATCTGCCCGGCAATCCTTAATCCCTCAACAATATAACCTGTAAATAGAATGGCAGCGATCAAAAACAATATCCAGCCGTCCAGTGGCTGGGTGTCGTTCAAACGGCCCGGGCGCTGTATATATCTGATAACAGCCAGGACCAGAATTCCTATCATAGCAAGAAATCCCATAATATCGATAAAAGCAGAGAAGTTTACATAAAAACTTCCCACCAGACGTGGAAACCCAATTTTATCCCAGGCAGCAAAGAATATTGTAGCAATAAATAAAACCACAAAGCCCCAAAATAAAAAGAAATGGGAAACACCCGCCGTCGTTTTTCTTAATACCTGCTTTTGAGCAAAGGTATTGACCAGAAAATTAAGAGATCTCGCCAGTAGCTTATCATCCCGGGATGTCTCACCCCTGGCCAGAAGCCAGACCCTCACCCTTTTTAATACCCCATAAATAAAAAATCCTATGGGGATGAGCATAAAAATATAGATCAGCCACTCATAATAAATATTAGCGCCAACCACCCTCATCGGTATTTCATAGCCGCCCTCCAGGGGACGAAAAGCAAATACCATCAGACCTGCTCCTTACATTTATTCGAATATAGTTTGACTGAATAACGATAATTTATCCTTATTAAGATAAAATAATATTAAATACTGCAAGAAATCAGATCGTTCACCATGGCGCCTGGCCGTTTTCCGCAGTGAAGCGGGTCTGTAAGTTGAAAGTGGAAAGTGGAAAGTGGAAAGCAGAAAGGGGAAAGATGAAAGGGGAAAAGGGGTCTGGGGTCCGGGGGCGGGTTCAGGTGCTATGGGGTTCAGCGATGTAGGGGGCGACGCCTTTGCCGACCCGCATGAACGGTATTCCTTACTGTCTGTGCCTTATCAACCTGAATGACATGGCAACTACACCTGCGTTGCAGGAGCAATCATTGTATTCCGGAAAAGCCCGGTCTTCTGTTGGTGGTATGGAGAAGGCCAAACTCTGAAAATATGCTTTTGCTATGGAGGATTCTGGTAGAGAAACCCTCGCCTTTACCCCTTTTCCTCCACACAAGGATCTGCTCCAGCTGTTACATGGCCTTCGCAGTAAACAACAGTTTACAGGGGACCAATCTCACCGGAAACGACCGTGTGTATTTTTCCTTTTTCATCCCGCACCAACAAAAATCCGTTTTCGTCCAAATCAAGTGCTATACCGGCAAGATTGGCGCCGCTATCATCAAATTGCACCTTCTGCCCCAGCACCGTAGATAGGCGGCGGGCTTTTTCCAAAATGGCAGTAAAGTCATCGGTCAGCAAGAGTTCATAATGCTGTTCCAAAGACAATAGTAACTTTTGTAATAATTCCACCCGGGAACCGGGAATTCCCAGTTCTGTCATGACGGAAGTCGGAGGGGTACGCAAATCATCAGGAAATTCATGAGAAGGGTTGTTTATATTGATACCAATCCCTAATACGATGAATTCGATACCATCCCTGCCGGTAATTACTTCTGCCAGAATGCCGGCTATTTTTTTACCATTTATCAGTACATCATTGGGCCATTTTATACCGGGTTTAAGACCTGCTTCCTCCAGCACTTCAGCCAATGCTGCTGCAGTCAGAAGTGAAAGCCTTGGAATCTGGTGCATCGATAAATCAGGCCTTAATATAATTGACATATAAATACCACGGCTGAAAGGCGAATACCACTCACGTCCCCTGCGCCCTTTGCCGGCAGTCTGCTCCTCAGCTATCACCAGCGTACCTTCCGGGTAACCTTCTTCCGCCAGAGTGCGGGCATATTTGTTGGTGGAGTCAATTTTACGGCAATAAATATAATGCTCCTGCCCAAATACTTTTGTACCCAACCCAGGTTTAACTTCCTCCGCCGATAATATATCTGCGCATCTACCCACAATATCCACCCCATTAAAAAATATAATTCCTGGCAACTTCGTAAGCGTCAAAAACATCATGACTAAGGCTAAATTAAGTCAGGTTCATCTATCCCAAGCAGGTCGCAAAGGGCATTGTTGACTGCTATCCTGAAATCTTCATCCGACATGACATTAGCTTGGGCGT
>JAAYZA010000339.1 GCA_012515055.1 Syntrophomonadaceae bacterium | reverse complement strand
CCACCGCCGAAAGAATTAAAATCAATTATTACACCAAAGCCGCCTACGAACAGGCCAGTTCCTTCCCCTGTCCCCGGAATGCCAGTGATGTATATAACCTGGGGATAAGCATGCAGTATTGCGTAAGAGCAAAGTATCTCGAAATTGCTGCCTTGCTGAATGACAACACTTATATGACTGAAGAAGCAGGCCGGCAGTTGACCGTGAAAGCAGAAATTGAAAAGATGGCAGCCTTCAATTTGAATGAGCAGCTGGGCAAATTCTACGCACTGGGCGGCCCCATCATGGAAGATCCGGTTACAATGGAAGCAGCCCAGCAGACACAGCCCTTTTTCAGCAGGATCACCAACCGTTTTCTTGAAACACTTAACGAGGCTGCCAGTCAGGTTCTGACCAAAAGAATCAAACCTCAGGAAATACCGGCAGTAGTTGGCGAACAGATGACATCAGCTTATATGGCCATGGGCAGAATGTTTGCCGAACCGGAAATGAAAAATGCTTTCACCGAACTGATGGAAGTAGTGCCATCATAAAGCCAGGATCCAGTAGAAATAATGTTAATTTGTGACTTAACATGTGAAAAAAGGAGCAAAGTCTATGTGCAATTGCAATGATATGATACCGGACATGCGTTATGCGGCATTGGAAAAAATGCTGGGAAAATACCAGGGATCAACGGGAAAAATCATACCGGTCCTGCAGGAAACTCAGGAGATCTTCGGTTACATTCCGGAAGAAGCAATAAAAACCATTGCCGCAGCGCTAAAAATCCCTTCCAGTGAAGTTTTCGGAGTAGCAACCTTTTACGGACTGTTCCATCTGGAAGCCCGGGGCCAGAATATAATCCGGGTCTGTACCGGGACTGCCTGTCATGTACAGGGCAGCGGCAAGGTTTTAGAAGCTTTTAAAAATGCCCTTGATCTGGCTCCCGGTACAATGACTACCGCAGACCTGCAGTTCACTGTTGAACCTGTGGCCTGTCTGGGCGCCTGCGGGATGGCTCCGGTGATCATGATCAACGAGGATGCTTATGGCAGGATTAACCCCGATGACGTTCCCAAAATACTGGCCCATTATCAGGAAAAGGATGATAAAGAACGATGCATAGCTTAGAAAATATGCGCCTTCAATTTCGTGAGGCTTATAACGAAACGAAAAAACAGGCCCGGGTAATAGTAGGTCTGGGAACCTGCGGTATCGCTGCCGGAGGCAATAAGATCTGGGATCAGGTGGGCAGCTACATCCAGACCTGCGGCCTTGATATAGATATGATGTCAACAGGCTGCATCGGCATGTGCTATGCAGAACCATTGATGGAGATCCATTTACCCGACCAGCCGCGTTTTATTTATGGCAATCTGGATCCGGAAGCCGCAGTTGCCGTATTGAAGCGGCATATCGAGGAAGATAAGATCACACCGGAATATATTTTAGCTCAGGACCCCCGGGGTTTTACCGCTGCAGCCAATATCGACCAGCTGCATGACACCCCTTTTTACCGGGGCCAGAGTAAAAATGTTCTGGGCAGATGCGGTATCATTGACCCGGAACAAATTGTCCATTATATAGCCTTTGACGGTTATGGGGCATTGGAAAAAGCTCTGTCAGCCATGACCCCCCTGCAGGTGATCCAGGAAATCAGCCGCTCAGGTTTAAGAGGGCGGGGCGGAGGAGGTTTCCCCACCGGACGCAAATGGGAAGCCGCCCATAACTCTCCCGGCAGCAAGAAATATGTGGTCTGCAATGCCGACGAAGGTGACCCAGGTGCTTTCATGGATCGCAGCATACTGGAAGGCGATCCCCATGAACTGCTGGAAGGTATGGCCATCTGCGGTTATGCCATCGGTGCTGATGAAGGTTATATCTATGTAAGGGCCGAATATCCCCTGGCCATTAAAAGACTGCAAAAAGCCATTAATGAAGCCGAAGGGATGGGAATACTGGGCAATAATATCCTGGGCAGCGGTTTTGACTTCCGCATACAAATCGTGGCTGGCGCCGGGGCTTTCGTCTGCGGAGAGGAAACGGCCCTGATGCATTCCATTGAGGGCCAGCGCGGCATGCCCAGAGTCAGGCCTCCCTACCCGGCCCAATCGGGATTATGGGGTAAACCGACCAATATCAATAATGTGGAGACATATGCCAATATTCCCGGCATTATCCGCCAGGGAGCCGATTGGTTTGCTTCCATGGGCTCCGAAAATAGCAAAGGTTCCAAAATATTTGCCTTAACCGGCAAAATCAATCGCACTGGTCTGGCCGAGGTCCCCATCGGCGTTTCCCTGCGGGACATAGTCTTTACCGTCGGCGGCGGGGTCCAGAACCAGAAAAAATATAAGGCGGTGCAGATCGGCGGACCCTCCGGCGGCTGCATACCGGAAGAATTTCTGGACACCCCAGTGGATTATGACTCTTTGCTGGAATTGGGTGCCATGATGGGCTCAGGGGGCCTGGTAGTAATGGATGAGGATACCTGCATGGTCGATGTGGCCAGGTACTTCCTGCATTTCACCCAGGAAGAATCCTGTGGCAAATGTATACCCTGCCGGGAAGGCACCATGCGCATGCTGCAGATACTGGAAAAGATCTGCGCCGGTCAGGGTACACCAGAAGACCTTGATACACTGGAAAGTTTATGCCGGGTAGTCCAGTCCACCTCCCTTTGCGGGCTGGGACAATCAGCCCCCAATCCGGTTCAGGCCACCTTGCGTTATTTCCGTTCCGAATATGAAGCCCATATTTATGATAAAAAATGTCCCGCCGGCGTTTGTGCCGACCTGCTGGACATCACCATAGATGCCGGCAAATGCAAAGGCTGCACCCTTTGTATCGATGTTTGCCCAACAGGAGCCATCAGCGGGGAGCGTAAAACCCCCCATAAAATAGATGCTGCACTATGTATCAAATGCCAGGCTTGTATCGTCAAATGCAAATTTGGCGCCATTGCCGCGGGTTGACCCGGAGGAGGAAAATATATGTCAAAAATAAATATCATGATAAATGGTATTGAAATGAGCGTGCCGGAAGGCACCTCCATTTTAAACGCAGCTGCTGCAGCAGGAATTAAGATACCTACCCTTTGTGCCCACCCCGATCAGGAGGTCAAAGCCAATTGCCGGATCTGTGTGGTGGAAGCAGAAGGTTATAAAAACCTGCTGCCTGCCTGTGCCACCAGTGTCAGTGAGGGCATGGTGATTAAGACGGCGGCTGCCAGAGTCCTGGAAGCCCGCCGGACCATCCTGGAGCTGATCCTGGCACATCATCCCCAGGATTGTCTCCATTGTGTCCGCAGCGGCACCTGCGAACTCCAGGATATTTCTGCCGAATATGATTTGCGTTTCAACCGCTTTCCCCTTGAAAACGCCGGTCTGCCCCACGATCATTCCACCCCTTCCATCGTAAGGGATCCTAATAAATGCATCCTGTGCGGCCGCTGTATCGAGTGCTGCACTGATATGCAGTCAGTAAACGCTCTGGGTCTGGCCCATCGCGGTTTCGATTCCCGGGTGGTCCCCTCCATCGGCCAGGATCTTTTCGAAAGCCCCTGTGTCATGTGCGGACAGTGCATCCACGCCTGTCCCACCGGTGCTATCTCGGGACGGGAACAAACCGACGAATTGATGATGGCCCTGGCCGATCCGGACAAAATAGTGGT
>JAAYZA010000083.1 GCA_012515055.1 Syntrophomonadaceae bacterium | reverse complement strand
TGGTCTCGTACACGAATTTGCCATCCATTACTTTCTTAATAACGGCAGTCTTGGTAGCATCCCCGTTTTCATCCAGGGTAATGATACCGGTAGCACCGGCAAAGTTTTCCGTTGCCGCCAGGGCATCCCTGATGGCAGTGCTGTCTGCTGATCCAGCTCTTTCCATGGCATCAAGTGCTAAAATATAAGTGTCAAATCCCAGGGCAGCAAAAGCATTGACTTCTTTATTGGGATAAGCCTTTTTAAATTCATCCAGGAAAGTGGTAGAAACTGGGGTAACCGGTTCTTCAGCAGTAAAATGAGTACTGAAATAGATATCTTTATACTGGGTCACCTGATTGAGGAATTCTTCTGCTTCCCAGGTATCACCACCCAGAATTGGAACATTTATCCCCAGTTCTCTGGCTTTAGCCACCAAAATACCGCACTCCAGGAAGTTCCCCGGGGCAAATATGACATCAGGATTTTTAGATTTGACTTCCGTCAACTGGGCGGAGAAATCCTTGTCGCCGGTGTTATAGTTAACTTTAGCAACAATCGAAGCATCTCCATTGGTGGCTTTGAAAGCCTTTTCAAAATAGTTGCTCAAACCAACCGAATAATCCTGCTGTACATCCTGGATGATAGCAGCGGTTTTAGCTCCCAGTTTGCCCGTGGCATAATTAGACATTACAGTGCCCTGGAAGGGGTCGATGAAGCAGACCCGGAAATAATAATCATTGTCCAGGGTAACTGCCGGGTTGGTGGGCGAACATCCAATAACAGGAACTTCGGCATCCAGTGCCACCGGTCCGCCGGCCATTGACAGTGAACTTCCGTAACTGCCGATGATAACATTGGCTTTTTCCTTACTGATCAGTCTTTCCACCGCATTGGCTGCTTCCTGCTTTTCTGATTTGTTGTCGACAACTACCAATTCAACCTTTTTGCCCAAAACTTCGGGATATAGTTCATTGGCCAGTTTAATTCCTTCCACCGTCATCTGCCCGCCGGCGGCATTAGTTCCGGTCAGGGGCTCATAAACACCGATTTTGATCACATCACCCGCCTGATCTTTGTCCGATGTCCCTTTGTCCGCAGCGCCCCCGCCGCAGCCCACAACCAGCATGGACAGTGCAATGAGCACGGCCACAATTGTAATATACCTGCCTCTTTTGATTTTCAGCAAATTTCCCGCCTCCCTCTTTCAATTGCATGTCCTTTCGACATGTTTCTTAGGTTTAATCTTATCATATTATATACTTTATACTTTTAATTTTTAAGTAATTCGACACGAAATTTATAACAAAATATTATTGCTCATCCATTTACGGCATGTAAGTGCATTGACGACAGTTTAATCCATCTATTATTGGTTGCTTCCTGCCAGGCCCGGTGTTAATTTGTGTTATATTAAATCTACCAATACAAACCGAGGGTATCTTTTTTAACAGGGAGGATCTGCCATGAAATTTCATACTGAGTATTTATGGTTTAATACGGAAAAAAGAAGGGAGTATATCCGCATAACAGAGCAGATAAAATCAATTTTATCGGCCAGCGGCATAAAGGAAGGGATGATGCTGGTCAGTGCCATGCATATAACAGCAGCAATTTATGTGAATGATAATGAAAGAGGAATAATACAGGATCTGGATAATATGCTGGAGCAATTGGCGCCCTTCGGCCCCGATTATCTGCACCATCGCACCGGTGAAGATAATGGCGATGCCCATTTAAAAAGCCTGTTGCTGCACCAGCAGGTAATATTGCCGATAACTGGCGGCCAGCTTGATCTGGGTCCCTGGCAGGAAGTGTTTTATGCTGAATTTGACGGGAGAAGACGAAAAAGAGTCATCGTAAAAATCATGGGAGAATAGCCGGGGATTCAATGAGGTCTTTCCGCAGACTGCGGGCTTCTTCCAGGTAAATATGTTTGATTTCATCCTGTTCTTTGTCACTGTTGATATGTACCATAGCTCTGATGCATAAAGGCAGGGCCCCGGCCACATCTATTTCCTGGAAGCACATCAGGGGAACCATATCCCATTGCAATAAACGACGGGCCTCCGCAGGGAAAACTGATTTTATGTCAGGGGTGGCGGATAAGAAAACGCTGATAATATCCCCCTCCCGGAATTGGTTTTCCTGTTGCATCTTTTTTAATAACCGGGCAGTTGCTGCAATGACCAGTTCTTTATCATCCGATACTACTGTTATGGCACCCCTTATACCCCGAACCAACATGACCATCTCCTTTTCAGTCCGAAACTGCCCGGTGACCAAGACCAATAGCGACTTCATCCAGATGAAGCAGACCGATCCCCATAAAGATGGCCACGCTTATATGATCCTGATGACGGGCAATACCAATTTTACCCCCTACATTCAGCCCCAGTGCTTTGGGCATGATCTGGGCCAGTGCTTCCCGGGCAGCTCCCGCTACTGCACCCTCGTCGGCATGAGTTTCCTTGATCACACCCTCCCTTTTGGCAGCCACAACTGATCTTTCTACTATCTTGCCCACGGAGTTAATAAATTCACCGCCATAATCAACCGCCACTGCCCTCACCTGGGAATCCTCCCACAATAGTTTCTTCATGCTCATCTCTTCCTGCCGCGAAGCCGTCAGGGCCATTTTGATTGCCGCGGTAGCCACTACTTTACTGCCGATTTCCACCTGCCTTACCACCTTTGATTAAAAGATAATTCTATTTTACTATAATTTTACCAATCATGACTATGCTCTGATTGGCTGTGTAAGTTTTTCCCCGTTCAGGCCAGGCCATATTCTCAGAAACAGACTCGATAACAAACTCCACCGGAAAATTATAGGCCCGGCAGTCGATTTCAATTATATCGCCGCCCATTACCGGTATTTCCACTTCCCGCCCCTCAAAAGATTCCCCTTCCCGGTTATTGATCAATATTTTGGCCTGGGGCAGGGCAGAATATTGCTGCAGGGAAAAAGTTAAAACTCCCTGGGGGGAAGGCAGGGCAATGGGCTCATTTTCCGCGGTCTCCTGGTTGGTTATGGCCGGATATTCAATTATTTCTCCCTCCATTCTTTCTGCCCAGCTCAAATACAAACGGGCCGGCTCATTGATCATAATCCCTTGAACCACCACCAGCAGGACCATTCCCAGCACAACCGTCCTGATCAAAAATCTTTCGGTTTTATCAATAAGTCTTTTCAAACCACTTCAACTCCCGGGGCATATCTTTTTTCTATTTTATGCCCGGCAGTCCCATAATATCCTTGCACATACAGTCCGGAGCGGGGATCTGGTTTAAAAATAAAAACCGGCAGGTGGCTGCCGGCTGCTGCTTTTATCGGTTAAATTATTTCCAATGATCTATTTTCCTCTGGATATAGCCTTTATAATTAATTATCTCCAGATTGGCCTTTATAATAATCCTGTCGATATCAGCTTTGCTTATTTCCATGGTTTCCGGGGCCAGTGTTTCAATGGTACGAAATTCTTCTTTCATACAAAACCTCACAGCATCTTCGATGGTATCAGCATAAAAAGAAATCGTAATTGGTGCATAGGTAGCCGACTTGCCGGTTACATCATCAGTGACAGAATATACTTCCTGTCCCATATCGATTTCTTCTATTAATATTCCCTGTATAGGTATATTACGAAAAAGTACCGCCTGCTGCTGTCTTATTTCTTCTGCCACTTCTTCACTGCTTTTTGAACCAAAAAACAACCTTCCATTCCGCTCCCGGCCAACATAATCAAATCTTACCCGCATCCGAAGCTTGTCCATTCAGATCCCTCCCGTCCTTGAACGTAAGAAGCATTAAAAGTGAGAATCAAGTATAAATTAAGAACTGACCTTCATTGTTCTTCATAACTATTTTTTTGTGACAGTGCCATCAGCTGTTTGACTTCCCGGGGATTTAAATAACGATATTCTCCGGTTTTAACCCCCTCCAGAGTTAAAAACCCCAGCGCGGTCCTTTTAAGATGGATGACCTGATGTCCTGCTGCCTCAAACATTCTTCTTACCTGCCTTTTTCTTCCCTCATGGATGACGATTTCCAGCCAGGTTTGGTTCCTGTCGTACTTTATAATTCTGACAACCGCTGGTGCTGTCATTCCGTCCTCCAGCAAAATTCCCTTCTGCAGACGCATCCTTACCCTGTCACTTACCCTGTTTTCTACCAGAACCTCATATTTTTTCTCGATTTCATAGCGGGGGTGGATGATAAAATTAGCAAAATCGCCATCATTGGTCATCAGCAGCAAGCCTTCCGTAGCAAAATCCAGACGTCCTACCGGATATATCCGCAGATCTTTAACTTTTACCAGATCAGTGACCAGGGGCCTTCCCTGGGGGTCACTGGTACTGCTGATATAGCCGGCAGGCTTATTCAG
>JAAYZA010000287.1 GCA_012515055.1 Syntrophomonadaceae bacterium | reverse complement strand
CAGGCTTATTGACGGGTTCCCTGCTCCATTGCAGCGAATCCATTATCATTTGTTCGGCAGCAATGGTATTTTTTTCCGCAGCATGTATCACAGCCAGGGGCTCACCTTTTTGAACATAATCTCCTGGTTTATGCAGCAATTTTAAACCTACAGTATAATCAATAACATCACCGATCTTTTCACGACCAGCACCTAAAAGCATTGTCGCCTTGCCGATGTGCAAGGCATTCATCTTCTGTAAATAGCCGGTTTGCTCAGCTTTAACCTCTATCTGGCGGGGGGCAGTGCCTAAACCGTAATCATTTTTATCCAGGTCCAGTCTTCCCCCCTGGGCTGCAACTATGGCCAAAAATTTCTCCAGCCCCCGGCCGGTATATAAAAGGTTTTGCACCAGTTCTCTGGCTTCTTCTATACTCGCTGCCCGGCCCCCAATTAAAACCATATAGGCAGCTATTTCTATTGACAGTACAGTCAAATCATCAGGTCCCTCACCCTTTAAAGTGTCGATAGCTTCTATTACTTCCAAACTATTGCCTATCGCCGTTCCCAGCGGCTGGTTCATGTCAGTTATCAACGCCACCACCTGTCGTCCCGATTCTTTGCCAATGTCAACCATTGCCCGGGCCAGCTGCAGGGAACTTTCCAGGTTCTGCATAAAAGCCCCCTCACCCATTTTGACATCCAGAACGATCCCCTGGGCCCCACAGGCTATTTTCTTGCTCATGATACTGGAGGCAATCAATGGTATGCTGTCAACAGTTGCCGTTACATCCCTTAAGGCATATAGTCTTTTGTCCGCCGGTACCAGGTCCCCGGTGGAAGAAATGATCGCTGCTTTGATCCTGTTTACCTGGTCTATGAATTGCTGATACTCCATTTCCACCTGAAATCCAGGGATTGCTTCAAATTTATCGATGGTTCCCCCGGTATGCCCCAGACCGTGTCCGGACATTTTAGCCACCGGTACCCCTGCTGCCGCCGCCAGCGGCATGACAATCATGGTAGTTTTATCACCTACACCGCCGGTACTGTGTTTGTCGACCTTGATCCCGGCAATCGCCGACAGATCCATGACTTGTCCTGAAGCAGCCATAGCCATAGTCAAATCCACTGTTTCCCTGGTGTTCATTGATTTAAAATATACCGCCATAGCCCATGCTGACAGCTGGTAATCCGGAATCTCATTGCTGGCGATCCCTGTGACCAACTCCTGGATTTCCTTTTTAGTCAGTTCATTCCCGTCCCTTTTGCGCCGGATAATATCAATCACATTCATTATTTCCGCCTCAAATCCTGGTAGAAACTAACCCCCGCCAAATCATAACTGCTGATGCCCAGATGCTGCGCAATGGTGGCACCTGCATCAGCAAAAGTCTGTCTTGAACCCAAATCCACTCCCGATCTGAAGTCCGGTCCGTAAACCAGCAGCGGAACGTTTTCCCGGGTATGATCAGTACCTGCCACGGTGGGATCACAGCCATGATCTGCGGTTATAATCAGCAAATCCTTTTCTTTAAGCTGTTCGATTATTTGCGGCAAACGTTTGTCAAATCTCGCCAGTGCTGCTGCATAACCCCTGGCATCATTGCGATGTCCATACAACTGATCAAAGTCGATCAAATTAGCGAAAACCAGACCGGAAAACTCCTGTTTCAGTATATCGATTATCCGATCAATTCCGTCGTCATTGTTCCTGGTGGGGTGGGATTCACTGATACCCCGCCCGGCAAATATGTCTTTGAT
>JAAYZA010000344.1 GCA_012515055.1 Syntrophomonadaceae bacterium | reverse complement strand
TTCCTGGTGGATCTGGAAGGGGATGTGAAATCCCGGGGCGAACTGACCGAAGCTAATTTTAACTCCATAATGTACCGCTCTCTGGAAGAGGTCATCCAATGGCGTATCCATCGCAATGTCTTTCGCGCTTTACTGGAAAGTTACGGGGATGAAATAGAGTATACCCTGGACAACGAGGAACTCCATCCAGAGTTGATACCAATCCGTAATGCGGTAATGGAGGCCTTGCTGGGACAGGAGGAAAAGCCTCCGGGAGGCGGAAACAGCGGGGGAGGCGGAAGCAGCGCTGGAACTCTTTCACCGGAAAAACCTGCTAATGTGGCAGACCAGTCAATATTTAGCGAATTGATCGATTCAGGTACACTGCTTAGTGTAGATCTTACCCAATATGAAGAACTTGTTTTGCCCGGCAGTCTGATCAATCAAATCAGCCATAAAGGGAAAACACTTGAGCTCAAATGGACGGGAATGAATTTGGTTTTACCGCCGGGAGCTATTGCTATCGGCAGTGATGATCAGGTGAAGATGAGTGTAAAAAAAATGACTCCGGCCAGACAGGCTGAAGCGGAGCAAAAAGCAGGTGCAGCCTTAAAATTGATAGGAGATATCCTGGAAATAAAGGTTTCAACAGGGGAAAACCCTCAGGGAATTTTATTTAACCAACCGATTAGCATAGGCTTAAAATATAGTTCTGAAGTAACCACCGAGGCCCAGAACTCCCTGGCACTCTATTTTTATAATGAAAAAAATCAGCACTGGGAAAAACTGATTGGCGAACATGATTTAAGCTCCCGATATATCAAAATTAACACCAACCTGCCGGGCCAATATGCCTTGTTCGCTGCGGCCGGGGCAGTAACTGATCCCGATTCTGTGATCGAAAGTAAATTCATTGATATAAAGGGGCATTGGGCGGAAAAGGACATCAACACCATGTATCAACTGGGCTTGATCAGTGGTGTAACTGCCTTTCAGTTTGAGCCGGAGCGGCATATAACCAGGGCGGAGTTTGCTGCCATTATGCTCCGGGCTTTAGGGGAGGAACCTAAAAATTATATGACCGGGCGGTTCTACGATGTTCCTGCCGATGCCTGGTATTTTAACACCGTCAACCGGGCGGCAGAAATAGGTATTATATCAGGGTATTCTGCTTCCAGTTTCGGCCCCCAGGACTCCATCAACCGTGAGCAGATAGCTGCTATTATCAGCCGGGCCATGCAGCTGCAGGGTAAAGGGACAGGGACCGATGAAAATAATACCGCCAGCCTGGGGCAATTTGCCGACCAGCATAATATTTCCAGTTGGGCCAGAAGTGGTGTGGCTTTCGCGGTTGAGAACCAGATCGTCATGGGACGCGGCAATGCACAGTTTGCGCCCCTGGCAACAGCTACCCGTGCTGAAGCTGCGGCCATGATTCTGAGAATGTATAAACAATTGTAAAAGATAGCGCCAGTGATGGGAGGCAGTTTCATGATCCCCCGTCGGCGTGGGTAAAAAACAGTTTTTGATTAAAGCAGTGATCCCCTTTAAGGGGATCATTTTTTTATAATAATTAGTATTTATTAGATACAATTTATTTTTGTAAATGGTACAAACTATCATCATGGCACAGGGGTTGAATTTAACCGAAATATTTTATTACAAAAAATATAGGAGGAAATTTGTTTACACTTTTAAAAAATGGGTACTGCTTTAGCCCCGATTATATGGGTAAAAAAGATATCCTGATAGTTTATGACAAAATAGCTGTAATTGCAGACGAAATCCCGCCGGACAAGTACGGGGAAGTCGAGGTGATTGACTGCCGGCAATGTTTGGTGTGTCCGGGGATCATTGATCAACACGTCCATATCACCGGCGGGGGTGGAGAACAGGGGCCCGTAAGCCGCATCCCGGAAATCATGTTCAGTGAAATAATTGAAGCCGGGATAACGACAGTTGTAGGGGTTTTAGGATTTGACAGCATTACCAGAAATATCGCCGGACTTCTGGCTAAAGCCCGGGCTCTGGAAGCAGAAGGGCTCACAACCTATATTTATACCGGCAGCTATGGGAGCCCTACTGAGACTTTAACCGGGCGTGTCCTTACTGATATTGTGCTGCTGGATAAAGTGATTGGAGTGGGGGAGGTGGCAATTGCAGATTATCGTTCCAATCATCCTTCACTGGAAGATCTGCGCACA
>JAAYZA010000060.1 GCA_012515055.1 Syntrophomonadaceae bacterium | reverse complement strand
CCCCTTCAGTCCCTGCCATACAAATCCCTGGTATAAACCTTGTCCCGAACATCCAGGATCTCATCCGACAGTCTATTGGAAACGATAATGTCGGAAATCCGCTTGAATTCCTCTAAATCTCTTATTACCCGGGAATTGAAAAAATGTTCTTCCACCAGGGCGGGTTCGTAGACGACTACTTCTATGCCTTTGGCTTTGACTCTTTTCATTATTCCCTGGATGGAGGAGGCGCGGAAATTGTCAGAATCTGTTTTCATGGTCAGGCGGTAGATCCCCACTACAGCAGGATTCATAGCAATGATACGATCGGAGATATGATCTTTGCGGGTGGCATTGGAATCTACTATGGCACCGATCAAGGTGCTGGGGACATTGGCATAATTGGCCCTTAACTGTTTGGCATCCTTGGGCAGACAGTACCCGCCGTATCCAAAGGAAGGATTATTATAATGGCTGCCGATCCGAGGGTCCAGCCCCACCCCTTCAATAATATCCCTGGTATTCAGTCCCCGCACTTCGGCAAAAGTATCCAGTTCATTAAAATACGCCACCCTTAAAGCCAGATAGGTATTGGCAAATAATTTTACTGCTTCCGCTTCCGTTGCTTCGGTAAACAATACCGGGATATCTTCCTTTATGGCCCCCTGTACCAACAAATCGGCAAAAACTTTGGCCCGCTCCGATTTTTCCCCCACAATTATCCGGGAAGGATAGAGGCAGTCCCACAGAGCCTTGCCCTCCCGCAAGAATTCCGGGGAAAAGATGATATTGTCGGTTTCAAACATGGCCTTGACCTTATTGGTATAGCCCACCGGCACCGTCGATTTGATGACAATGACTGCATCGGGGTTGATTGCCAGGACATTGGCGATAACCCCCTCAACTGTCCGGGTGTTGAAATAATTCATGTCCGGGTCGTAATCCGTCGGTGTGGCGACAATAACCAACTCAGCATCCTTATAAGCCTCATAATTGTCGGTGGTGGCTGTCAGATTAAGCTCCTTTGCAGAGAAAAACTCCTCTATCTCCTGATCGACAATAGGCGACACCCGGTTATTTATCATCTCCACCTTTTCCTTGACGATATCAAGAGCGATGACCTCATTATGCTGGGCCAGCAAAACCGCATTGGCAAGCCCCACATAGCCCGTCCCCACAACAGTTATTTTCATTTAAAAACTCGCTCCTTGTTACTAATAATACCTCACCAATGGCCCCCAGCCCCTGAGTCATGGATACTGACCATTTATGCCCAGGCTGTAGGGGTCGACGCCCCTGTCGACCCGGGAGCCCGAGCCAGCCCAGCATCATAGAGACTGACCATCTGTCCGCAGCAAAGCGGAACCCAAGGGAAATCTTCCGGCCCCCCGGGCAGACAGAGGCGTCTGCCCCTACAGGCCACCAACTCCCGCATCGCTGGTTACCCCAGCCCCCGGCTCCTGTCCCCTTGCCCCCGGCTCCTGTCCCCCAGCCCCCAGCCCCTGGCCCCTGGCCCCCAGCCCCTGGCCCCTATAACAGCGCCTCAGCACGGTTCCGCCTCACTCCGACCCCTCCCGCCTCACTTTTTTCCACTTTCCACTTTCTTTTTTCCACTTTCTTCTTTCCGCTTTCCCCTAACCAACTACCCAACTAACCAACTATCCAACTATCCAACTATCCAACTATCCAACTATCCAACTTTCACACTTCATAATACTCCCGATACCACTCGACAAACTTCTTCAATCCCACACT
>JAAYZA010000183.1 GCA_012515055.1 Syntrophomonadaceae bacterium | reverse complement strand
TCAGCAGTATTGTGGCTGTTTATATAGTGAATTCGAACGCTATAGACCCAAAGAAAAAAAGGGCAGGAACCATGCAGATTAATGTACTGGCCAAAATGATTATTGCTCTGGGACTTTTAATCATGGTCATTGGTGCAATTATGTTGATTGTATCGAAATATGGTTTTCCTGGTTTCAGGTTGCCCGGGGATATTCTCATCCAGAGAAAAAACTTCACTTTTTACTTTCCTTTGACCACCGCTATTATTATCAGTGTTCTGTTAACTATCATATTTAATTTTATCAGCAGGAGATAAACATGCCGGACGCACAAAATATCTATGATTCAGGATCTTACTACTATGATCTCCCCACGGAACTGATTGCCCAGTATCCGGCTGCACCGCGGGATTCTTCCCGGCTGCTGGTATTGGACCGCTTCCAGGGGAGTATGGAAGACCAGGTATTTACCAGCATAATGCAGTATTTGCATCCAGGTGATACCCTGGTGCTGAATAAAACCCGGGTCATTCCGGCCCGGCTGGCAGGTTTAAAGGAAACAGGGGGCAAAGCGGAGATTTTATTACTCAGGAAGCAAGGCCCTTACTGGGAAGCGCTGGTCAAACCCGCCCGCCGGCTTCCTGTTGGTACGATCGTAAGGTTTGATGCTGCCCAGGAGTATATTGAGATTACGGCAGAAACCGGCAGTGCTGGCGGCAGATTGGTGAGGATCTGCAATTGTCAGGACGAAAACGAATTTTTGTACCGCTGCGGGCATATGCCCTTACCGCCTTATATCGACCGGCCCGATGAAGACATCGACAAGGAGTGCTACCAGACGGTATTTGCCCGGGATGAGGGGTCAGCGGCTGCTCCCACAGCAGGTTTGCACTTCACCAACCAGCTCCTGGACCAACTAAACAGGAAAGGTGTCAATATTGCCTACCTGGTTTTACATGTGGGGATCGGTACTTTCCGGCCGGTGAAGGTCAGGGATATCCGGGAGCATAAAATGCATTTCGAAATGTATCAAATTGATGAGGCAACGGCAGAATTGCTGAATAAAACCCGCCGGGACAATAAGAGGATCATTGCCGTTGGAACAACAGTGACAAGAACACTGGAAACGGTTTATAATGATGATTATGGTTTTTCCGCCGCCAGTGGTGAAACAGATAAATATATCTACCCGGGCTATACCTTTAAAGCGATAGATGGGCTGATAACTAATTTTCATCTGCCCCAATCCTCGCTTATAATGCTGGTTTCGGCTTTTGCTGGCTGGAAAAACACCATGGCCGCATACCATCATGCAGTAAACAAGCATTACCGGTTCTTCAGTTATGGTGATGCCATGCTGATTAAATAGGAAATGCCGGGCAAAACCAGGAGGTTTTTATTATAATGCTGCAATTTAAGGTGATCAAAAATGATGCCAGTAGTTCTGCCCGGCTGGGACAGCTGGTTTTAACCCATGGTGTGGTGGATACGCCTGTTTTTATGCCGGTGGGGACTCAGGCAACGGTCAAAACCCTTACACCTGATGAATTATACGAAATGAATACAAAAATAATCCTGGGTAATACCTACCATTTGTATTTGCGGCCGGGGGAAGATCTGATTGAAAAAGCCGGGGGACTGCACAGTTTCATGAACTGGCAAAACAATATGCTGACAGACAGCGGCGGATTTCAGGTATTCAGTTTGAGCAAGCTCAGAAAGATAACTGATGAGGGAGTTTATTTTAATTCACATATCGATGGATCCAAACATTTTTTAACGCCGGAAAAGGTCATGGATATCCAGCAGAAACTGGGTGCTGATATCGCCATGTGTTTCGATGAGTGCTCACCCTACCCCTGCAGCTATGAAGAAGCGGCAGCAGCAGTCAGAAGGACCACCCACTGGGCCGGAAGATGCCAGGCAGTACACTGCCGGGAGGATCAGGCCTTATTCGGCATTGTCCAGGGCAATGTTTTTCCTGATTTGCGGGAGAAAAGCGCTTTTGATCTGGTGGAAATGGATTTCCCCGGTTATGCAATTGGCGGCTTAAGTGTTGGTGAAAGCAAGGAAGAAATGTATCATATTCTTGATTTGACCCATACATTGCTGCCCCCGGCCAAACCAAGATATTTAATGGGGGTGGGTGCACCGGAAGATTTGCTGGAAGGCGTGCGCCGGGGTGTTGATATGTTTGATTGTGTTTTGCCCACCAGATTGGCCAGGCATGGTACCGCCTACACCAGAAGGGGCAAAATAACGATCAAAAATGCGGCTTTCACCGCAGATTTCACTCCCCTGGACACTGATTGCAGCTGTTATGTATGCCAAAATTACAGCCGTGCCTATCTCCGGCATTTATTTAAAGCCGGCGAGATACTGGCATTAAGATTGCTAAGTTATCATAATGTGTATTTTTTAGCCAGATTAATGGAAAATATAAGGGAAGCGATCAGAGAAGGAGATTTAACTGGTTTTTACCATAGATTTCTGCGGGACTACCAGGTGAATTAAAAAGGGTTTTAAGGTTTGACAGCGAAAACTAATTAAGTTAAACAAAAATAAGGAGTTGTTAGAAAAATGGAAAATCAATGGCTTACTTTGCTGATTTATTTCGGCGTGTTCATCGGGATATTCTATGTGTTCATAATCATGCCGAGAAAAAAACAGGAAAAACAACACAATAATTTTCTTGATGAAATGAAAAGAGGGATGAAGGTTGTTACCATTGGCGGAATACGCGGTGAAGTAGTGCGCGTAAAAGATGATACAGTGATACTGAAGGTCAGCGATAATAACGAGATAGAGTTTATCAAAAAGGCTATTGCCCATGAGGTAAAAGATGACTAATGGTTACCCTTAAGGATATTAAATCCAATAAATTGGTTGCCAGTCTGATTGCCAGGGGTAACCAGCATTTAAAAATGATAGGCTTTACTGATCATGGCGGCCTTCATCTGGCGGTTGTGAGCCAATTATCCGCCGAGATTTTATACAAATTGGGTTATGATGATAAAATATGTGAGCTGGCCGGAATTGCCGGATATTTACATGATATAGGCAATGTGATCAATCGGGGCGGCCATAGCCAGAGCGGGGCTCTGATCAGCATGGAAATTTTAAAAAGAATGGGTATGCCGGCCAATGATATCGCAATCATAACTGCCGCTATCGGCAATCATGACGAAGGCAGCGGGCATCCCATCAGTGAGGTGGCAGCTGCCCTCATCCTGGCTGATAAATCCCATGTTCATCGTAATCGGGTGAGAAACCCTGATATTGCTAATTATGATATCCACGACCGGGTAAATTATGCTGTTGATTCCTCTATTCTAAATATTGATGAAGAAAACAGAATAATAGCCCTGGATATTTCCATCGATACAGATGTTTGTCCGGTTATGGAATATTTCGAGATATTTCTCCATCGGATGCTATTATGCCGCCGGGCGGCAAACTTTTTAGGCTGTGAGTTTCAGCTGATAATTAATGGGGTTAAACTTTTATAATAGATAATTGTTGGAAGGAGGATAAACCATTGCAAAAAGAACCTAGTATCGCGGCAGTAGCTGCCATCATAATAGCAATTCTTTTACTGGGCTACTTCGCAGCCGAACCGATTGCAAAGAGTATTAATCTTGGTTTGGATTTAAGGGGGGGCTTAAGGGTCGTCCTGGAAGCTCAGGAAACAGAAGGCAAGGCAGTTACCGAGGATACGATCAACAAAGCCCTGGGCATTTTACGTACCCGGGTGGACAGTTTGGGTGTAAAAGAAACCACTCTGTATCCCCAGGGGGACAACCGGGTCGTGATTGAAATAGCTGGTGAGGATGACCCGGAAGCAGCAGTTGATATTTTAAAAAATGTTGCCCAACTAGAATTCCAGGATGAAACAGGGAAAGTATGGGTGACGGGGGAAAACCTTAAAAATGCTGAAGCACGAATGGATCGTTCCGGCACCGGCAATGCTGAAGTCTTACTTGAATTCGACAAAACAGGTGCCCGGCTTTTTGCTGATGCCACCTTAGCCAATGTGGGAAAACCTTTGCTGATAGTTATTGATGATGAGGTCATCAGTGCTCCCAATGTGAATGAGCCCATCAACGACGGCAGTGCAGTAATTTCAGGCCATTTTACCGCTGAGGAGGCCAATAATCTGGCCGTCCAGCTTCGTTCCGGGGCTTTGCCGGTATCCTTCAGTGTTATGGAAAAGAGGTCAGTGGGACCAACCCTGGGGGCAGACTCTCTGGATAAGAGTTTAAAAGCAGGCATAATTGGACTTATCGCCGTTTTGCTTTTTATGCTGGGTTATTATCGTCTTCCCGGGCTGATTGCAGATTTATCGCTGGTAATATATCTGGTCCTGGTTTTAGGAGTCATGTCCATTTTGGGAGCGGTCCTGACCCTGCCAGGTATTGCCGGGCTGGCGCTTTCCATTGGCATGGCAGTTGATGCCAATGTGGTAACTTATGAGAGGATCAAGGAGGAACTGCGTTTTGGCAAAACCCTGGGGGCTGCCATTGAGGCCGGGTTTAAACGGGCCTTCTGGGCCATTTTTGACTCGAACCTTACCACCCTTATTGCAGCCGGGGTATTGATGTATTTCGGAACAGGACCAATCAAGGGTTTTGCGGTAACTTTGTCCATCGGTATTATTGCCAGTGTCTTTCTGGTTTTGACCTTTACCCGCTACATGTTGATTCTGTTTTCCAATATAACCAAAAATCCAAAACTATACGGTGTTGAAGGGGGTGCAGCAGATGCAAATAATTGAGAAACGTAAAGTATTTTATATAATTTCATTGATTCTGATCATCCCCAGTTTGATTTCGTTGTTCGCTCAGGGGCTTAATCTGGGGATAGATTACCAGGGAGGCTCAATAGTAAGTGTCCGTATTGAAGAAAAATCACCGGTATCTGCTGCAGATGTCAGGGCCGCACTGGAAGAAGTAAATCAACAAAAAGCAGAAGTGCAAAAAAGCGGCAATGATTTTTATATCCGCACCAATGAGCTGGACCAGCAGCAAACCAATGAATTGATGACAGTGCTCAAGGATAAATTTCCCAGTGTTGAGTTTCTGGGTGCTGAAAGCGTTGGGGCGACCATTGGCAAGGAACTTACCCGTAATGCATTGCTCTCTTTGCTTATTGCGGGGCTATTGATGCTGGTTTATAT
>JAAYZA010000100.1 GCA_012515055.1 Syntrophomonadaceae bacterium | reverse complement strand
GATATTTTTACCCGGGAAATAAAATGGCAGGCAGAACTGGCTATCGAAGAAGCTGATGTATTGCTGCTGGTAGTGGACAGCCAGGAAGGGGTAACCGGCGAGGACCAACAGGTGGCAGATCTCTTGCGCCGCTCCGGCAAACCGGTGATACTGGCAGCTAATAAAGTCGAAGATTTTGGCCGGCAGCTGGATTACTACGAATTTTATCAACTGGGCCTGGGTGATCCCATTCCGGTTTCCGCCATGCATGGCATGAATACCAATGATTTGCTCGATGCGGTCATCGATAAATTTGAGCCGGTGGAAAACTACGCCGAAGACCCCGATGCTATAAAAATAGCCATTGTGGGCCGGCCCAATGTGGGCAAATCATCCCTGGTCAATTCACTTTTGGGGGAAACCCGGGTAATCGTCAGTGATGTGCCGGGAACGACCAGAGATGCTATAGATACGCCTTTTGAATACCAGGGCAATAAATATATATTGATTGATACAGCCGGGGTGAGGAAGAAATCCCGTGTAAGAATCCCTACGGAAAAGTATAGTATTATCAGGACCCTTAAAAGTATTGAGAGAGCTGATGTGGCATTGATCATGATCGATGCTGAAGACAAGGTCACTGAACAGGATCAGCGCATCGCCGGCTATGTTCATGAACAGCATAAACCCAGTATAATTGTAGTCAACAAATGGGATCTGATTGAAAAAGACGGCCGCACCATGCATGAATTCGATCAGGATATTCGCGAAGAACTTAAGTTTTTGGCCTATGCGCCCCTCATGTATGTTTCGGCATTGACGAAAAGACGCATATTCAAAGTAATAGAGCTGGTGGATTTTATAGCCGAACAAAATCATCGGCGGATTGGAACGGCCGAACTAAATCAGGTATTGAATGAAGCTATGCTTATCAACCCCCTTCCGGGAGGGGGCAATAAAAAAATCAAGATACTGTATTCAACTCAGGTGGCAACAGCCCCGCCCACTTTCGTATTATTTGCCAATCGGCCGGATGATGTGCATTTTTCCTATCTGCGTTATCTGGAAAATGCCCTGCGGAAAAACTTCGGTTTTGAAGGTACACCTATAAGGCTGATCGTCAGGCAGAATGAGTCCAGAGAATAAAAGGAGGGCCAGGATGTGCAGGGAGTTTTACTGGTTTTACTATCATATCTGATTGGGTCGATACCTTTTTCCTATATCGTAAGTCATTATATGGGCGGTGTTGATATCAGAGTCAAAGGCAGCGGCAATGTTGGTGCTACAAATGTAATGCGCAATCTGGGTATAAAGGTGGCCCTGCTGGCTTTTGCCCTGGACCTGCTTAAAGGCTTCGCCGCTGCCTGGATAGGATTTAACTTTGGCGGTCCCTGGCTGGTTTTGCTCTGCCCGGCTGCGGCAATAATCGGACATTGTTATCCGCTTTTCCTAAGGTTTAAAGGCGGCAAAGCAGTGGCAACCACTGCCGGTGTTGTTCTGTATTTAAGTCCCTGGATTTTTATCATCCTGGTCCTGGCTTTTCTGGCCGTTGTATTCATATCCCGTTATGTCTCTCTGGGGTCGGTAGTAATTGCCAGTGCATTGCCTTTCATGGGAATTTTATTTCATTATGATGTAAAAACAGTATTATTATACTTTTTGGCCGCTGCTTTCGTCTTGATTAGACACCGGGAAAATATCATCCGTTTGCGGCAGGGGAATGAATCCAAAATTTAAAGGCAGCCGAAGTATGTTAAGAAGAAGGAGAATAACATGGAAAAAAT
>JAAYZA010000383.1 GCA_012515055.1 Syntrophomonadaceae bacterium | reverse complement strand
TTTCTTCCAGTGCCGCCATTCCTTCTGGATCCAGTTCATACCCTTCCTGATCACTGATGATCCGGTCCAATGCCTGACGATAGGTTTGAACCAGATGACTTATATATTTACTGTCCCTCATCCGGCCCTCGATTTTAAATGACACCACCCCGGCAGCAATCAATGCCGGGAGATATTGATAAAGACATAAATCATTGCTGGCCAGCCGGTATTGATAATCCCCTCCCGCAGCCAGAGCATATTGCCAGCGGCAAGGTTTGATACAGCGCCCCCTATTGGAGCTCTTACCGGCCATGAAACTGCTTAAATGACATTGTCCGGTATGGGATAAACATAGATCACCATGAATAAAAAACTCTATTTCCACTGCTGTTTCCCGGTGGATGGCCCCTATTTCTTCCAGGCTCAGATCTTTTGACAAGATTGCCCGGGTAAAATTCATCTCCTCCAGATAACGCACTGCCGGCAAATTGGCTATCCCCATCTGCACACTGGCATGTAGTGGAGTGGTCAGCCCCAGTTCCTGGCATATCGCAACAATGCCCATATCCTGTACGATAAAACCATCCACACCATAATGATCCAGCTTAAACAGATATTCTTTTATTTGCTCAATTTCCTGTTCGTTATATAAACTATTAATGGTTATATAAATCTTTTTATTATTCTCATGCAGCCAGGCTGTTGCTGCCTTGATTTCGTCTTCGCGAAAGTTGAACTCTGGTTTCAGCATACGCATATTAAAACCTTTTCCGCCCAGATAAACGGCATCTGCGCCTGCTGCAGCCACCTGCTCCAATGTCTCCCATTTCCCTGCCGGTGCCAGGAGCTCAAGTTTTTGAAAATCCATGATTTAAAACTCCATTACATTAGTACCATTACCAGAATCTGATGAACCAGTCTTTGGGCGATACTCAAGACAAAAATAACCAGAATAGGGGAAAAATCAATGCCCCCTACCACCGGGACCAGATTATAAAAAGGTTTCATGACCGGCTCGGTGATATCATAGATAAATTTAATAATGGGCTGATTGCGGTCATGCCTGACCCAGGAAAGCAATACCTTGATGATAACCAGCCATATTAGTACCTGGAATGCAATATCTACTGCTTTGATGATTTGATAAGCTGCAACCGTTGACAAAATACTTCCCCCTTCGTTTTATCCATTGAATTCCCCGACCCTTTGAAAAGCTCTTTGTACTGCTTCTCGATATGCTGCTTTGATCCCTCGGCTTTCCAAATGGGAGATGGCAGCCTCCGTTGCACCACCGGGCGTTGACACCTTTTCCCTGAGAGCCCCTGGAGGTTCGCCGGTTTTATCCAGTAAATCCAGGCTCCCCCTTAAAGTCTCAACAATCAGAAACTCCGCCAGCTGGCTATCCAAACCTATATCCCTGGCCCCATCCAGCAGAGCTTCGGTGATATAATAATAATAAGCCGGTCCGCAGCCGGAAATAGCGGTAATGGCATTTAGATATTTCTCTTCAATGATAATGCATTTGGCCATATTAATAAATAATCCTTCCGTTATTTTAATATGCCTTTCATCAGAATAATTACCGCCTGAAATAGCAACAACTCCCATGCCTGCAAGACAGGGAGTATTGGGCACCGTTCTAACCACCGGGATTTGACCGATCATATCCTCCAGGGATTTTAAATTTATTCCTGCAACAACGGAAATTAGCAGCTTGTCATTGCTCCAAAGTGCTTTTGTATCACTCAGCACCCCTCTGGCCTGCTGCGGTTTCACAGCCAGTAAAATAATATCACTGGCTGTGATCAGTTCTGGAATAGTCCGGTGTTCTGCTTTAAATTCACGGACGAATAATGCTGTCCGTTCCGGGTTGATATCATTTATCAATATATCTTTAATGCCAATTGCTCTGCTATCAGACTGCCCCTGCATAATGGCATGGGCAATTAGACCGCATCCTATAATCCCCAGGGTCAAGGGCACTATTTGCCCCCTCCATATGTATTGAACAGACTGCCTTTGCGGGGCAGGCGAAGATCTTTGGAGATTTCAACATTGCTGGGGGTGAATATAAATATGGTTTTACCCACCTGCTGGCTGTGTCCTTCCAGAGCATAGGTAGTTCCACTGACAAAATCAACAATTCTTTGTGAAATATCGGGGGTAGTGTTTTCCAGATTCAATATAACCTGCCGCCTGCTTTTCAAATGGTCTGCCAGAGCCTGGGCATCATCGAAAC
>JAAYZA010000300.1 GCA_012515055.1 Syntrophomonadaceae bacterium | reverse complement strand
TAGCCAAACCATACCGTTTGGGTGGGTGCAGTGGATTGCAGCAAAACATTTACGGTTTCCTGGGTCCCTGTGTCCAGACCCCATACATAATTAACATATTGATAACCTGAAGCCAGACCGCCCTGCTGTGTCACCGCGTATGTCTTGTTGTAAGCCAGGGGATCAGCAGAATAACTGCTATCGTATAATCTTACTGCCCGGTCAGGACTTTCAGCCACTGTACCACTTTCATTTATGGGTTGTCCGGATTCATTGGCCAGATATCCTTTCACCAGTATGCTGCCGCCGCCGATGGAGACTTCTGGTATGGGGAAATACCTGACAGCAGGATCGCCGTTCGCATCAATATAGTTCAGGGAAGTTGTTAAATTGACGGGGTAGTTGGTGTCAGCATCTGCCTCGTCTTTGATTTGCACCGCATATGATAATGTTGCCGTGATGCCTTCGGCGATATTTCCGACTTCCCAGTTGATTTGATTGGCAGGATCGATAGTGAAGGATCCCTGGGAAACAGTAATATCTGTTTCGACCAGATCAAACATATCTCCCATGGGGTCAATTACAACCCCTTGCCGGGCAGCAAAGGCAATTTTACCGGCAATTTCACTGAAAACATCTGCTAAAGCACTTAAATCAGTGCTGTTCAGTTCATAGTAACCGTGGTTCTGAATGGCTTTTAGCACATATTCCCCATCGCTGCCCGCCTGCACGGCAATGGAATAAATATCTGTCCCGGCGGCTTCAGCCAGACCGGCTTCATAGATGGCAGCGACGCCATTATCAGCCGGAAATTTCGTAACATGCCCTGTCAAATGTATAGGGCAGGGAATCCAGTAACGATACCATCCCCATAGTTCAAAATTGGATGAATCGCCGACAAGATTAGTGTAATCGACGGCAGTTATTGCCGGGTTGTCATAGGATATCTGCGGTTCCATTAAAAGCCCATGTGCCAGAGTAATCCCGCTGACACCTGCCACTTTATAGCTGCGGGTTGGTTTACCGTCCCCCAGTATGACTATAACCCTGTTGTCTGCGGACGATGATTCCAGCAATATCTGGGCCTGGCGGATACCCCCCTGCATATTGGTGGCACCACTGGCATTCAAGCCATCGATACGCGACTTCAGGTCTTCTTTACCGGTGTAGCCGGTGAATTCAGCAACCACCTGCGGGTTCTTATCAAAACTGACTACTGCAACCCTGTTAAGTCCGTCATTTAATAAGAGCTGATCAACAAAGGCTCTGGCTGCTTCCCTGGTATTTGTCATCTTGCTGCCATCCATACTGCCGGATTTGTCGATTACCAGGACCACATCACTGCTGGACCGGACGTTTTTGCCTTCGATGCTCAGGGAAACCCTCCAGCGATTATCTGCCCCCTCAACTGGTTCTGCGTCTTTTAACAACTGCAATGCTCCCGGTTCCGGCCAGACCATTTTGCTGCTGGCGGAGTTCTCCATTCCTCTTAAAACGGCCGGATAATAAAAATCTGCCGCCGGCGTAAAAATCTCCGCCCCTTCCCCTGC
>JAAYZA010000267.1 GCA_012515055.1 Syntrophomonadaceae bacterium | reverse complement strand
TTACCGCCTCTTCCGCGGTACACAATTTATCCCGGTACATTTGCTTAAAATCGCGGCTCATTAAAAAATCCCCCTTTCCCCCTTGAACCCGTCAAAAAATGACCGCTCAACTGCTTTACCGACTGCTGCTTTTTCACCTCCTGCCTGGTTATGTATACCGTTTTGTAATCATGTTATCACATTTGTAATACATTAGTAAAAAAAAAGGGGCTTATTCCCCCTCCTCCCTGAGGCCGCCCCCTTGAATCCAACAAAGCTTAATACTTTTCATCTTCAGACATAGTGTTTTCTTAGTCCCGCCAATAATTATTGGCCGCAGCAACTGTCTGAAAATTAATCGCCACCACCTGGGAACCAGCAATGAGGCTGTCGGCATTTTCTGCATAAAAAGGGCGGAGCTTTTCCCTGACCTCCGCAGATTGCTGGGTGTAAGCAACGCCTTTGCGGGAAAGGGTTATTGCCAGTTCAAATCCTTCCTGGGGTGTTGCCGTTTTTAGTGTCTTCAGCCATTGATCCATGTTGAACCCTCCTGATTAATTTTTATTAACTGACAAGGGAACGGTCCGAGACCACTGAAAAAGTCCTCTATTTGTCATCCTGAGGAGCTGAAGCTACGAAGCTCCCTTAATTGTGCAGTTCACTGCACATTGTAGTCCCTGTGGGGGATCTTATCGACAATACCATATTATTGGCCTTTATACAGCTAGCTAGATGCTTCGCTAACGCTCAGCATGACACGTTTAATGGACTGTCACCCCTTGCCAGGAGCAACCCCGTCTTACTGTCAGCTTTTAGCGTCGTACGATAATATAGACGGGCACACCGTCAAATACTCTTTTATTAACATCCGCCGGTTCATTGTCATTTTTCCAGGAAACCATCTGCCAACCGCGATATTTCTTGGCGGGATTTTCGTCAAAAACCACTTTTATTTCCTTTATAGG
This sequence comes from Syntrophomonadaceae bacterium, assembly GCA_012515055.1. GTDB lineage: Bacteria > Bacillota > Syntrophomonadia > Syntrophomonadales > Syntrophomonadaceae > UBA1368. The sequence goes on along the minus strand of JAAYZA010000267.1, from coordinate 3,804 downwards.
AGGTAGAGTCTTATCCTTGGTATACCACAGATAAATATAATTATGCCGCGGATTTTGTTTTTTTGTCACAGAGTCAAACATCGTCATGTTCAAGTCGACATCCCACCGTGTATAAGTAGCTGCATTGCCATTATGTGAGGTTTTTATAGTTTCCGCCTCTTTCGGCGAGTCGCTGAATTCCAAAAAGAAATCGGTGAAGGCGTTATCTGGATTGCTATCCAATTTATAACCCAAAAAGATATAATCCTGATAATTACCTAAAACAGTGCGATTACCCTTATTATCCAGTTTGTACTCTGAAATCTCGTTCAAATCGTTGGGTATCATCACATAACCTTCCGGAGAATCGAATAATACCTGCTCTCTATTCGCACCCCAATTCAGGAATATTCCGGTCAAATATTTTTCCAACGGCCATTTGTTACCCTCGGCGATATTAAGCTCTTCGAATTCCTTTTTCAGGGCGGCAGCCCGGACCGAATCATCACATAGCTCCCAAATGGGTATGAGAGCTCTGGTTGTAGTGGTACCAAAATCAACCAGTGTTCCCTGGTCTTCCAGGGTGCTCTCCCATTTGGAGCGTGCCAGTGGATCAGCCTGCAGCTGGCTTTCGTTAAGAGCGAAGGCGCCTCCATGGGTGATCAGATTATCGTCCTTGTCGGAGTCAAATGCCTCTTTATTGGTAACCTTCTCGTATGAGCCGCTGGCACTGGCACTGACAACGATTGCATTGAAGCCGGCCCTGGCAGCCGTTTTGAAGTTTTCGAAGCTGGTGGAAGCTTCAGAAGTGGCAGTAACATTGTAATCCAGCCGTCCGCCGGTAATGGTATCCACCAGGACATAGTGCCCGTAGGTATCAAAGACGGCCCCTGGTTTAACGCTTGTGTCGTTTATCATTTTCCGGGCATCCGCTGTCAGGTATTTTTTAAAATCGGTCCCGCCTATTACATAGACACCATATTTTTTTACCACCCAGCTGGAAGTGGCAAAATAATTGCTGGTAGTCTTGGTACGGGAGGTATCAAAACTTGAATTGACTGAACCACCGAAACCAAAATAGCTCCCTGAGGCTCCCAGGGACGTCGAGCGGCTGTTACTGTACGAGCGGATGGATTCACTGGCGTAATGATACTCTTCCCCATGATCAAAACGAATTCGTTCTACCCTCTGGTCCTGTAAAAGCTGGGAAACATCCAGGACCGCATTTTTTAATGACAGTGCCGAAGCATATTTATCAAAAACATTATAACCCCGGCCTATACGCTGGACGATAGGCAGGTCAGCCTCAGAAACTGCTACTTTATAAGCCTGGCCTGTTCTCTCCACCCCCCAGTTGTTCTTTATCATGCTGAGATCCTGGGAATGGAGCAAGCCAGGATCAATTGTCACCGGTTTTACCGGCAGGACCGGTTTGATGGCTGATCCTGAACCGGTTATGGTCACTTTTCTGTTGACATCATCCCAGTCCACATCACAGCCCAAAGCCTCCGTGACAAAGCGCAGGGGCAGCATTGTCCTGTCATTGATGATCAAAGGCTTTACATTGGCATTATCCGTATCGATAGCAACGGATTGTCCATTGAGCAGCGCATTGCTCTGCCCTATCCACAGCTCTAATTTCGTCGTTCCCAGGGAAACGGTGACTTTGCGGGTGGCATCATCCCAGCCGACATCTGCTCCCAGCGGTGTGGCCGCATATCTGATGGGCATCATGGTACGGCTTTCCACTATGGAAGGGCTGACATCCATCTTGATCATTTCCCCATTGACAGTATATGTATCATTATCCAGGATGAAGACCATTACAGTCTGTTCCTTCACCGTGAGACGGGAGGCAAAATCGCTGACGGACAAAGCCATGGCATTTACTGGCGAAATCACAAGAATGAACGCCAGTACCAAAGATATAGCAGTAAACTTAAACAGTCCATTTCTCTTCCCCCGAGAAAATTTCCCCATTAAATCCAACCTCCTTTATATGACAAAGGGACGGTCCTTTTGTCACCTTTGCCACTCTTAATTGGTGAGCAGTTCTAAATTCTCGACTGCCCTGGCGCCTGCTGCTTTCAAAATATTCCTGTTTGTCTCATCACTGGTATTTCCTACGGCAATGATCATATAGTATTCTCCTTGCAAAATATGGATCCCCGGAGTGGCTATAAATGCTTCATCTCCAACCCCTTCTATCAATGTCAGCTCTTCCTCGAAATTATCTTTGATGTCTTCAAAGATGGATTTTGGTGTTATTGCAGGATTGGGATTTTTCATAAAGGCCTGCTGATTGAGCGTCACCTGCAAAAAACTGTCTGCAGCTTCTTCCGTAAATTCATACAAACATTGTTTCATGCCCACAGCGTCCTGCTCGCTTTTTTGCATATCCGCCACAGCCGCACCGATTAACTCCTCCGCCTCTTCTTTTGAAATGAGCTGCTCGGGTTCTATCACCGATGCGGAAACGGCGCTCTTATCGGAGGTATTATCCTTGCCGTTGTTGTTATCCCCGGAACATCCCGCCGCCAATGTCGCGAGCAAAACAAAGATCAGCATGATCACAACAGTTCTTTTCACATCAAACCCCTCCTCATTTGCTATTGTGGTGACAAGGGGACGGGTGACTCAGAAAGTTCCTTTTGTCACCTTAATCGCATACTTATTTCTAGAATATTCTAAAATCTGCCCATTAGCAACATCTATCAAGGGGATGATGGACAATTTTCTCTGAAAAAGCTCAGTTTATGATTGAAAGCCGCCGCTTCCTCAAAAATGCTGATGATTGCTTCACCATAATCACCCAGTGCCTGGATCAGTTTCTCTCCATTTATCAATGTTATTTGGGTAGGTTCGCTTATAACTGTCAAAAGATCCCATAGTGCATCCAAATTCTCCCCATAATATTGAGGGAAATCCATTATAACTGCCAGATGCTGATGGGCCCCTTCTTTTGAAGTCATTTCTTCGCCATCTAATATCAGATTATGCATATCCGATCCCCCTTTTATGGAAAAGTTATTTCAGTAAAGGTTTTATAATGATCACTGGTCTGGTAGATCAGGCCATCGCTGGAATACACCAGCCGTTCTCCCCCCCGATATCCGCCATTATAATTCACATCACATTCATACCAGCTGCGCCCGTCTTCAACGGGCAGTAACTTCTCCCGATTAAGGAAAACATCGCCGCCAATACTCATTTCGTCAGTTACCTCCCATAGATTTCCCTTATTGCTTTCCCAGCCCAGGTCAATGGCTTCTTTCTTGGTAATATAGTTGGGGGGCAGGTGCTTATATGTATGGATATACTCAGCGACTTCCGCCGCTGCAAAATACCGGCCCTCTTCTACGATGCCGACCGCCGCAGATTCTATCTCTTCCGGAAGATTTAAATCGCCTTTTTCGCTGCCATTGTTACAGCCCGCCACGGCCAATGCCAGTAAAACCAATATTAATACCGGAAGTATTTTTAATTTCTTCATCAACATTTTTCCTCCACATAATAATGTCTGTTTTGTTTCCAGAATAACATAAAAGTCTCTTTATTGAGAGTTTTGCATAATTAAATTGCAGCCACTTTAAGCGATAGTGAAGCTCTATTAATTATATTGCTTACAACATATTGTAGTCCCCGAAAGGGAGAATTTAATAAGAGTGCAGTATATCCTCCTCTAACCCTCCGATGACATTTTCGCTTACGAGCTATGCTATAACATTATCACTTATTGATAACATCTTAATTATGGTTAGTTATTGGGGGTTTTAAAGGAATTCGGATATAATTATTCTAGCAAATTTCGAAAGGTTCTTAGAT
>JAAYZA010000236.1 GCA_012515055.1 Syntrophomonadaceae bacterium | reverse complement strand
GCTGCAATTCTTCCTGGGCGTCTTTGACCACCAGGACCGGGCGGATGCTGCCGGCGATCACATGGGCGGATACACTGCCTAACACTGCGCCTTTGAAGGGTTTATTGCCCCGGTTGCCCATTACGATCATATCGTATCCCGGTTTGGCTGCCTCTTCGATTATTTTGCGCACGGGATCACCGAAAAGGACCAGACCGTTGATAACCAGGTCCCCTTCGTCGACCCCTTCCCTGGTTTCGGCAAATATTTTTGTACTGCGCGCCTTGATCTCTTTTTCGTCATAATACGACTGGGCAAATAAAACCCCTCGACGGGAGTAATAATCCACATCGTGTTCTACATAGAGCAGCTTGATATTTGCCCCGGTTATTCTGGCTAATTCCACTGCCTTGCAATATGCCAGTTTGGATGATGGTGAACCATCCGCCGGCACCAGATATTCACTGGTCATGTAATCCCGCCTTCCCTGATTAAATACTTATATTATTATATCATTTCAGCGCAATTTTTGTGAGATGCCGAAGGGGGTCTGATACGGCGGGTCCGGCAGTAAGAAGGAAGGATTTTCCCAATAAACAGGGCCGTCACTGACGGCCCTGTTTAGAGGAGAGGGGGTTTTTTTATTTTAATGGCACGGGATTAGATAAGTCTTGTGGATTCTACAAAATTTTTGATTATTTATTTTAAAAAAATAGTTTCAATATATATAGCAGGTCCGGTGCTGCATCATCTTCATTCATCGGCTGTTTATACTGTCTGTCTATTGCAGGGGATCCAGTGCCATGAAAACACGGCAATTATTTTGCTGGCGTAATATTGCTTATGCAATTATTATACCATCATTAATCCATTTTTAAAACATTAAACTCTTATTTATTATAAATTAATTCTTGATTCTACTATTATTCCTGGCGGGGTTGTTGGGCAAGGTTTGGCTTCTTCCTGCCAGACCTGCCGTCCTGCCGGTTGCATATGCTGCCCGGTAGATTTACAATAGTCTTGCAGGGTCACTGATAATGCTTGTTATGTAACCTGATATTATCGGCATTATGAGCGGCTGGATAGGCTGGCCGGTTTTTTGGATATCTGTGGCTGCTGAGGAAATTTTTTAAGGAGGATGGCCAATGGGTGGGTTTTTCGGGGTGGTTTCCAAAGAGGATTGCGTGAATGATGTATATTTTGGTACTGATTATCATTCGCATATGGGTACCAATGCAGGAGGAATGGCGATCTGGAATGGCAGCAGCTTCAACCGCTCCATCCACAGCCTGGAGAATTCGCAGTTTCGGACCAAATTCGAAGCCGACCTGCCTCATTTTCACGGCCGGATGGGCATCGGCTGCATCAGTGATACCGAGCCCCAGCCGCTGACGGTCCGCTCCCGCCTGGGCCAGTATGCTATAACTACAGTGGGCCGCATCAATAATCTGGATGCCATCGTGGAGGATATGTTTGCCCATTATCATACTCATTTTCTGGAGACCAATCAGGGGGAGATCTACCCTACTGAGCTGGTATCTGTGATAATCGATCAGGAGAATTCCTTTAAAAACGGCCTGCTGAAGGCTCAGGAACTCATCGAGGGCTCCTGTTCGGTCCTGGTGCTGACTAAAAAAGGGATTTATGCTTCCCGGGATAAGATGGGGCGGACGCCGGTGCTGATCGGCCGCAAGGAAGGCTCCTACTGCGTTTCCTTCGAATCCTGTCCTTTTGCTACTTTAGATTATAGTTTTGAATATGAATTGGGCCCGGGGGAAATCGTCTTTTTGACTGCTGACGGGTATGAAACCATTTCCCCGCCCCGGGATGAAATGAAGATCTGTGCTTTCCTGTGGGTTTATTACGGCTATCCTTCTTCCACTTATGAAGGCATAAATGTGGAGGTCATGCGCTACCGCAATGGTATGGCCATGGCCCGGAAGGATGATGTGCAAGTGGATCTGGTGGCGGGGATCCCTGATTCCGGGATCGGTCACGCCATTGGTTATTCCAATGAATCCAAGATCCCTTACGGCCGGCCTTTTATTAAATATACTCCTACCTGGTCCCGCAGTTTTATGCCGGAGGACCGC
>JAAYZA010000043.1 GCA_012515055.1 Syntrophomonadaceae bacterium | reverse complement strand
GGTTTCCGGGTTCTGGTGACAACCATGACCAAGCGCATGGCCGAGGATTTAACTGATTATCTGGGGGAAAACGGCATCAACTGCCAATATATGCACTCCGACATCGATGCCCTGGAAAGATTGGAGATCCTGCGCGGCCTTCGTCTGGGAGATTTCGATGTTTTGATCGGTATCAACCTGCTGCGGGAAGGCCTGGACCTGCCGGAAGTCGCCCTGGTGGCAATCCTGGATGCAGATAAAGAGGGTTTCCTGCGCTCAGAACGCTCCCTGATCCAGACCGTGGGACGAGCCGCCCGCAATGTTGAAGGAAAAGTCATCATGTATGCTGACCGGATAACTGATTCCATGCAAAGAGCCATTGATGAGACCAACCGGCGGCGGGAAAAACAGCTCAACCATAACCGGGTGAACAATATCACTCCTGAATCCATTAGGAAAGCTGTGTTTGCTGCTATAGAGCCGACTCTGGCTGAAGAAGAGGGCCCCTATGATATAAATAATTATCAGGGTTTGCCGGTGGAGGAACGTCATAAATTGATCAGGGAAATAGAAATACAGATGCACAAGGCAGCAGAAGAGCTGGAATTTGAAAAGGCGGCGGAACTGCGGGACCTGATGCGGGAACTCAGCCGCCCGGCTAAAAAGACCCGCTCCAGCCGACGCCGGTAACAAAGGCCGATACCTTTCGTCTGTGATAATATACGGGATTATATTTTTTCAGTCGACGCCGATAATAAGAACGGGTATTCTTCGTTAAGGGTGTTCAATCTTTATTATCCCTGTTCCAGTCGGCGCTATAATAATAATGACCATGCCAGAAGCCAAAGGAGAATTGATCATGCGCAATAATATTGTTATCAAAGGAGCCCGGGAGCACAATTTAAAAAACATCGACATTGAACTGCCCCGGGATGAACTGATAGTTTTCACCGGAGTATCGGGATCGGGAAAAACCAGCCTGGCCTTTGATACTATCTATAGTGAAGGCCAGAGACGTTATGTGGAATCATTATCCACCTATGCCCGGCAATTTCTGGGGCAGATGGACAAACCGGAAGTTGATTTTATTGGGGGTCTGTCCCCCTCCATTTCCATCGATCAGAAATCCACCTCCAATAACCCTCGTTCCACTGTGGGCACGGTAACCGAGATCTATGATTACCTGCGCCTGTTATTTGCCCGGGTGGGCCGGCCCCACTGCCCATCCTGCCAGGTGCCCATCCAGCGGCAGACCGTTGACCAGGTGGTTGACAGCCTGCTGGACCTGCCGGCGGGGCAAAAGCTGAAAATACTGGCCCCCATTATCAAGGGGCAGAAGGGTGAACATAAAAAAGTCATTGAAAGGTTGTTCCGGGATGGTTTTGTCCGGATCATTGTCGACGGATTCGAATATACCTCCGATGAAGTGATCGAACTGGACAAAAATAAAAAACATGACATCAGCACCGTTGTTGACCGCCTGGTGATAAAAGAGGGAATCAGAAGCCGTCTGGCCGAATCTCTGGAATTAGCCTTTGAGCTGGGGGAAGGGACCGTTCAGGCCCTGCTTCTTAATGAAGAAGGGGAAGAAGAAATGCTTTTCAGCCGTGATTTTGCCTGCCCCCAGTGCGGATTCAGCCTGCCGGAGCTCAGTCCCCGCATGTTCTCCTTTAATAATCCCTTCGGGGCCTGTCCGGATTGCAGCGGTCTGGGGGAGACCAAGGAGATCGACCCGGAACTGGCTGTTGATATGAGTCTCAGTCTGGCTGAAGGGGCCATCATCCCCTGGTCCACCAATTATTATTCCTACTATAATCAGGTCCTGTCCGCCATGGCGGAAAAGAAGGGGATACCAATGGACAAACCCCTCCAGGACCTGAGCAAAAAACAGCAGGATCTGATTTTATACGGCACTGGTGAGGAGAGGTTCCGCCTGGTTTATACCAATACCTATGGTGAAAGCAAAAGTTTTCTCACCAGTTATGAAGGGGTCATCAACAATCTGGCCCGGCGTTATAAGGAAACCAAATCAGATTATGCCCGGGAAGAAATAGAAAAATTCGTTACCACCGATCTTTGTCCCACCTGTAATGGCCATAGATTGCGGGAAGAGATCCTGTGGGTGCTGTTAAACGGCCGCGCCATCAATCAGGTGACGGCTTTGTCCATAAAAGAGGCTCATCGATTTATGGATGAACTGACCCTGGATCAGCGGGAAACCCTCATTGGGCGGCAGGTGATCAAGGAAATCAAGGCCCGGCTGACTTTTTTACTGGATGTGGGGTTGGAATACCTGACCCTGGACCGGCAGGCGGGGAGCCTTTCCGGCGGGGAAGCACAGCGCATCCGCCTGGCCACCCAGGTGGGGACCAGTCTGATGGGGGTCTTATATGTTTTAGATGAGCCCAGTATCGGTTTACATCCCCGGGACAATGAACGTCTCCTGGCCACTTTGAAAAGACTGCGCGATCTGGGCAACACTGTTATTGTGGTGGAACATGATGAAGACACCATCCGGGCTGCCGACCACATCGTTGACATCGGGCCCCTGGCCGGCCGTCTTGGCGGAGAGATCGTTGCCCAGGGTTCACTGGAGGATATCGTGAAAACGCCGGCCTCCCTCACCGGGCAATATCTGGCTGGGATCAGAGAAATTCCGGTGCCGGAAACCCGCCGCCCGGGCAGCGGGAAGTTTTTGACCATCAAGGGGGCTGCCCAGAACAATTTAAAAAGTATCGACGTGGCTGTTCCCCTGGGGCAAATGGTAGTTATAACCGGTGTATCAGGCTCAGGAAAAAGCACCCTGGTAGGTGATATCATTTACCCCGGGTTAATGAAAAAACTTCACGGCGGGCGGCATCGTCCCGGTAAACACCGGGAAATCACCGGTGTCCAGTATCTGGATAAAGTCATCAGTATAGATCAATCACCCATCGGCCGGACACCCCGTTCCAACCCCGCGACTTATACCGGGGCCTTTGACGGTATCAGGGAATTATTTTCTGAAACGGCGGAAGCCCGTATGCGGGGGTATAAGCCGGGACGCTTCAGTTTCAATGTCCGGGGGGGCAGATGTGAAGCCTGTTCCGGTGATGGCATAATAAAGATCGCCATGCATTTTCTCCCCGATGTCTATATACCCTGTGAGGTGTGCAAAGGCAAACGCTACAACCGGGAGACACTGGAAGTAAAATATAAAGGACATAATATCGCCGAAATCCTGCAGATGACCGTTGATGAAGCAGTGGAGGTCTTCGCCAATATCCCCCGGGTCTTCCGTAAAATGAAAGTGCTCCAGGATGTGGGTCTGGGGTACATCCGCCTGGGACAACCGGCACCCACCCTGTCCGGCGGCGAAGCCCAGCGGGTAAAACTGGCCACGGAACTCTCCAAAAGGTCAACGGGCCAGACCCTTTATATACTGGATGAGCCCACCACCGGATTGCATAAAGAAGATGTCCGGCATTTGCTGGGGGTCTTAAACCGGTTAGTGGATAATGGCAACACGGTTTTAGTCATCGAACATAATCTGGATGTCATCAAATCTGCCGACCACATCATTGATCTGGGCCCCGAGGGAGGAGATGAAGGCGGCAGTGTGATAGCAGCCGGGACACCGGAAGAAATCGCTTCCTGCCCGGGGTCTTATACCGCCCTGTATCTTAAAGAGGTTCTGTCCTCTGCCCATATGGATACCGGTCCCCTGGCCGGCAGTTCCTGTTGATAAAAGGTTCAGTTTACGGAGGTCAATGTGCTTAAAGAGCGGCTGAAAAAGGTGCCCCTTAAACCGGGTGTATATTTATTCAAGGATAAAGAGGGACAGGTCATTTATATAGGTAAGGCCAAAGCCCTGCGTAATCGGATGCGCTCCTATTTTCAGACCCGGGATAAATTGGACCCCAAAGTCCAGGCCATGATGGCCCGGGTGGCAGATTTTGATTACATCGTCACCGGCACCGAAGTGGAGGCCCTGATCCTGGAAAATGATCTTATCAAGGCCCGGCAGCCCCGGTATAATATCGATCTCCGCGATGACAAGACCTATCCCTATGTAAAAGTTACGATTGGGGAAAAATTTCCCCGGGCGGTCATCACCCGGGAAGCCAAAGACGGCGTTTCACGCTATTTTGGTCCCTACACTGATGTCACCTCATTGAAGGCCGTTTTAAAGGTATTGGCGGAAATCTATCCCCTGCGGACCTGCCGGAATCTGCAGCGCCGCCAGCGGCCCTGTTTGAATTATGATATGGGCAGATGTCCGGCACCCTGCCGGGATAAAATATCAGCAGAAGACTATCGGGAACAGGTAGAAAATATCATAGCCTTTCTGGAAGGACGCCATCACCCCATTATTAAAGAATGTGAAAAAAGGATGGCAGCGGCTGCCGCTGGTTTGGAATACGAGAAAGCCGCTGCCTGGCGGGATCAGATCGGCCATATCAAAAAAATCGCTGCCGAACAGAAAATAGCCTTTGACACTCCCTATGATTTAGATATCATTGTTCAAATAGCCGGTGAACGCGAAAATTTGCTCCTGGTACTGAGGATCCGCGGGGGTTTGGTTTCCGGCAAGGAATTTTTCTGGCTCAAACAGGCCATCGATGAAAAAAGCAGTGAAGTCATAGATTTTTTTATCCGTCAATATTATGATAACAGCCAGGATATTCCCCGGGAGATCCTGGTAAACCAGCTGCCGGACGATGCGGAACTGCTGGAATCCTGGCTGAGCAGCCAAACCGGGCGCCGCACCCGGATAAAAATACCCCGTCAGGGAGATAAGAAACATCTTTTGCACCGGGCAGAGGAAAATGCCGCCGCCCTGTGGGAAGAAAAATATCAGCAAAGCCTGAAAAATTGGAATGCCCTGCTGCATTTAAGTGAAGTTTTGCAGCTGGAAGTGATCCCCCAGCAGATCGAATGCTATGATATTTCTCATTTGTCGGGAACTGACACAGTAGCGTCCCTGGTGGTTTTTACTGATGGCGCAGCCGATAAAAAGGCCTACCGCCGCTTTAAAATAAAAAACGAGCAAAATGATGATTATGCCTCGCTGCGAGAAACACTGGCCCGGCGCTTCCAACAGGCCGCAGAAGGCAATCCGGCCTTCCTCCCCCTGCCGGATCTGATCATAATCGATGGGGGCCTGGGGCAGGCCAACAGTGCCCAGGCCGTTTTAAACAGCCTGGAAGCTGATATCCCGGTTTTTGGTCTGGCGGAAAAAAAGGAAGAAATATGGATACCGGGCAGCAGTGAACCAATGAGATTAAAGGCCCGCGATGAAGGTTTGCGACTGTTGCAGCGGCTCCGGGATGAAGCCCATCGTTTTGCCCTGCAGCATCATCAGGCCAGGCGCAGCAAGAAACTGGCCGCCTCGGAGCTGGATGAAATAAAGGGGATCGGGGCAGCCCGCAAAAAAGCTTTGCTTAAAAGTTTCGGCTCCGTAAGCCGCATCCGTCAGGCCAGTCGGGAGTCTTTAGCCGCGGTCCCGGGCATGAGTAAAGGGGCAGCGGCAGCAGTTTTCGAGTATTTCCATCCAGAAACAGATAATCCCCATTTATTAAATAATGATTTGTCATAATTTATGGTAAAATAATTATTAACCAGCAGGATTATTTGCTCAATTGAAAGGGGGAAACAATTTTGAAAGGTTGGCTGCTAAGATGGTTATTGTATATCATTGCGATACTCATCACCGCACAATTGATCACCGGGTTCGAACTGACCATTTGGGGAGCTATAGTGGGCTCGATTTTCCTGGGCATTGTAAATGCCATTATCCGACCGGTCCTGGTCCTATTGACACTGCCTTTGAATGTATTGACACTGGGCTTGTTCACACTGGTCATAAATGGTTTTATGTTCTGGCTGACAGCAGTTACAGTCAAAGGTTTTGAAGTCACGGGCTTCGGCGCCGCCATTCTAAGTGCCCTGGTATTATCCGTTATAAGTTTCATACTCAATTATT
>JAAYZA010000290.1 GCA_012515055.1 Syntrophomonadaceae bacterium | reverse complement strand
TGAACAGACTGGTAATTTGTTTGTTAAATACCTGAATAAAATCGAGGTTTTAACCAGCGAACCAGAAAAATGGGACGCCCCCAGGGCAAATCCTGATAGTGGCATAGTCTATCCTGGGACTATGGTAGCTTTAAGTAATATAAACAGTGATGATGATAAAATCCACTATACAACCGATGGCAGTGACCCGACCATGTATAGTCCTGTATATAATTGGATTGCCAGCAGATGGTGGACAGCCCGGGCAGATGTTTTAGGCAGGATAAATCATCCCTTAGGACCTATTGATGAAGACACCACCATCAAGGCAATAACTATCGGCCCCGGCAAGTTAAACAGTGATGTGTCAACTTTTACATACCGGGTTGGTGAAGAAACAGTGGAGGATATAAAACTACTCATCAATCTGGGCATCGGTACGAAAAAAGCCAGTATCAATGGAGTTGCCTCTGCTCTGGACGCCGAACCTTTTTTAAACCCTAAGGTTGGGCGCACTCTGGTACCATTGCGCTTTATCGGTGAAGCACTGGGGGCTGAAGTGGAGTGGGATCCTGAGAGTCAGAAAGTCACTGTCAATCAGGGTGATAAGGAAATCATTCTTGTTATAGATTCTACTATAGTGTTTGTTAATGGGATAGAGCGGACTATTGACTGCGCCCCGGCAATAATGCCTCCTGGACGCACATTTATACCTTTAAGATTTGTAAGTGAGACACTGGAAGCGGAGGTGATATATGATCCGGATACCGGTCAGATATTGATCACCCGGTAAAATAATATTGCTCCGAGTTTGTGTGCCTAAAGCTTAAAGTCATGGCAGCAGACCGGCAGGGTACATCGGGAAACAGATGTGCCTCCCAAGTTGGAAAGGAGCCAAAACGGATAAATGTATTCGGCTGGCTTCTGGCGGTCGAATTTTTTATTGGCTGTGAAAAGAGGGAGTTTTTGCAGCTATCAAAGGAGGGGAAAGAGAGAAACAGGATTGGGATTGCCTGCTATTATTGGATCAGATTTGATTCGAAAGATATAGGGGAAGGAGCGTAAATATGTTTTTAAAGCAAAAAAGATGGGGAAAAGGCATAACAATCGCATTGGCCTTTGTATTCCTTTTCCAGTGTATGGGCCTGATGATGCCCGAAACAGCCAGTGCGGCTACCACTGAACTTACCATCAGCAGATTGGCCAGTGATGGCAAAACCGTACTGGAGCAGGTTACGGTCGATTACCACTTTCTGGAGGAAAACCTGGATATATTAGGAGATGGGGTAACCCGTTATTATTGCCAGGGACCGGTTTTTATAGATGACCCAGATCCGGAGACCCAGGAAATGCTTCGCTGGAACCAGGAGGAAGACACGAACTGGGCCGATAAGGATATGGGAGCCGTTAAGGGCACAAATTTAGCCGACCTGTGTGACCTGGTAGGAGGTATGGACCCAGGCCAGGAATTAGAGATAAAAGCTATAGACGGTTTTAAAAAGAAATTTGCTTATGAGAATGTTTATGAATACGATGCTGACCGGGAAGGCCCCATGGCAATAGCCTGGTGGAGTGATGGCAAATATCCCGACACTGGTTATAGTGACGGAATGCGCCTGGTTTGGTTTGCCGGAGCTTCAGAAAAAGAAGATGGACCAGACGGTCCGGGTCTTTACCATGTGTTTGGTAACTGGGAATGGCGGGAAGCTGCCGATTCGAAGTACTGGTATTATTACAATAACACTCACCCGACTACCACTGGTCTGTCGGTGCAGAAAGTTTCTCAGATCAATATTTTGACTGATGAAGAGCCCCCTGCTGAGCCGCAAATTGATGTCCTCTATGAAGGGACAGTTGTATTGGATCCAGAGGGAACTTTTACAGTGACTATTAAGGGTAATGACTATCCGGTCAATGAAAACACCCCACTGGGCGCTCTGCAGGCAGCGGCAGAAACCGGAGATTTTACCTACGCCTTGTCCGATAAACGCTGGTCCTACGACCAGGTACTTTTGCTGGATGATGTAGGCAGCTATTTGCGTAACACTCCTGGTAACTGGTTTGCATATGTCAATGATGTCTATAAAGATGGTTACCAGAACAACCCAGCTGGATTAAATGTTATTGAACTGGCTGATGGTGATAAGGTCGAATTCTATTATGCAGCGGGTGTCTCAGATCCCACCGATCTCAATGCAATAAAGGCAGCTGCAACTGCAGCAGTAAAGACGATTGCCTCCATTGAGGTTCCTTCTACAATGGATGTTCTGTTTGACGGAACAGTTGATCTGGATCCCAGCGGAACCTATACAGTGACTATTGGCGGTCAGGAGTATACAATAGGTCAGGCTACCCCACTGGGAGCCCTGGAAAATGCTGCGAGAGCCGGTGGATTTACTTATGCGGCATCTGCTAAAAAGTGGGAAGATAGTGGAATACTTCTGTTGGACGACATTGGGGCATATCCCTATGAGAAAAATGGCAGTCGCTGGAACGCCTATGTAAACGGTGTTTTCAAGGATGGTTATGATGCGGTTGCTGATGCCTTGAACATGATAGAACTGATTGATGGTGATAAGGTTGAATTCTATTATGTTCACAAAGATACTGATAAGAACGATCTGGATGCCGTTAAGGCAGCAGCAACTGCAGCGGTGAAAACAGTTGCATCCACATCGGCAGCGGATGTTCTATTTGCTGGAAATGTTGCTCTTGATCCGGGTGGAACCTTTACCATAACCGTAGGTTCCAATCAGTATCCCATTGACCAGAACACACCTCTGGGAGCTTTACATGCCGCATCGATAGCCAAAGGTTTTACTTATAAGGCTTCCGACAAGAAATGGGGCGATAGCGGCATACTCTTATTGGATGATATTGGTGATTATCCTTATGTAAAGAGTGGCAGCCAATGGCGGGCATATGTAAACGATGTCTTTAAAGACGGTTACGCAGACGTCAAAGATGCCCTGAACAAAGTTGAACTTTTCGAAGGAGACAGAGTTGAATACTACTACGCAGCTGGAGTCGACTCAGCTGATCTTGCTGCAGTCAAGGCAGCGGCTACCGCGGCAGTTAAGATGGTTGCAGTAACTGGCGAGGCTCCTACTGAATGGACACTCCAGCTTACTGGAGCCAGGGACGAAAATGTCAGCCGGGATTATTTCGAAGAGGGTCTGTTATGCCGTGAAACCCACCGGGCCTCCTGGACGGATGAAGAAGGCAATGTCTGGGCTGGTGTGCCTTTATGGCTCCTGATAGGTATGGTGGATGATAATCCTGATATGGGCAATAAGCATATCAATTTCAATGATGAATTGGCTGCCCAGGATTATGAAATCAAAATAATAGCCGGTGACGGCTGGTCTACAACCTTGAGCAGTAAAGACATTGCTCGCAGTGATGCTTATATTATTGCCAATACTCTTAATGGCGAACCACTGCCTTTGAAGACTGAATCTGACAAGGGTTGCTGGCCTCTTCATCTGAAAGGTTCTGCAATCGCCGGCGGGCAGCAGGTAGGTAATATAGTGCGCATCGAATTGTCCGGTCTGCCGGAACCTCAGGCAGGATGGACATTGGAACTGCTGGGTGACATTGGTGATACCATCACTCAGGAAGAATTCGAAGAAGCAACCAAATGCCTGCATGATGCAAAATGGACCGATATCGACGGCAATGAATGGTCCGGGATACCCTTATGGGTGCTTTTAGGAGCTGTAGATGACCTTGAGATGACTGGTAACCATTGGACCTTCGATGAGTCTCTGGCAGCTGGTTATACTGTTAAGGTCTCTGCTGGGGATGGATTCAGCAAAACCTTTGCTGGTGCTGATGTGGCTAACAGCAACGATTATATCGTAGCCAACAAAATGAATGGCGAACCCTTGCCGGAAAATTTAGCACCTCTGCGTCTGGTAGGAGATGGTGTTACCGATGGAGAGGGTGTGCTCAAGGGAATGGCGGTAGGGCAGATTGCCATGATCGAAATTCCTGAATTGCAGACTCCTCCGGCAGCAGAAGGCAGCTGGAACTTGTCTTTGAAAGGTAAAATCACTGATGTGATGCCCCAGGAGGAATTTGAAACAGGAGCCTACTGTCCTGATTCAGGTCATCTGGCAACATGGACTGATGGTGAGGGTAATGAATGGTCTGGTATGCCCCTGTGGCTGCTGGCGGGCTGGGTAGATGACCGCAAACCGCACAGTTATGACTTCCCACAGGCACTTGATGGGTATAAAATCATTGTGAAAGCGTCTGATGGCTATAGCATCGATCTGGATAGTAAAGATATCAATAAGAACAATAACTATATCGTGGCCAATAAAGTCAATGGCGCCTATCTTACCGATTCCTGGCCCCTACGTCTGGTTGGTCCGGGTGTTGCAGGTGAAGGTGGAAAACTGGGCGGTCTGAGTGTTGGCAATATTGTAGAAATCAAGCTCACTTCCTTCGCCACGGGTGGAAGCGGTATCATTCCTGATCTGCGTATTGTTAAATTAGGCCAAGATGGCGTGACTGTAGTAGACGAAATTACTCTGAATTATCTGGACATGATGGATAGGTTCGATGTCTATGGTGATGGTGAAACTGTTTACAAATACCAGGGAATCACCAACAACCCGGATGATATCTGGAGTCCGGATGATGAAACTGTAGGTGGCTTTAAAGTCGCCAACGCGATAAAAGGAACTCTGGTAAGGGATCTTGTGGGCCTGGTGGGTGGCATGGGTACCGGTACAGATGTTGATTTTGTTGCCAAGGATGGCTGGGTAACCACCATGCCTTATTCTTCCATTCATCCTGACCCGGCAGTTTTTGCCCGCCAGGGTGAAGCCGTTCTCGCCTGGTATGCTGATGGACAATATGTACCGGATTACAAGGATGGGATGAGACTTTTCTTTACCCCGGAAGATACCATTTATGGTCAGTGGGACATGCATGAATCACTACCGGAACCTTACTGGCATTATTATTATGGTGATGTGATGTATCCATCCTGTGCAGGAGTATCGCCTAAATATATCAACGAAATAAGGGTTTACTCCGTGCCTGTAGAGGATTGGACATTGGAACTGGACGGCTTGGAAATGGAAGGCGGGCTTCACAAAGAGATCAGCAAAAACTATTTTGAAGATGCACTGACCTGTACTTTTGGAGCCGATCATAAGAAAACTTATACCGATTCTGATGGCCGGGTCTGGGGAGGTATGCCTCTGTGGCTTCTGGTTGGATTTGTCGATGACGCGGACCAACATTCCAGTTATGCTTTCAATGCTGATCTGGCTGCGTCTGGTGCTTACCAGGTAGTGATTGCTGCCGAAGACGGTTTTACAGTAACTATCGACAGCACTGAAATCGCCCGCAACCTGGACTTCCTTGTTGCCAATACTGTTGACGGACTTCTCATGACTGATGCAGACAGCAACTGGCCTTTGAAATTGGTCGGTCCGGCTGTGAGCGGGAAGATGTCGATTGGCAATATAGCCAGTATCAAACTGGTGCCTGTTGCTGCAGGCGCAGCAAAATATTCTGTTGCTCCAGCAGCAGATCCGACCTATACCATAGGTGAAACTCCGGCAGGCATAAAGACAATGACTGTCAATGCTGGAATCACTGGATTAAACTATTTCACAGTGGATATTGCCCCCATCGTTTCTCATAGTGGAAATGAAACGGTAGTCTTTACCCATATGAGGAATGGCAGCCAACTGCAGATAAACGCTACCAGAGCTGATTTTGACCTGGTTGGTACTGCGAAGGCAGGCTTCAACGTGACAGCCGGAGATATTGTTCGGGTTTACATTGTAGATGAATTGACCAATGATGTTGATCGTAACCCGGTAATGCTGCAATAACATTAGTGTTGATGTGATGAGACAGTAAAAGAGTGGGGCAAAACCCAGGCGATAAATGCGCCATAGGGTTTTGCCCGACCCTGTCTCTTTAAGTACTGGACAAAGGAGCACCTGCTTATGAATTTAAAATTTGGCTTCCATAAAAAAAGGGGAGTCGGGCGGATTGGCTTCCTGGCCTTATTTTTCCTGATAACTCTTTCTCTGTGTTTTGTCCCGGCCAATGCCTGGGCAGATACAGGGGCAGAGGAACAGATCATTTTGACTTGGTCTCAGGACCCGACCACTTCTCAGGCCATAACCTGGTTGTCACCAGAAAGTGATGCCAATACAATAAAATATATGAAAAAAACAGATTATGATGGTGATTTCGCTGAAGCTTCCAGTGCAGCAGCGGCGAGAGAAAACTTTGCTGATTGTGAACAATATCGTTTTTCAGTTGTGCTTACTAACCTGACCCCGGATACATCTTATGTCTATCGTGTGGGCAGTGAAGATGCCTGGAGCGGAGTGAGATCCTTCAGAACTGCCGGCGGCGGGGATGATTTTACTTTTTTGTATCTGGGTGATGTTCAGGAAGGCTATGATGACTGGGGCGATCTGATCGAAAACATTTATGCTGATAATCCTCAGATCAGGTTTGGTCTGATCGGAGGCGATCTGATCACTGGTGGGCGTGATTGTACGGAATGGAGCGAATTTTTGACGGCGGCCACCGGTGTTTTCTCACAAATACCTATGATGCCTGCCAAAGGCAACCATGACAAGGAACTTTTTACTGATTTCTTTGCTTTGCCGGACAATGGTCCTGCAGGCTATACTGATATATTTTATTCTTTTGACTATGGTGATGCCCATTTCACAGTATTGGACAGCAGCAACGTCACTACTCCTGCGATAAAACAATGGCTGCAGGCTGATTTGCAAGCTACCGACAAGAAATGGAAGTTTGCCATGTTCCATCATCCTCCCTATCAAAATTTTGATGATGGCAAACCCGTTGCTGATGCTCTGAGGGAACATTGGGTACCCATCTTCGAGGAAAATCAAGTGGATATGGTTTTTGTCGGACATCAGCATGTATATATGCGTACCTTTCCTATTTATCAGGGACAGGTAATGGAAAACTCCTATGGAGTAGTCTATGTAATAGGAAATTCAGGTTCCAAATTCTATAATCTGGGGCCAGGGTATCCATATATTGCCAGACAGGAACATGGCAACAACTACCAGGTCCTGGAGCTGGATGGTGATGTACTGACAATGACTTCCAGATATCCTGATGGCAGCCTTATTGAAACCTATGTATTGGATAAAGAACAGATGCAGGGGAACGAAGAAGAGGAAAAGTTGCCGATAACACTGGAGCTAAGTGGAACTACGGCTGTTGTTGGTGATCAAATAACTGCTTCAGGGCAGACAGCACCAGATGCCTGGGTCCCCATTAAAATAATAGATGAGGCAGGCGAAATAGTATTTTTTGACAGTGACAAGGCAGACGCCGCAGGGAATTACAGCATTGATTTCATCATACCTGATGATGTTTCCGGTGTATTAACTGTCATTGTGGGAGAAGGTAGTGATGTTGCCCGGGAGGATATTTATATAGGGGCAAAGATCACCCTTGTATTGAGCAAAACCATTGCCAACGCTGGTGATAGTATTATTGCTTCAGGTGAAACAGCATCAGGTGCCTGGGTTCCCATTAAAATAATCGATGATCAAGGCAATATAGTGCTTTTTGACAGTCACAAGGCAGACGCTGCAGGAAAATACAGCATAAGTTTCATCATACCTGATGATGTTTCCGGCGTATTGACAGTCATCGTGGGAGAAGGCAGCAATGTTGCCCGGCAGGATATTCATATAGAGTGGGGGATCACTCTTGAACTGAGTAAAACCGCTGCTCTCGCGGGTGAAAGTGTTGTAGCTTCGGGCAAGACAGCTCCAGAAGCCTGGGTCCCCATCAAAATTGTTGATGAATGGGGTAATTTGTTGCTGTTTGATGCGGGAAAGGCAGATGCCGAAGGTGATTACAGTATTGAATTCGTCATACCGGGAGATGTCTCTGGGGTGTTGACAGTCATTGTGGGGGAAGGCAGCGATATTGCCCGGCAGGACATAAATGTTGGCAAGGAAATAAGTTTCTCTTTAAGTGATTCATCTGCTTTTGCCGGCGATACTATCACAGGTACGGGGAGAACTTTACCCGATACCATGGTGCCTTTCCAGATAGTGGATGAGGAAGGCAATGTGTTGATCTCCGGGATCGCACAGGCTGATCCTCAGGGCGATTTCAACTTCGAATTACCCATACCAGAGAATGTATCGGGTGATATGGAAGTAATGGTTGGTGAAGAAGGACGCATAGCTTCTCAGAGTCTTTATGTTGTAGAAGACTTCAGTCTGAATCTGAGCAAAGAAAGAGTCGTTGCTGGTGCTGTTATTGAAGCTTCCGGCACAGCTCTGCCTGGTGACCAGGTTCCATATGTTTTGGAAGATGAAAAGGGGAATATTTTGCTTTCCGGTGCAGAGACAGTGGATGCAGAAGGAGATTACAATTTTGATATCCTTATTCCCGAAAATGCGGAAGGCATCCTGACCATCACGGCCGGCAAGGGCAGACATGTAATTTATAAAACCATAACTATCAAAGGGATCGATGAATGTTTTATTGCCACGGCTGCTTTTGGTTCCAAGTACACATGGCCGGTAGCTTTGCTGAGAGATTTTCGTGATCAGCACTTACTGACCAATTCTACAGGTACGGCTTTTGTGAAGCTGTATTATCAGCTTTCGCCGCCCATTGCAGATATGATTGCTGCTGATCAGGGACTGAAAACTCTGGTCAAAGTATTGCTTGCACCAATAATAGCGATAGTTTATCTGGTATATCATCCTGCATTGATGGCAATGCTGCTGGTTTTATTGGCTGGATTGCTGATGTATCGTTTGAGAATAAGAAAAAGGCCGGGGCTGGTTTAGTTCAGCATCCGGTATTACTTTGTTGTTAATGAGATAGTATCGGGATATTCCATGATTTGAGTGAGGAAGGGATAAGAGGATGAAGCGCAGTATATTGATCTTTTTTCAAATGGTTTTATTGCTTATGATATGCGTTCCCGTGGCACTGGCTGACAGTTCCATAAGCATATCTGTGGATAAAACCACGGCAGAAGTTGGAGAAACTATCGTTGTAACAGGCAAGACATCGCCGGACTCATGGGTACCCATCAAAGTGGTGGATGAGGGTAAGAGCATCATCTTCTTCGATTCTGGTAAAGCAGATGGGAAAGGTGATTACGTCATCGAATTTCTGATTCCTGAAACGGCGCCCGGTATGTT
>JAAYZA010000124.1 GCA_012515055.1 Syntrophomonadaceae bacterium | reverse complement strand
GAGTCCATCCCGTTACGGCGATCCATTTTTCATCTGCAATGGCTTCTTTCAGTGACATGATCATAGTCCCTTCACTGCCTTCCACCAATTCGTAATCCAGATCATAATCTGTCAAAGCATTTTCAGAGGCTTGCATGATACCGGCTCCGGGATCAATGCCGATGATTTGACCCTTGAAATTATCTTTAACAGAATTCATTTCTTCTATGGAATCGATGGTGACATATTCCGGCACCACCAGACCGATTTTAGCCCCTTCCATATTCGGCCCCAGATCTTCTAACTGGTCACCCAATTGTTTCATGTAATCACCATGGGTCAAAGGCAGCCAGGAACAGAAAATCGCGTCTGCTTCCTTGCTGGCCAGGCCCTGATACATGGCAGCAGCTGCTACGTCCATGGTTTCCACCTTGTAACCCATATAATTTTCCATGATATCGGCGGCAATATGTGTCGTTGCAGAGGCACAGGCCCATTGTACATAGAGCAGACGAACTTCTTTATCTGCCTGCAGCTTCGAATCAGAGGTCACACCAGAACTATCCCCGCAGCCGGCGATGCCGAAGGCCAGAATAGTAATAACAGCAATAGCTGTAACAAACTTACGGTTAAAGAATTTTTTCATTTTTCCCCATCCTTTCGTTTTCTCCTTTTTTTGTGTTCCCTACCCTTCCTTTCCTTGTGAATTACCCAGACTGCTGGTGATCCTGTCCAGAATGATAGCTAAAATAACGATAGCTACTCCAGCTTCAAAGCCCATCCCCATATTAAGGGTTTGAATAGCTGTCCAGACCACCCCGCCCAGGCCTTTAGCACCAATCATGGCAGCAATGACCACCATGGAAAGTGACAGCATGATGCACTGGTTGATCCCCGCCATGATAGTTGACCTGGCAAGGGGAAGCTCTATTTTAAACAGCATCTGGAAAAAAGTAGAGCCAAAGGATTTCCCCAGTTCCATCAATTCTTCCGGGACCTGTATGAGCCCAAGATAGGTCAGCCTGATAACAGGCGGCATGGCAAAAATCAAAGTTGTTATTACCGCCGGCACTACCCCCAGACCGAAAAATGGAATGGCGGGCAGCAGATAAACGAAGGCCGGCAATGTTTGCATGAAATCAAGGACTGGTGCGATGATTCGATAAGCAGTCAAGTTTTTGGCCATCAATATCCCCAGGGGCACTCCCAATAAAACACACATAAAAACAGCGGCTAAAACCATGGCCAGTGTCTGCATGGTAACATTCCACAGGCCAATATTCCAGATGAACAAAAGCCCCACCAGGCTGAATATAGCAACTTTCCTGCCGGCTGACTTCCAGGCAACGGCAGCCACCGCTAAAATCATCAGCAAAATTGGAATGCTGATCAAACCTTCCTGGAGGCCTTTGATCATTATTTCCAGAAAATCCGAGATGGCCTTGGTAGAATCACGGCAATGGATCTGCAGGAATTCAATGGCCTGGTCAGTCCATCTGCCCAGAGGGATTCGGGGAATTTTATCAGTAAAATAAGCGGTAATACTAAAAATAATGTTCTCCACCATCCTATTCACCTGCTTCCCTTCTGGACCCGGCCAGGCCGGCAATAACCGAACCTCTTACCAGAACACCTTTTAATTCATTGCTCTCATTCACTATGGCCATCGGCACTTTGGTATTGGCCATAATTTCCAGCAAATCAGACAAAACCGTATCCGGGGAAGAAACAGGCATATCCTTCTGAATAATGCCATCAAGCTGTTTGATACCGTTTTCAACCGCGTTGTAAGCATCCTCGGCGGTTATATAACCAATTAAGCCCCCCGAGCGGTCAGTGACAAATAAGCTGGAAATGCCATGCCTTTCCATGTTTCGCAGGGCCATCATAGGGCCATCTTTGGGGTACATTACTACCCGGGGTTTGACCATTACCGCTGAAGCAGTAAGAGCCCGGGTCCAATTGATGTTTTCCACAAAACGGGCCACGTAATCAGAAGAAGGTGATAATAATATATCTTCCGGACTGCCGCTTTGCACAATCTCCCCATCCTTCATCAGGGCAATGTTATCCCCTATTTTAAGAGCTTCATCCAGGTCATGGGTTATAAAAATAATGGTTTTGCGGAGCTTCTGCTGCAATGCCAGCAGATCATCCTGCATATCCTGCCTGATCAATGGATCAAGGGCACTGAAAGGTTCATCCATCAGCAGGATATCCGGGTCAGTGGCCAGAGCTCTGGCAATACCTACTCTTTGCTGCATACCGCCGCTCAGGCTATGGGGATAAGCATCTTCCCATTCCTGCAAACCGACCATGGCAATGGCCTCCCGGGCTTTTTCGTAGCGCTGGTTCCGGGTCAGATTCTGGATTTCCAGACCATAGGCAACATTGTCCAATATCCTCCGGTTAGGCAGTAAAGCAAATTTTTGAAATATCATGCTCATTTTTTTCCGGCGCAATTGCATCAATCTATCACCGGAAACCCGCGTAACATCCTCACCGTCGATGAGTATCTCACCCCGGGAAGGAGCGATAAGCATATTTATGCATCTTAGCAAGGTCGACTTGCCGCTGCCGGAAAGACCCATGATGACAAAACTTTCCCCTTCATCAACGGTAAAACTGGTTTCCCTGACCCCGACCACCTGTTTGGTTTCCTGGCGGATATCACTGTTGCTAAAACCTTTATCCATCAGCTCAAGGGCTTTTTCGGGGTTGTTCCCATAAATTTTAGTAAGATTATTGATTGTTATTTTTGTCATTTCCATCCCCCTTCGAAGATCGGTAATACACTGGAAACTGCATCTGAACCCATGACAATAAAAGCCCATAAAATGCTTAGCATCTGGGCTGATACACAAGAGTTTTACATATAAAGAAAATTGAGGATGCATTTTTGCTTTAAACCAAGAATTAAGATTATGAAGAAAGCTATGATCCCCATTCTCCCCTAGTGAATTGCTTACGAGGTTAGCTGTCGGATTTGGGCCAGGGCGCCCTACCGGTTCATACCGGATTCACCCCAAAAGTGGTTCCCCCGTTCCCGGACGGGTAATCCAGGATTAAGCTTATGAGAATGTGTATCATGGATTATATTTTATTACCTTATAATTATATGCTTTCTTTGGTTTATAGTTCAAAAGTGCTATCCTTTAACATAGGGCTGTTAAACAGCGTCAGGCATACTCACCAGGAATAAGCTGACCGAATTGTTGGTAATGCTCGACAATGCTTTAGAATAATTCTAATATCAAAAAACAAATGGTAAATAAAGGAGTAAAACTCTACATGTTATCTGACAACCCCCGGCTGGGGTATCTGGCATTGGCCCTTACGGTTCTGTTGTTCAGCACCCTGGAATTAATCAGCAAAACCATAACTTACAGCATCCATCCCCTGCAGATCAATTTTGTCCGTTTTTTAGCCGCAGGGTTGATAATGTTACCCCTGGTCCTGGCTTCGATGTCCAGAAAAAAGCAGGTCATATCCCCCGGGGATCTTTTCAAAATATCCCTGCTGGGCATAATCAATGTCACCTTCAGTATTTCCCTGCTGCATTTAAGTCTGATGTATATCAATGCCAGCCTGGTGGCAGTATTGTTTTGCACCAACCCCATATTTGCCAATTTATTCGATCGTCTCATTTACCGCCAGCACCTGTCACCATTGAAACTGGCGGGGCTTTTCCTCGGTGTTGCCGGCATCCTGTCCATTTTTTATACGGAGATATTTTTCCAGTCAACCAATCTGACCGGGATTTTAGCCGCCCTCCTGTCAGCAGCCGGTTATGGTTTATATATTGTTCTGGCTAAATCCACCGCCGATAAACTGGGGGGCATGGTAGTCAACTGCTTCTCGTTTATAATCGGTGCCGTGTTTTTGATGCCGGTTTTATTGGCAATGAAAATCCCTTTGCTGCGTTTTGACATTTCCCTTCTGCCCCAGATGCTTTATATTACTATAATGCTCACCATTGCCGCCTATGTTTTGTTTCTTTACGGATTAAAATTTCTGCCCGCAGGCGCCGGCTCATTGATTTTCTTTGCCAAACCGCCCCTGGCCATATTATGGGCCTTCCTGTTTTTACAGGAAGGGATCACTTTGTCCTTTGTACTGGGCAGTTTGATTATAATGTCCGGTATCGGTATTTATAATTATGATTTGTTTAAAAAAGCGAGTAACTGATTAATAGTTGTCTGTCCCGGCAGAAACAGATAGAATTTGATTATCTATATTAACAAACGGAGTGAAACAAAATGCAGATCAAACCATTTACACTGGAGTTTTTAACAAGCGAGACCCATTTGCTGCTTCCCAATGTGACCTCGATTATTCTGGCCCAAAACTTATACGATGTTTTATTTCAATATGTCATCAGCCCGGAAAAAGAGGAGCAGCTTAAAGCCTTCATCGACTTGCTGGAAACCCATATTAAAAGCAAATCAAGGGCCCCTTTTTCTCTGCCTTTATCAGAACTGGCTTTTTTAGACGAAGGTTTGCAGGAATTAAGACTTTTAAACTGGATGGAAGTCCCCGTGGCGCTTTTCCGCCTTTCCCTGCCTGAAGATGCCAGTGAAGATGATCACGAAAACATCCGGGAATTTTTAAAGCAGCTATTTACCTTTAAGAATAAGGCCGACAGCAATGATATTTATATTTATCCCCAGGGTCTCACCGCCTATTGATCCCTGACACCAACAAAAAAGACCGGGAATACCCGGTCTAAAAAATTAATTTGTATTATTATTGCCCGCCCTCAGTCAAAATGCTGCATAACAAGGCTGCTGCCTGCCGTGATTTAAATTTTACCGTTTTATTGTTTCCCCCTGCTGCAGCCAGCCAGAAGCAAAAACAGCATCATCGGGATCCCTGCCCACAACCTTCTTTTCATTTATTAACTGTCTTTCTGCAGGGCTGCCCCGGCATTATAAATTAAGCAAACTGTTTCTTCGCGATTTAACAACCTTTATAAAACTAATCCTGGGGCAAAGATCAGTAAGCCAGCAATGCTTCTCTGATTATTTTGGCTCCCAGGATGGCAGTATTATCATTAGGATCATAGGGAGGAGATATTTCCACCAGATCGAATCCCACCACATTCAAATCTCGCAGTTCCAGTAATCCTTGCAGAAGTTCCCGGGAGGTTATCCCCCCTGCTTCCGGTGTGCCGGTTCCCGGCGCAAAAGCAGGATCCAGCACATCAATATCAACTGATATATAAACCGGGCGATCGCCCAGTTTTGCTTTGACTGCTGCAATAACGGAAAGAAACTGGTCCAAATAAAGATGGGTCTTTTGTTCAGCGTATTCCAGTTCTTCCCGGGTGGCTGAGCGGATACCCAGTTGAAAAACCCGTTTTTCCCCCAGTTGCTCGGCCACCTGCCGCATGACTGTGGCATGGGACATTTTTTCCCCCAGATAATCTGCCCGTAGATCAGCATGGGCATCCATCTGTATAACGGCCAGATCAGGAAAAAATTTATGGCAGGCCTTGATCAGGGGCCATGAAATCAGATGCTCCCCGCCCATGACAAATAATTTTTTCCCCTGCTGTAATAAATCGGCGGCTGCTGCTTCGGCCCTTTTAAGAGTTTCCCCCACATTCCCGAAAGGGATGATCAAATCGCCGGCATCATAAAACCCCAGTTCAGCCAGGCTCTTTCTCTGGTAAACACTGAATTCCTCTATCCCTTCGGAAACTTCCCTGATCCTGTAGGGAGCCATTCTGGTGCCAGGACGAAAACTGACGGTACTATCCATGGGTATGCCGAATAACACTTTACTGCATGCAGTAATATCCGGACTGCTGTCCATGAACAGGGCTTTTTTTTCAAAATATTTTTCCATAATATCCATTTCTTCCATCCCTATCCAATGATCTCTCCCACAAAAGCCGGCAGTTTAAAAGCCGCCTGATGTATTTCACTGGTATAATATTTTAATGGTTTCTGGGGTTTATTGACCACCAGCTCCGGGTCATGTTTTTTGGATCCCACTGTGAAGCTCCACAGTCCGCTGGGATATGTGGGTACAGCAGCCAGATAGAGTTTTGTCAGGGGGAAAACCATTTTGACCCCTTCGTTGACCATTTTGATTATATCCTGATTGAAAAAAGGTGACTCGCTCTGGGCCACCAGCATCCCATCTTCCTTAAGGGCCTCATAAACGGCCTGGTAAAACTCGGGCTGAAAAAGCTGTACAGCAGGTCCCACCGGTTCAGTAGAGTCAATTATGATAATATCAAATTTGTCCTTTTGCTGTTTTACATAAGAGATCCCATCATCAATGATCACTTCTGCCCGGGGAGATTGAAAAGAACAGGACAATTCCGGAAAATATATTTTGGAATTCTCCACGACCCGGGCATCTATTTCCACCAGGGTCCCTTTTTCCACCAGGGGGTGGTTGACCACCTCTCTTAAGGCACCGCCGTCGCCGCCACCGATGATTAAAACCTGTTCCGGGCGAGGATGGGAATTAAGCGCAATTTGGGTGATCATTTCATGGTAAACAAATTCATCCTTTTCAGTTGTCATAACCATGCCGTCTAAAAGCAGCATCCGGCCAAACTGTTCCGTATCCACGATGGATAAATACTGAAAGGGGGTCTGTTCAACTGCCAGAGTCTCTTTAACTTTACAGGCAAAGCCCAGTGAGGGGGTTTGATATTCAGTTACCCATAAATCCAATTTGATTTCCTCCTTATATGGATTGCATCCAGGAACAGGATATTAGTACCACAGCGGAACAGCAGCAAAAGCACAGCCGATCTTTTCCACTACATGTTCAGTACTGGCAATTTTGACTTCATCCAATTCCAGGCCCCTGATCAGGAAAGCCTCTTCAACCATTTGCCTGACCTCAGCTTCAGCCTCGGATTTGCTGCAATGGCCGGAATACTCCATTATCACACCAAAACTATTCTTTTTTATCCCCACCCCTACGGCGGCGGCAATCAATTGTCCCGGCTCGGTGCTGGTAATGGCACCATAAGCAATGGGCAGCAATGCTCCCTCAGGTATGACCAATTCGGGACAAAATTCACAGCCTGGCGGAAGTATGCTGCTGACCCTGAGCAAATTGGTGTTTCCCACCCGGGCTTTCAGCAAAGCTCCATCAAAAGCAGTCAATTCTGTTCTTCCTTCTGCTGAGGCAGCAGTAACAAAAAATTTTTTCGGTAATGGCAACATATCGATACCCCCAGCGTATTTATTTGCAGACAATAGATTTATTATATCCATTCGGTTTATAAAATCAAGAAAAATAAAAGCTTCTTTTATTTACTTTCCCATAGCCGTAATATATGCGGTCCGGGCTATTTACCGGGAGCTGAAAGAGGCTGCAGAACTAAAGATAAAACCAGATAATACCTTCACCAATCAATGCAGCTAAGAAGCCCCGCCATTGGAACGTCCTTGAGTACGTCAGGCGGGGCCGTTATTATCAGTATCCGTTCCATTTAAGTGATCCCGGTCATCAGCAATATCCTTTAAATATGCGATTTTGCTTAGGGGCCAGGGATCCCATCTAATTGTTTCAGATAATCGAGAAAGGCCTCTACTGATTTCCGCCGGGATTTCTGTTTGGGGTATATCACATAAAAATACCTTTTGGCGGCAGCATCATCGATTATGATGTCTTTAATCCTGCGCTGCCCCTCCAGCCTTTTGACCGCCCAGCTGGAAATTATAGCGATACCCATCCCTGCTTCCACTGCTGCCAGTACCGCTTCCGTACTTCCCGCTTCGAGATAAATGTTTAAAGCATCATTCCTGATGCCATTGCTGAGGAGCAATTCTTCTGCAGCTTTTCTGGTCCCTGAACCCTTTTCGCGAAAGATCCATCTATCATGGAGCAAATCAGTCACTTTGACACCTTTGCCGCTGTTTTCCTCCGCGGCCAGGCGATGATTGTCAGGCACTATCAGCACCAGGTCATCCTCCAGCCAGCTATAGCCTTCTATTTTACGATTATTGACCCAGCCCCCCACAATTCCTACATCAATTTCCCGTTCTGCCACCAGATTAACAATCTTATCCGTATCAGCTATATCCATGCTGATGGCAATATTGGGCATCCGGTCTTTAAAATTTTTAATGATATAGGGCAATATATATTGGCCGGGGATAGTACTGGCACCCAGGCATAAACTGCCTTTGCGGCTGTCCGATATCTCTTCCATGGCTTTTGCGGTGCGGTCCATGACCTTGAGTACTTCCCGGGCATGTTCATACAATGTTTCCCCTGCCTCGGTAGGTTTCAGCTTGCGTCCGGAACGTTCCAGGAGCAAGATCCCGTATATATCTTCCAGTGCCTGGATCTGCTTGGTTACTGCCGGCTGTGACAAACCAAACTCTTCTGCGGTCCGGGATAGATTTTGCGTTTCCACTACCCGCACATAGGTTTTAAACAAATTGATATTCATCACTTATACCGCCATTCAATGCTATTTTAAAAAGCCTTCCAAAATCGTATCGATTGCCTGTTCTTCGGTCAATCCCAGTGACATCAGCTTGATCAGCTGCTCCCCGGCGATCTTTCCGATGGCAGCTTCATGAGTCAGGACAGCTTCCGAGTCCTCGGCTATCAATTCCGGCACCGCCTTGATAACCGCCTGGCCCATGATAATGGAATCACATTCCACATGACCCTGGCATTCATTCCTGCCCACTAATGCAGCTTTAAACACCTGTGTCGAGTTGTCTTTCCCCACTGAACGGGATAAGATCTGGCCGCTGCCTCCCTGACCCTCAATAAAGATTTTGATATCGGACACTGCGTTCTGCCGGCCGCTGGTCATCAACCTTTCCATCACTTTCAGACTGCCCTTTTCATGGATATGGGCTTCAGTCACCCTTACAGTATCATCAACACCCTCGATTTGCACCGTTTCAATTTCCACCACCGCATTTTTCATTACCTCGATCCTGGTGGTGGGATAGAGGACCTTTTCCCCGGTGCCGCCGCCTTCACCATAGTGTTTTTCCACATATTTCAAGCGGGCGCCCTCCTTGACAATGATCTCGTGGAGGCCTTCATGACTCGAGCGTCCATGACTGTCATTATGGATCCCGCAGCCAGCTATTATGGTCACATCAGCATTTTCCCCCACAATAAACTGATTGAAAACTTTGTCATCAATTCCTGTTTGGGTAAGAATCACCGGCGCGTGGACGGTCTCGTTTTTGGTCCCCGGCTTGATTTCTACCACCAATCCACCGCCTTCACCGGTCTTTATTTCTATATTAGGCGATGAATGTCTATATATGGGCTTACCGTCTTTTCTAATATTAACTGCCCCGGTGGGGATATCTTTAAAATCGCTAACGGTATGGAGTAAATTTTGGTCCAGTTCTTCCAGCTTCATATAATTTCTTCCCCTCCACATGTATCTTGTACCTGACATATTATGTCATCCCTGATCAGCGGCCAGACCAAATCCCTCTGTCCCTGGTGCTTTATCCTGCCTTCTTCAATGACCAGGATCTCGTCACACATGGGCAGTATATTGCGGTTGTGAGTGATCAAAACTGCTGCCGCTTCAGGATTATTATGATACTTGCTCACAATAATATCCACCAGCCTTTGAATCGTCCATAAATCAACACCCGCTTCGGGTTCATCAAAAATAGCCAATTTCGCATTACGGGCTAAAACCTGCAGAATTTCAATCCGCTTCATTTCCCCGCCGCTGAGAGCGGATCCCATATCCCGCTCCAGGTAATCTTCGGGGCATAAACCCACATCACGCATTTTTTTCCTGACCGAAAGATTACTCAATTTAGGCTGGGCAATCTTAACCAGGTCTTCAATTGTCAATCCCTTAAAACGAGGGGGATGCTGAAAGGCATAAGCCAGACCAAGATTGGCCCGTTCCGTTATATTGGTCAGACTGATATCTTTGTCATCCAGATAGATATGTCCGGAACTATGCGGCAGGATCCCCATGATAACCTTGGCCAGAGTCGTCTTGCCCCCGCCGTTGGGACCAGTGATGCCGTACAATTTTCCTCGTTTAAACTCCAGATTGATATCGGATATGATCAATTTGCTTTCACCATTGTTGTGAACAGAAAATGATAGATTTTCCAGGCGCAGCATGTCTGTCCTCCTTGGTTTTAACTATAATTTTTATTCATTTTATCATGACTGCCGATAATAAGTCTAATACCTGCAAACATTTAAAAATTATCGGCAAAAAAACAAATCCCCGGTCTGATTTATCTGCCGGCAGATTCTTTACCCGGATTTGTATTTGCTGATTGGAAAACTTTCCTTTGGTTTGCCGGCAGGTGCCGGCAGGTGCATGAATCGACAGGAAAATATCAATTACTTCGGGCTTTCTAGCCAGCCTGCCCGGTAAAACACCATATTAGCACGGTGTCATGTTTCCTTGATTTCTTCAAAAGAAACAAACCTGCCCCGATCGGTAAATTCACGAAAAACGAAGATCATCGGCTGGTCAGGGATTATGACATAATATTCATCGAAACATATTTGCACTTCAACAAAAAGGTTTTTCTGCGCCCCTTTATAACTACCCTGGCTGGAATAGCTATAAATGCAATAATCAAGGGTTTGCTGTTCAAGTTGAATTTTGCTGATATTAGTATTCATTTCTCCGGCCAAAACCATATAATCGTCTGCCAGGGAGATTTGCCGGGGCAATTCTTTTTCATAAATAAAATCAGCCAGTAAAATCTCGTTTATTTCTTCCAGAGTCATCCAGGCAGCTGCTTCAGCCAGTTCCCTTGCCTGGTTGGACCGATGTTCATACAGACTCATTTTATATTCCAAAATAGCAGAGTTCTGCATGGCCAGACAGATTGCGATCATAAAGACCAGCAGCAGCAGAGAATAAACTAGAATACTACCTTTTTGGTCATTTAACTGCATTTAAACCACCCAATACCCATCAATCTAACAATCTTCTGGGACAGCAGACGATTTCCAGATTATATTGGTGATCGGTATCACCCGTGGCAACAGAATAATAAATTAACTGATCCCGACAATCAAAGCGCAAATTTAGTACTTTTTCCGCAATTGGTATTTTAGCTTTGCCGTGACGGTATACGATTCCCTTTTCCATATAATAAGAAACACTGGTATCCTTATCCCGGCAAATAATTTTTTCATTGCCTATAAGTTCTATGGTCTCAGTCTTCCTGATATCCCTGTTGATATTAAAAACCACCATGCGCGCACTGTACTGGGCATCCAGCCCCCTGGCACTGGCTTCATATCCCCGGGCCATGAAAAAAAGGATGGCTAAAAGCAATGCCATGATGATGACCCATAATGCCAGTGTAAGAAGAACTTCTACGGCTGTCATGCCTTTTTCCCCATCCATATCACATAGGTTCCCTTCGAAAAATACTGGCTATTTCCAACTGCCGCGGCACCCCTTTGTCCATCCAGCTGACTTCAACTTCTATGAAAAATAAAAGCGGACTTTCCTCCAGCGGGGTAATTGATAAACAGGTCTGCATCCCTGCCGGAGCCGAAATTCCGTTAAAACTATCCCCGACACCTATCTGATAACAGCCGCTGTCATTCCCTTCAGCCCTTACAGACTCTATCAAAGACACCGCATAATAGCTGGCGGAAGTAATATGTCCCGATAACCGGGTTTGATCGGCAGAAAATAAAATGATATGGAATAACTGCAAAATAAGTACAACAATAACCAGGGCAGCCAGAACTTCCAGCAAGGAAGTGCCCTTATTGTCTTCAGGGATTAATTTAAAGAATTTACTTGCCTTTAACACTGCTTCTCTCCATTTGTACTGACAATTGCCAATATGCTGCTGCCGTACTATGACATAAGAATGCGAAACCAGCCATACGGCAATATGACTAGTCTTCTACAGTATTAACCATCCCTTTAAATAGGCGTGAAAATGATTGAGAGATAGAGCAGGGCAGGGAAAAATTGATGCGATTCATCTGACCATGTTTTTTAGGGTTCCTGTTGAGCATTATTTGTAAAATCCGGCCATAATTTAAAATTGGGATAATATTCTTCCAATGGTTATACCATCATCCATATTATGGTAATGCTATATACATATTAGCATGCCGATTAAATATTTGCACGATATATTCACCCCGAAACTTTTATAATTTCTTACATTATGTTCTATTTGTGCTAAAATAAAGCCATTATTGCAATTAAAACGGGGGGGCCGCCATTGTCTTTAGATCTGATACGTTATTATTTTTATCTGGAAGAGGACGCGGAGTATATTGTCGATTTTCAAAATCGCCTGCAGGAACGCGGCATTTACTGCCAATCCTCTTCGGGCATCCAGGGCCAGGACAGCACAGATGAGCAGGACCGCAGCTGTTTCTTGCAATTAAAAAATAATAAGATTAATATTCTGGCAGTGCGTTTGTCAGGAAATGATTATCCCCCGGCAGATAACGAAGCTTTATTACAGGAGCTGGAAACAGCAGCGATGCTGAACACTGATAATCTCTTGGGCAGAGTTACTGTGTGGGCCGCATATGATGAGGATTATGACCAGCTAAAAGCCAGCCTGCTAAAAAACAAAAAAGCAGCATTGCAAATAAAAATGATCAACGGAGTTTTAACCCGGCAGACATTATTCTGGCCCCGGGGGCATGCCCAGTATCTTTGTATGATGACAGAGATGGATGAAATCAGCGAGAAATTTCTTGCCGGCGGCCTTCCCATAATCGAAGCCAGCCTTTTGCAATTAAATCTAATCGACAATCTATATCGGGAACGCCATATGGCCATCGAAAAGCAGACACAAGCTCTGGATAAAAGGTTGAGTGTGATTTTGCATACTGATCTGGTCTCCCGGCAAAGCCAGCTGAAACAGGTAGAAGATCTGGAATCCCAATTAAATGAACTGGCTAAATCATATGGGATCACCGCCGGCAATAAAAATGTGATAATTGAAGGTATACGCCGGATAAAACCGCAGATTACCGCTATCGCCCGCCAGTTGGAAGAAGAAAAGGCCCTGCTCCCCGGCCCGGGATTGATTGATAAGATACTGGCACCTTTCAATTTGCGTCTGGATCATTTACAGAATAATTCTGCCGCACTGGATATTTCCCTGCAAAACCATCAGGCCGCTATTGATGTAGTGGAAAGCAAGGTCCAGATCATGAACAGCCGCCAGAATATAAATACCCAGGAAAAAATCCGGGATTTGCTGGAGATAAATGCTACCTTGCAGAAGCAAAGCCTTATCTTCCAGATGTCAGCGGCTGCCATTGAATTCATTGTTATAGCTTACTACAGTCACTCCCTGTGGAAAGCCATGGCTGTTGATGCCTATCATGCTGTTCCCGGATGGATACAATTGATATTTGTGCTCTTGTTTTCCGGAAATGTTGTCTACTGTACCCATCTGCTCGGTGAGTATCTGCAAAATAAAGAAGATAAGCAGGCCAAAAAGGACCTGCTCATCTCTGTAATTCCACTGGCACTAATATTCGTCATTATACTCCTCAGCAGTTTCCTGCTGGGATGAACTGCTGCCTGCGGGCTCTGGATACTGGTCAATCCCCCATTAACTTCAAGGCCTTCAACCTTTCACTTAATTTCTTATAGTGGGCATCTTCCTCCAGTGCCAGCTGTTCAAACAGCAATCTGGTTTCATTATCCTCGGCCATTTCGGCTAATTCCCTGTATCTTCTGGCCGCCCTGGCTTCTTCCTCAATGGCCAGCTTCATTGCTTCAATAATTGACATCTTATCCCCCTCTTCCCTGGCATGATTCATATTAATAAATTCTACCATACTTTGGGTCGGGTTCAATATTGAAACAAATCTTTAAAAACTCTAGTCTATTTTATTAGTCGCCCGCCAGATTTTCATTTCCTGGGCTGCTTTGATCAAATCATCCCTGAAATCCGGATGAGCTATACCAATTAACGCTTCCGCCCTCTGCCAGGTCGACTTGCCTTTAAATTGAGCAATGCCGTATTCTGTCACGATATATTGGTTCATTGAACGAGGCACGGTTACGATTGCTCCCGGTGATAAAGTTGGTTTTATCCGTGAATGCATCTGCCCCTTCTTATCGGTATAAGTCGAATTCATGCAAATTAATCCTTTGCCCCCATGGGAATTGAAGGCTCCAAAAATAAAATCCAATTGTCCCCCGGTACCCGAAATTTGCCTGGTGCCGGCGGATTCTGAACAAACCTGCGTAAACAGATCAACTTCCAGACAATTATTAATGGCCACCACTTTATCATTCAACCCTATGATCCGGGGGTCGTTGGTGTAATTAGCCGGATAGGAAGCACAAAAAGGATTGTTGTCCAGGAAATCATATACCTTGTTGGTACCCATGGCAAATGTATAGACCATTTTATTCTTATCAATGGTTTTCCTGGCTCCGGAGATCATTCCCTGGTTATATAAATCAACATATGAATCTACCAGCATTTCTGTGTGGACACCCAGATCTTTAAGATCACTTTTTGCAATCAACTCCCCCACCGCATTGGGCAGTCCGCCGATGCCCAACTGCAGGCAGGATCCATCTTCTATCTCCTCCATTATGATGGCAGCAATTTTTTCATCCGTTGCGGTGGTCGGCACTTTTGGCAGCTGTATGAGAGGACGGTTGTCACCTTCCACTATAAAGTCCACTGAAGATAAATGGATGGATTCCTGATTGCCTCCCAAACACAAAGGAACAGATTCGTTTACTTCTAAAACGATTATTTTACTTTTATCCAGAGCCGCAGGTGTCACTGAATTAGATGTACCCAGATTAAAAAATCCGCGGGCATCCATGGCACCAACCATAATGAAAGAAACATCTATATCGACATATTTTCTAATTGCCCGGGGCCCCTGATGGTAAGTAAAGGGGATATAGTTACAAAGGTCCTGATCGTGTAAATGTCTGGAAACGGCACTGAAATGATAATCTTCCATGAAAAAATGCCGGCGTTCCGGGTCGGCAGCAACCGGTTTCGGCACCTGCGTAAAACTAATGCTTCTGATATTTACGTTTTCAAGTTCGTCGATCCGTTTGGCCAGGGCTTCATCTAGAATATTGGGAAACATAGCGAACTCACTATACTGCACCATATCCCCTGATTTAACTAATTGGGCGGCCTGGTCTGCGGTTATCAGTTTCTGCTGATACTGCCATTTAATGATATCTGACATCTTAACTCCTCCAATTTCTAGTATTTTTAGTGCGATTATAAGATAAAACCTGTTGCTGCCAAATGTACCATTGGATTAAAATATATCATGATATCTTCTGTTGTGATACAGTATTGAATTAAATTAAATTTTTATTATTTTTGTGCTTCTTTAATAGCTTTTGCAACCTGCTCCTCAGTTATATTATCCGTAATAACATAATCACCTATGCCCCGCGGCAAAACCAGATATATTTTGCCGTTTTTGGACTTTTTATCCTGGTGCATAATGGCAATGATATCTTCCGGATCAAAATCAGGAAAACGCGTTGGCAGGGAGAGCCGACCCATTAAATCCCGCACCCGATCCACCTCGCCCGCAGTCATCAAGCCGCTGTCAGCCGCCAAATGAACGGCAGCGTTAATCCCAATCGCTACTGCTTCTCCGTGGCGATAGGTTTTATAGTCACCCAGTTTTTCCACTGCATGTCCAAAGGTATGGCCTAAATTCAAAACCGCCCTTAGTCCGGCTTCCCTTTCGTCAGCAGCTACTATTTCACTTTTTATCTGGCAGGAACGGTAAATAATTTTTTGCAGGGTCTCCTCATCCTGGTCAATGATAGCAAAGACCCGGGCTTCCAGGAAAGCAAAAAACTCATCATCATAAATGAGTCCATACTTTATAACCTCCGCCAGGCCGCTTAAATAATCCCTCCGTTCCAGGGTTTTTAATACATCAGTATCGATTATGACCGACCGCGGCTGATGAAAAGCCCCCAGCAGGTTTTTGCCCTGGAAATGGTTTACACCTACTTTCCCGCCCACACTGCTGTCTACCTGGGCCAAAAGGGTGGTGGGTATCTGTATGAAATCAATGCCCCGCTGATAAATAGCCGCGGCAAAACCGGCGGCATCGCCAACCACCCCGCCCCCCAGTGCTATTAACAAATCCGTTCTTTCAATCCTTCCCTTAACAGCTTCATCAACTATCTTCAAGACTTCCGCTATAATTTTATATTCTTCCCCATCAGGCATCAAGGATAAAATGACTTCAAATCCGCTGTTAACCAGTGATTCCCGGCATTGTTCCCCATATAAACCATAAACGGTGGGGTTGCTGACTAATATAATCTGGCGCCCCCCGGCAAATTTTGCCGCCACTTTGCCAGTCTGTCCCAGAAGGCCGGGTCCGATATTTATATCATAACTGCGTTGAGGCAAATCAACCGTTAAAATTGACATTGATAAATCCCTTCCTGATGAAATGTCCTGGCGGCCTTATTTTCTGCATTGGTTCATTATTTCTTTCACAATAGTGTCCAGATCTTTGCCACTGGTATTGATCCGATGGTCGGCCTGCTGATAAAAAGGATCCCGGTCCGCCAGCATTGCTTCGATGTTTTCGATTGTCAGATTCTTTCTTAACAGGGGGCGGGTTCCACGTTTGCGGCTCACCCGGGCAAATATATCTTCCGGACTGGCCTCCAGCAAAATAATAATGCCATTATTCCGCAAGATCTGCATATTTTCTTCCCGCAGGACTGTTCCGCCGCCGGTAGCTATTACCAGACCATTCCTTTTAGCCAGTTTTTCGACCATCAGATTTTCTTCAGAACGAAATCTGATTTCCCCATAGCGTTTAAAAATCTGGTTCACGGACATTCCGGTCACTTTTTCTATCTCCCGGTCCAGGTCGACAAACTCCATTTTCAAGCGCTCCGCCAGTCTCATGCCGACGGTACTTTTGCCAGCCCCCATAAATCCAGTTAGTATTATATTCCCCATTGCCACACCTTTTGTAAATATTTCCGATAGCTCTCATAATTCTGCCGCATTTGTGCCATGCTGTCCCCGCCTGACTGTTCCATCAAAGCTTCAGCAAGGCCAAAAGCCAGCATTGCTTCACCGACTACCGCTGCTGCCGGTACTGCGCATATATCAGAGCGTTCAACTGTTGCACTCTCTTCCTGCCATGAAGCAATATTAACACTTTGCAGCGGTTTGTATTGGGTAGGAATCGGTTTCATATAAGCCCGGACCAGTATCGTCTCACCATTACTGATCCCGCCTTCTATTCCGCCGGCGTGATTGGTTTTACGGTAAAGCCCCCCGGGGGGATCATAATACAATTCATCATGAACCATTGTTCCGGTCTTTTCCGCATTGGCCGTTCCTTCACCAATCTCCACCGCCTTAATGGCGGGTATACTCATCAAAAGACCCGCCAGCCGTGCATCCAAGCGCCGGTCAAAACTTATATGACTGCCCAAACCAGGGGAAACTCCGATTGCACCTGTTTCAAATATCCCCCCCAGGGATTCTCCCTGCCGGCGGGCCCTATCTATCACTTTGATCATTTCCTCTTCTTTATTTAGATCAGCACTGCC
Organism: Syntrophomonadaceae bacterium; assembly: GCA_012515055.1. Classification (GTDB taxonomy): domain Bacteria; phylum Bacillota; class Syntrophomonadia; order Syntrophomonadales; family Syntrophomonadaceae; genus UBA1368. The sequence continues at coordinate 52,078 of JAAYZA010000124.1, read as the reverse complement.
GAGTTGTGATTTGCCTGTCAGTTCCATAAAATATGCCAGGGTTTCCCTGTCAGGCCGGAAAGCGGAACATGTAACTCCGCCTACACCCACAACTTCACTATATATATATATGCCAAACTCCCTTAATAATTTCTTAAAAATAGCACCTGCTGCCACACGAACAGCAGTTTCCCTGGCCGAGGCCCGTTCCAGTACATTACGCATGTCTTCATGGCGATATTTGATAGCACCAGCCAAATCTGCATGCCCGGGCCGGGGGCGGGTCACCTTTTTTTCTCCGGGCTTTTCTAAAACACCACTGTCCATGATTCCCTGCCAGTTTTCATGATCCCGGTTGGCAATGAAAAAACTGATGGGACTGCCCAGGGTCATACCGTTTCGTATCCCGGATATGATTTCTACTTCATCGGTTTCTATGGCCATGCGCCCACCGCGGCCATAACCACCCTGTCTTCTTTTTAGCTCTGCATCAATCTCCCCGGCACTGATCTCCAGACCGGCCGGCAGCCCTTCAATAATCCCAATGAGACCCTTGCCATGTGATTCACCTGCCGAAATAAACTTCAACACTATTCTTCTCCTATTTCTTTTTTATATAGCCGCCGCTGAATTTTTTCGGTTCCATCATTACCACAAAAGCATGGGGACAGCGGTTATAAATATGATCCACGACAGCTTTGGCCGTATCACGTTTGACAATAATATTAAGCATGAGTTTGGGACCGGTTTTACCATTAGCCTGCCAGGTTGTAACCGGAAAGCCTTCTTCCCTGAGTTCTTCTGCTATACCGTATTCCTCGGCATCTATGGTCACCTGAATCCCCCGGTAGCCCAGGGCCAGTTTTTCTTCGATAATACTGCCCAGTAAAATACCCAAAGCAAATCCGAAGCAAAAGACCACCAGTTTTACTGGATTATTCAAGGAACCGACGACCAGACCTAATGCGACAGTGTAGACCATGATTTCTACAAAACCGATCAATGCTGCCGGAACCCGGTCCCCGCGGATAACTAAAATCATACGTATTGTACCCAGGCTCACATCAATTACCCGGGCGCAGAATATAAACAGCAATTCCAAAAACATTGTAATTTCCATTTTCAAACTCCTTGTTCCCAGCTGGCCGGCGGCTTATCATCCACCCTGATACGAGCTGCAGCGGGATTTAAAATAATATATATTCTCTTATTGTACTTATTGGATAAGGTAATGGTTCCGCCGGAACCCGGAGCTCCCGTAGCGTAAAAAGTGCAAACCGGTGCTGTACCAATTACTGTATTAAAAGTTGTCCTGCCAATATAACGGATACCCTTATTAAGGTATTGCGTGGACCCGGCACTGCTATAACAATTGCTGTCCGGGAAAAAGAACACCCTTTGTGTTTGGCTCGAATAAATAGCCTCCTGCCTGGCCCCCCTCAGAACAGATGCCATCCGGTCAGCATCCGCCTTCAGCAGCCAGGCCTGTTCGGTCCTGTCCAGAACCGGAACAGCCAGACAGAGCAGTATGGCTGCCAATGCCATAACCATAATCAATTCAATTAGTGTTAAACCCTTTCCCTGCCAGTTGATTGGAGACCACTTCCTTCATGAAAGCCAAAGGGGGGGTGATTCCCAGTATTATTTCCAAAGTCAAGGCCCCTTGATGAACAAACATTGCCGTACCATCAATTGTTTTCAATCCTCTTTTCCTGCCCAGCTGTATAAAAATTGTTTCCGGCGGATTATAAATCAGGTCACAAATAACCACATGGGGTTTTACTGCTGAAAATGAATCAACAGGTGATTTATCAGCATGGGGCATCATACCAATCGGCGAACAATTAATAATCAAATCTGCCTCGGCAGCTGCAGCCGCGAAATGCCCCGGGGTCATTGTTCCCGGACGAGTCCTGCAATCAGCGGCATTACTGATAAATTCCGCCAGTTCTTCCGCCCGGTGCAGATCAATATCAAGGATGTCCATGGTCTGACATCCATTAGCAGCCAGACTATAAGCTACTGAACGGGCCGCACCACCGGCGCCGATTAAAACAGACTGCCTCCCCGGCACTGCCCCGGCCTCTGCCAGAGCCTGCATATAACCCTGTCCATCTGTATTGTAACCAATCAAACGTCCCTGTTCATTCTTTATGCAGTTCACCGCCTGGCAGACTTTGGCCTCCGCTGATAATTCATCGAGATAGTCAATGACCTTAGTTTTATACGGAATGGTAACATTGATGCCGACAAATCCCAATACTTTTACCGCATCCAATACTCTTCCCAAACTGCCGTCTGATACCTCAAAAGGCAGGTACAAGCAATTTAACCCCAGCCTTTTGAACACCGCATTATGCATAAGCGGTGACAGGCTCTGGGCTAAGGGATTCCCTATAATACCCAGCAGGCGTGTTTCCAGATCGCAGGTCATAATATTGACTCCTGGTAAAAAATAGCGAATGCTTCACATCCGCTTAGATAGATTATGTCACTCCAACACTGAATTTTCAAGCTGGTGAAAGGCTGGATATAACGTATTCATAGTAAACTTCATCTGCAATTGCCATTTTTTGGGGCTCATAGCTGCGTTCCCAAAATTGCACTTTATTGTCCCGGTCGACTAATAGAAGTGAAGTAGTGCGGGTGCCATATTCAGCACTGATTATAAAAGCAGGAGCCAGCCATCTTTCCATCTCCAAACCCACCCCCGTATCGGGCAGATCATGGTCAGCAGGGACATCCTGATTTTTCATCAAAACAAATAAATCTTCCGTTATGATCTCCTCCCGGGCAAGAATATTAGCCAGTTCCCTGGTTCCCCGGGCGGCTTTGGGCCAGGGTGTGTCCAAAAGACTGTTGCTCAGTGCATGGACCCCCGTATTAATAGTACGGATTTTTTCCTCCCGATTGGAATAATAATAAAATTCATCGATATTTCCCACCAGAAGATTAAACCCGTTATAGGCTTTACCGCCAGCGGGCAGATTATTCAGATAAGCCGCCGCTGGAACCTGGTTTTCCAAATAATCCAGGACCAGATGTCCCCGGGAAGGCGCGGAGGGTTTCGTGTTTTTTGGATCGCGATAATTGGTCAAAGCGGCAAAACGCCCCTGTCGGGTGATACCCAGCCAGGTCCCCCCATCCCGGATATCTTTTCCCGCCAGAATACCCGGTTTCTCCGGCCAGAATCCGGCCGCAGCAGTAGGTCTTTTATAGAATTCATCCCGATTGGACACCACCACCAGTTTATAGCGCGGATGGGAGTCCAGGGCAAATAAAATTAAACACATAGGCCCTCCCGGAAAAACTTCCTCATCTATCCAGATGTTTTTTAATCTGTTTTAACACAAAATACTCCATAATACGCGATAATTTGGTGCCCAGAAATTCACGACGGGCAATCGGTTCCACCAGAATGGTAAACAAGCCGGCCCGGTTGCCCCCCATAATATCAGTAAAAATCTGGTCACCTATAACAACGGCTTCCTCGGGCTTGACTCCCAGCAGGGAAACAGCACGCAGGAAGGATCCCCGCCGTGGTTTGACAGCGCGGGAAATAAAGGGTATCCCCAAAATATCAGCAACCTGTTGCACCCTTTTAGCTCCATTATTTGATATAATACAAGCCTTAAACCCCCGGGCCTTAATTTGCGTGAACCATTCGTCAACTTCAGCAGTGATCCTGTTACTGTTCCATTCAGTCACAGTATTATCCAGATCCAGAATAAAAGCTTTTTTCCCTGCTGCCTCCAGCTGCAGCAGAGGAATATCCGCCAGTGAAACCACGAAAAGATCCGGGTACAATATCTTAAACATAAACACCCCCGTTGAAAAAATACTATTCGGCCCCTGTTTCAGCTTGCCCTGCGAAAAGGTGTTTTAATAAGGCAGCAGCAGATTCCGGTGCCGCCGGATTAATGAAATATCCTGTCGCTATTTCCACCCCGGCATTAACCAGCAAGCGGGGATTGATTTCCAGATGCCAGTGGTAACCCTCCTGATGTGGAACATTGACCGGTGCTGTATTGATTACCATATTATAAGCCGGATCTTTTAAACCATCAATTACAGCAGTGATAATCATTTTGGTAAGTAAAGCGATTTCTTTGATCTCGTCATCATTGATATCCCCAAAATGACTGGTATGCCGCCGGGGAATAATCCAGCTTTCATAAGGAAAACGAGAGGCATAGGGACAGATTATGATAAATTTATCCCCCTCATAAACGACCCTTTCCTGTTTTACCCTCTCTGCTTTGACCATCTCACATATAAGACAATGATCATGTTCCTGATAATACTGGGACAGGACATTTTTATTTGCCGGCACCATTGGCAGAGCCACTATCTGACTGTGGCTGTGTTCCAGTGATGCACCAGCAAACAGCCCCCGATTTTTATAGATTTGAATATACTTTATTCGCTCATCCCTGACCAGATCATTATAACGCCGCCGCATCATTTTAAAAACAGCTTCTATCCTGTTAAGGGGCAAGCGGTGAAAATCCTGACCATGAAGTGGTGTCTCGATTATTACTTCATGCTGCCCAAAGCCATTGCCATGCTCAAAAATCCCGTCCTTTTGCATATCCAATTCACCGCTCATATCCAGAGCCGAAAATTTATTCAAAATAGTCCTGACCGTCCAGCCCGGTTTATTGGGCGGGGACCCCGCCTCCCTGAAGGCCGTGATCTCATCTGTTGTCACTGCTTCATTACCTTCACAGAAAGGACAGTGGGGGTTATAACCGGGCTCAGGCCCGCCTTCGCCGGCGGACAGTTTTTTAACCGGGACATCACGAGGTTTTAAAACAAATTCCGTAGCCGTTATCACCCAATTGTCCCTGACGACATCTTTACGAATTTCATGCATTAATGGATCCCCCTAACTTCTTCTAAAAACTCGTTCAATTGCTTATAAATTATAAGATTCAAGTCCTGCGAGCTTTTTCCTTTCAAGTTATCCAATATTTTATAATATAGCAGCCAGCTTCTGTGTCGAACCAGAGTTTCCCGCAACGCAATGATTACATGGTTTTATTACTTTCAAATCATTCCCGACCCATGCCATAAAAAAACCTTCTATTAAGAAGGTTTCCGTTTTTCTAAATAACCATGCTTTTTTTCCCGCACTGCAGCTTATCGGACAGAGAAGACGGATCAATATTCATATTCGGTTAAAGGTTGACCATTAATCCGCCAACACCAGCGTATGTTCCCACTGTCGCACCCATCTCAGCGATGATTATTTCTTCCCGGGGATTAAATCTGCTTTTTATCATGGCAGCCAATTTTTCCGCCTCTTCAGGACAGCTAACATGTGTTATGCCGATTAATTTTTCTCCCACTGTTTCCCCCAGTATTTCCTCCAGCATATCCACCATTCTTAAAACAGCCTTTTTTCTACCTCTTGTTTTCTCGATTACCTCAGGAACTCCCGCATCATTGCCTCTTAATAAAGGCTTTATATTGAGCAGTGAGCCCGCCATCCCCTGAATTTTGCTCAAACGCCCGCCTTTAACAACATTTTCCAGAGTATCCAAAGTAAATAAAACTTCCCTGGCGGCTCTATGTTCTGTGAGCTGTTTAATAATATCATCCGCTTTTAGCCCCCGGGCAGCCATACGAGCGGCCTTAACAGCAGCAATACCGGTCCCTAAAGAGGCAGTAAGAGTATCAAAAACTTTTACATTGTTCGAGTCAAGCATGTCCCGGGCCATCTGACCCGTCTGGAAAGTACTGCTAAGAGCAGAAGAAATGCAGATAAAAATAACTTCACCCGCTTCCTTCAACCCCTTTTCATAACTGGAGATAATGGTTTGAGGATCAGGAGCAGAGGTTTTCGGCAAGGTTTTGGAATTCAGCATTTTTTCTACAAATTGAGCCGGGCTGATCTCGATCCGGTCCAGATAGGTTTCATTATCATCAAATGTTACTTTTAAAGGTATCATTTCTATATCATATTGCTCTAACAAATCTGCCGGTAAATCACTGCCGGTATCTGCAATGATTCTTACACTCATCTCTTCCCCTCCTATAATCATAAATTATTACTAATATTTTAACGAAGATTGGTCCTCTTCACAAGCTTTTGTTTTATTTTAGCTTTCTTTCCGATTACTGCCATGGACATACAATAATAAAGTTATCCTTCCGAGCATATTTCCTTAATTAACTTTTTTAAGGCACGTTTTTCAATACGGGAAACATATGAACGGGAAATACCTAATTTTTTAGCAATCTCCCGCTGGGTTTCCTTTAATCCATCAAATAAACCATAGCGCAGCTCGATGACCTGGCGCTCCCTTTTCGATAATATATCGATTTTGCCCCTTATTTTCTCTTCCTGCAGCCTGGTCTCGACGAATTCCACTATTTCATTATCAGTAGTCAAAACATCGATGAGTGATATTTCATTGCCCTCCTTGTCATAACCGATGGGATCATACAAAGATACTTCTTTTTTCAGTTTTTTGATATTGCGTAAATGCATCAGGACCTCGTTTTCTACACATCTAGCCGCATAAGTAGCCAGTCTGACCCCCCTCTCCTCGTTAAAAGTCTTGATAGCTTTGATCAATCCAATTGTGCCGATGGAGATCAAATCTTCCATATCCTCACCGCTGGTTTCATATTTGCGCACCACATGGGCAACCAATCTTAAATTATGTTCGATTAATTTGTTGCGGGCTTCTTCACTACCATTCCTGAGCAGATCCAAATATTTCTTTTCGTCAGCTTCTCCCAAAGGGTGCGGAAATACCTGATGATTAAGATAGGCAAAAAGAAACAAAGTCCCCTTGAAAATGGCTGTAAATGCTAATATCCATCCTAAAACAGCCACATTGACCACCTCCTTAAAAATTGGGCGCTTAATACTTTATGAAGGTAAAAGTCAAATAGTGACTACTTTTGACAGGTATTTTATGCCACGGTCTACTGGATAGCAAGTATAGGTGTAGGAGCTGATGGGGGTACCGCTTGGTATTTCGCCCTCGTTCCCTTTCCACCATGCCCGGGCGATTCCCATTTCTCCACACAGAATTTATGCCTCTAAATAAGTATCACCAGATGTTCGTTGAAAAATTGGTATTCGCTTCTGTATCAGATTAAGGATCAAACAGTGTATTTTGACTATATTGTAGATTGCAGACTAGATCATGACTGGTTGTAATGTAACTTTATATAAAGAGGCTAGCGGCGGTAATTTTAATTATTGCCCATTTTATCATCATAAAAGAAGCAACTGAAAAGATGGTGCCGGCACTGTCCGGCGGTTTCTGGTCTGCCATTCCGATTAGCAGGGCCTTCCTCTGCTATAAGTAATTGTCATTATCCCAACCAAATGTTATAGTAATAAATATGGAAAGGAGGTTATTTGATGCCAGAAGAATTCAAACCTGGTTGTAAAAGGCCGCCCATAAAGAAAGTTCAGCAGGCTGTGGAAGCCGCTTCTCCCGAATCAAATATAAAGGAGGCGAATCAATCAATGATCAAAGTAGGTTCTGAAGCTCCCAATTTTACCGCTCCTGCTTTTTTGGAAGGTAAGTTTTTCAACGTCAGTTTAGATGAGTATAAAGGAAAATGGGTTTTATTGTGTTTCTATCCCGGTGATTTCACCTTCGTCTGAGCTACTGAAATTTCAGCAGTTGCTGAAAAACATTCCGAACTGCAAAAACTGGGCGTAGAAGTTTTAGCCTGCAGTGTTGACAGTGTTTATGTACACAAGATGTGGAACGAACATGAATTATCCAAAATGATTGGCAAGGATATTCCTTTTGCCATGTTATCTGACTCAGATGGCAGCATAGGCAAAATGTATGGTATATATGATGAGGACAGCGGAGTTGAAACCCGGGGCAGATTCATCATCGATCCTGACGGCGTTGTGCAGGGATTCGAAGTCCTGTCACCTCCGGTAGGCAGGAATGTAATGGAATCCTTCCGCCAGATTCAGGCTTTCCAGCTGGTACGTGCATCCGATGGCACTGAAGCAACTCCTTCCGGCTGGAAGCCGGGCAAACCAACCCTCAAACCTGGTCCCAATTTGGTCGGCAAGGTATGGGAAGTGTGGAAAGTAAGCGAAGCTTTTGATGATTAAAAATTTGCGGGATTAATTCGATAAAACAGCGCCACCTGAAGGTGGCGCTGTTTTTTTGGGAGATAAATTCCTTAATTGATTTTGTTGCTGCGCCGCCATATTTTCATTTCGTCGGCTGCTTTGATCAGATCATCCCTGAATTGTGGATGGGCCAGGTTTATCAGTGCTTCGGCCCGCTGATAGGTCGATAAGCCTTTGAACTGGGCAATGCCATATTCAGTGGCAACATACTGCACCAGGGATCGGGGCAGTGTCACGATGGTCCCCGGATCCATCGTGGGTACGATTCGGGAGCGCAGATTACCTTCTTTATCGGTGAAGGTTGAGCTCAGACAGATGATCCCTTTGCCGCCGTGGGAGTTAAAAGCGCCCATGATAAAATCCAGCTGTCCTCCGGTACCAGAAACATGTCTTGGCCCTATGCTTTCTGAAGCTACCTGGGTAAACAAATCTATTTCCAGGGCATTATTTATGGCTATAACTTTATCATTTAAAGCAATGATTCTTGGATCATTGGTGTAATTAACCGGGTAAATAGCACAGACCGGATTGTTGTCCAGAAAATCATAGAGTTCCTGACTGCCCAGGGCAAAGGTGTAGACCATTTTGTTTTTGTCTATGGTCTTTCTGGCTCCGGTGATCAGTCCCTTTTCATATAGTTCTATACAGGAATCCATCATCATCTCACTATGAAAACCCAGATCCTTTAAATCGCTGGCAGCAATCAAATTCCCCACCGCATTGGGTAGTCCTCCTATGCCCAGCTGCAGACAGGCCCCATCCTCAATTTCATCTATGAGGATCCTGGCGATAGCTTCATCAGTTTCCGTTGGTACGATGGCCGGCAGCTGTCTGAGGGGGGTATTGGGTCCTTCGACAATATAATCGATCTGGGAAATATGTATCGATTCCTGATTGCCGCCCAGGCAGGTGGGGACAGTATTATTGACTTCAACGATTTTTATTTTGGTTTTTTCCATCAATGCCGGAGTAATAGAGTTGGAGGGGCCCAGATTGAAATAGCCCCGGGCATCCACTGGCCCAGCGCAGAAAAAGCCCATCTCAATATCATAGTATTTTCTTACGATCCGTGGTCCCTGGTGATAGGTGTTGGGAATATAGCTGCACAGATTAAGATCATGTAATTTACGGGAAACCAGGCCAAAATGCATGTCCACCATATCAAGATGCTCCCGTTCCATATCCTGCAGAACCACCTGCGGCGGAGAAGTAAAGCAGACTGCACCGACTTGCAGATCCTGGAGTTCTTTCACTCTCTTGCTCAGGGCCTCATCCAATGCCTGGGGAAACATGGTAAATTCCCCGTAAAATATTTTGTCGCCTGATTTAACCATGGCGGCCGCCTCGTCAGCAGTAATTAATTTCTGGTCATATTGCAGTTTAATTATATCGGTCATATTTTTTCACTCCCTATTTGATTTACTTTGGTTATCTCCGGCTCTATTTATTATAATATCACATGCTATTTTTTTCACAATAACTTGTTTTTATAATAAATTTATTGCTAATCAACCCATAGATATTTAGTCAGCCAGCCCCGGTTTAAGAAATTACGCTATTGACATTGATTTTATTCTCATAGAAGATAAATAGAGTTATTATTTTTTTAAAGAGGTTTTATCAATGCAAGATTTCACTACATTTGTTTGTTACTCATTAAAGGCGACTATGAAAAAGGTCGAAAAACACATTGGCCAGGAAATGGATAAATATGGTGTAAGCATGGCCCAGTCCTTTGTGCTTTTTTCCCTGCTGGAAAACGATGGAGCAACTCTCTCTGAAATAGGGGCACTGGCACATATCGAAAATTCTTCCCTGACCACCATGGTGGATAAGCTGGAAAAAGAGGGTCTGGTGGAAAGAAGTCTTTTCCCCCAGGACCGCAGGGTGATTCGTTTGTTTCTGACTGATGCCGGCCGGGCAAGAGCTCTGGAGGTCTTGGCTGCGGGCACGGCATTGAATCAGCAGTTTTGCAATAATTTAGGTGATTTACAGCCGGGCCTGCTGGAAGGTTTAAAAATAGTCGCCCAGACCATCGATGATTTAAATAAGATTTAATGGTTTTGCATGTCCTGTCAGACCGTCCCCTTAACTTTTATTCCGCTAAAGAATAAAGCGGCAGGAGATTTCGGGCAATGGTTTTAAATATGGGGGCTGCCTCTGCAGCACCGGAACGGCCGTCTTCAACCAGAACAACTATTGCCCAGCGGGGTCTATCAATCGGCAGATAGCCGCCAAACCAGGTATTCAAGATTTCCTGCCCCCCTTTTATCATGCCGGTTTGACTGGTGGCGGTTTTCCCCGCCACCATTATTTCGCTCAATGCTGCACTTTTGCCCGTGCCTTGACTCACACATTCCACCATCATTGTTTGTACTTCCCTGGCTGCCGCAGTTTTTAAAACCCGGCGCCTTTCATCCTGAGGCAAATCCTTCCTTGACCCCCGGCTATCCACCGTATATTTAACCAGGACCGGGCTTTTATACCAGCCATCATCTGCTATTGTGGCTAGCAAAGAAGTTAGCTGCAGCGGGGTTAGCATAACTCCCTGCTGGCCGATACTGGCATTGGCTAATGCTGCCTGACCGGAATCGATTTTTATAAAACTATTTAACTGATTATCCGGATAACCGATTATTGTTGTATCAGTTATCTCCAACTCCCGGGCATATTTTAGCAGATCACTCCTGCCCAGTTTTAAACCGGCGGCAATAAAGGCGGGATTGCATGAATTGGCCAGAGCCCCGGTAAAAGAAATCTGGCCATGCCCTTCTTCTTTCCAGCAATTGATGGTGACCTGCGGGTTGATTTCAATATGGCCCTGACAAAGAAACTGCTCTTCCGGAGTAACTTTGTTTTCTGCCAGGGCAGCAGCGGCCAGCAGGATCTTAAAAAGGGAACCAGGGTGGCAGGCATTTAGCGCGCGATTGATCAGGGGACTGTTTTCCTCATCCCGCAGGGCTGGTGCAATGTCATTCTGATTGAAAGTCGGGCGGCTTGCCATAGCCAGTATTTCGCGGGTTTTAATGTCCATGACTATAACTGCACCTTGGGCCATACTGTCATTGACTGCATTTTCTACAATTTGCTGTATGCGCCGATCAATGGTCAAAATCAGCTGCCCCTGGTCCCTGGTTTGCTCCTGTCTGATTTTAAACATCAGTCCGTGGATGGCTGTACCTCTGGCATCCAGTACCGTAACCAATTCCTTTTCCGGACCGGGCTTTTGCAATATATCATTATATATCTTTTCCAGTCCGGCATGACCTCGGAAGCTGTCCTGGTCACTAATATAGCCGATCAGATGGGCACAAAACCCGTCATTGCCGTAGCGTTTACTGATAGGAGCCATCACCAGTCCCCTGGCTGTGCAAAGATTTATACGGGCGGCTTGCCCAAAAGTCAAATCCATGGCTACTCTAACAAAAGGACTGGCGTTTTTTTGTCCTTCCTGGAGTTTAGCCAGTATTTGCTGGCGGCTTAAATCTCCCAGGGCATTAGAAAGCTCGGCAGCGGCCTTTTGCATATTTTGCGGCTGCATGGTCTCCCGGGTGAACAAAAAATAAACCGCCTGGGATAACCGGGAACTGGTAATGGGGATCAAATTGCGATCTAAAATCTCCCCGCGGGGATACTCTTTAAGCGCAATTTTTTTAGAACGCATAGCCACGGCTTGTCTGGACAATTCCGGTCCGCGGATGAGCTGATTATAACCCAGGGCAGCAGCCAGTAAGGCAAACATAACCAAAAAACTGAACATCACCTGTGTTATTCTTGTTTTTATCAGTAAAAAAACCCCTTTAATTTTTTATTTAGCCTTTGTCAATCAGGGGTTTTATATTCTATCCGGTTATCATGGTGAAGGGGAAGGGAAGGTTGGCCAGTATGATTTCCAGTTCCGCGGCGGTATCTTCAGTCCCGCGGATTATAACAATCCCCCGGTGTCTGTCCAGGGTGGAGACGATGCCCAGATGCTCATAAGCCTCTATGATCTTGGTCAGCATATCAATGTCTTCCGGGGCTGTCTGCCCCATGATATCATGATGCATTGATCCTGGCCTTCTTTCTTAAAATGCTGCCGGCGGGGATCTCTTGCTGAAAAGGAATAAATACCTCTTGCTGGGGATGGCGGGCCCGGTCGATTTCACTCAGTTCCTCATCGTAGATGTGCTTTATATCTGCCGCGATTCTTTGGCCCTCCGGCAGCAAAAACTCCAGGGAATCACCGGGACCAAAATTGCCCCTTTGTTCCACAATTGCCATCTTGATATCCGGTCGGTAATCTTTCACAATCCCGCAAAATACATGGCGTCCCGGCATTTTTTCATTGTTGACATCCTGCAGGACCCCACTCTGCCCGGTGATAAAACCATCGGTAAAGGGTCGGGTAGCACTGCCCTGTAATTCTTCCATCCAGGTTTGCAGCTGCTCGGGATCATATTCCCGGCGGGCAGCAAGATAATAATCGATGGCGGCGCGATATACACTGGCCGCCGTGGCAATATATAAGGGACTTTTCATCCGGCCTTCGATTTTGAACGCATCAACACCTGCATCTATCAATTGCGGTATATATGGAAGCAGGCATAAATCCCGGGAGTTTAAAATATAACTGCCCTGGGAGTCCTCCTGGAGGGGATAGTATTCGCCGGGTCTTTTTTCCTCCACCAGGGCATAACTATAACGACAGGGATGGGCGCAAGCACCCTGGTTGGCATTTCTGCCGGTCATATAATGGGAAAGAAGGCATCTTCCCGAATAACTGACACACATGGCACCATGTACGAATACTTCTATTTCTATGCCGGTCTTCTCTTTGATGGCAGCGATTTCATCCAGATCCATTTCCCGGGCCAATACGATCCTTTTGGCCCCCAGTTCCTGATAAAAAGCTGCTGTTTCGTAATTGGTGACATTGGCCTGGGTGCTGATTATCACCGGGATCCGGGCAGCATGTCTTTTAACCAGACGCAAAACACCCAGGTCTGATACGATGATGCCATCCACATCCAGGGCGGCCAGCTCCTCCAAATAAGCCGGCATTCTCGCCAAATCCTCATTATGGGCGATGACATTAACAGCTATTATCACTTTTTTGTTTAAAGCCCGGGCCAATTTAAGACCTTCCTCTATTTCCTCCCGGGTGAAATTTCCCGCGTAGGCCCGCAGGCTGAAATCCTTCCCGCCAATATATACGGAATCTGCACCAAACAAAAAGGCCGTCTTTAGTTTTTCACTGTTGCCCGCCGGCAGCAGCAGATCAGGTCCTGACATCTTATTTCTCCTGGTTATTATATTTGCTGATGGCTTGCAGGTGCTCGGCAAAGGTTCTGTTGAACTCGTGGCTGCCATCCCCGCGGGAAACATAATAAAAATAGGGGTGCTCCTCGGGATGCAAGGCGGCATATAATGATTCCTCCCCCGGGGAAGCAATGGGTCCGGGGGGCAAGCCGGTATGTGTATAAGTATTATATGGTGAGTCGATTTTCAAATCGGCATTATATATTAATTCTCTATGTTCATCCAGGGCATACAGTATAGTGGCATCGATCTGCAGGGGCATACCAATTTTCATACGATTGGCTATTACGCCGGATATGGTTTCCCTTTCCTGAGGCCGGGCCGCTTCCCTTTCGATCAGTGATGCAATGGTAACTATCTCTAGAACACTCAGATTTCTTTCTTCCGCCAGAGAAGAAAATTCTTCCCCCCAGGCCCGGTCAAAACGCTGGAGCATCATATCCACGATCTGCTGGCCGCTGGCCCCTTCACTTATATTATAGGTATCGGGAAACAAAAAGCCTTCCAGCCAATTGGCTTCTCCAGCCGGGATGCCTTTTAAAAAATCATATGGATAAGGCTGACCAATGGCCTCTTGCCATTGCTCTTCTGTAAGCATCCCCTGCCTTTGCAGCAGTAAACCTATTTCCTTTACAGTATATCCTTCGGGAATGGTCACCGTAAGATAATCTACCCGTCCGCTGACAATGGCATCTGCAATCTCTTCCATTGTCTGGCTGCGGCTGAATTTATAATTCCCGGCCTTCAATTGATTATCCAGCTTATTGCTGCTTAAATAATTTAAAAACAGCCTTTCATTGCGAATCAGGTCATGATCCCGCAATATCCCGGCAATTTGCCGGGCGCCGGCTTGGGATGGAATAGTAACCGCCTGATAGGTCTTATCCATTTTATCAACGGGCTGATACTGGGATATCATATATCGCCAGCCGCTAAACAGCAGTAAAGCCAAAACCAGGAACACCACCAGCCAGGGGAAGCGTACTTTTTTATGTATCAATTTTGTCTGCAGCATATTCTCACCTTTGGCCTTTTGTACCGGTCCCCTCCAGATTAATCAATAAAGATTGCGGCTTCTTCACCATCGGCAATATTCTCATCCGTTGTATATCCTTCCGGACCAGCATCAGGCATTTCTACATCAATCGGTCTTTCTACATCTATCGGCCTTTCTCCTGCGGGGAAATCTTCTTCAGTTCCGGGCAACGCCGGGCCGGCAAATATAATTTTATTGACTGGCTTATAATAGTCTGTGGATAATTGTTCCGTCTTGATAATTTGCCCCTTTTTATCAGAAAAATTTCTAAAGGCCCTTGATCGATAGCCGGTTTGCCCTTTTTGTTCAATTATTACCGTGCCCGGGTCCAGATCATTTTTCATTTGGGTAAATTCCTCAAAGCCTATGACCTGGTCAACTACATGGTTAATACTGATATTCTGTTTGAAGTCCAGGTGCCCATAGATATTAACCGTCAGACCCCCGCTTCCGGCAGCTGATCTGATATAGATCGGGTATCTGGTATTATTCTTAAATTTGAAATCCTGGATCCCATAGGTAACTGTAGCATCCCGGCTCAAGGGGACATAAGCAACTGCCAGTGCATGGTTATGCCGCTCGGTTATTTCCATCCCCGCCAGTAAAGCTGCATTATAAATCGTCGATGAAACCTGACAGATCCCCCCGCCCAATCCCGGTTCAAATAAGCCATTATTGATGATCAAGGCATCCCGATAACCCCTGGCATAACTTCTTTCACCAACTGTGCGGTTAAAAGAGAATTCCTCACCGGGAGGGATGGCGGTGGAATTAATCGCCCGGGCCGCCAGGGTCAGATTATGGGAACGGTCCACCTCGCCCGTATTATACCAGGTGGTAAAGGCACCCAGTTCCCCCATTACTTTCAGCTGTTCTTCGTCAACCACCGGTTCTGTTTTTTTCAACACGATGGGGACGGTTAAAGCGTTGAAATCCTCCCATTGGGAAGGCATCCCGGCAAAAGTTGCATCAACATCGACCTTTTGCCCCGGGACACCGGGCAGTATTTTCAAACCATCCTTACTGTCGACTTCCAGGCTGGCATTCACAAAATCCCGATTAAGAGCCTCGCCCATTTCCTCTACAATGTTCTGAGTGATCTCGGGTTCATAAGATAATTTTATCGGATAATCGATGATCTGACCGCCACTTACCGACAAAACCTTGCTTTTAAGGCCCCGCTGCCTTTCCTGTTCCCAAACCTCCCCAACCAGTTGAGCAATATCAGGTTTTACACATAGCTCCTTAAGCCCAATCTCATAGGAATAATCCTCACTTGTAAAAGTAACGGGGACATTTCCAGCAGCGGCAAACCATTCTTCGGTTTTGGCCGTTGCCTCCCGGGCATCCAGTCCCTTCACAGCTACTGAAGCAATCCTTACACCGGGCAGAAAACTGTCAAAAGCAAAGAATACTTTGTAGCCCCAGCCGATTAAAGCTATAATCATGACTAAAATCATCCCAGAAACGATAAAATGCTTCTTGATTTCCAATATTTCAGCCCCCAAATTCCATCCTTTTGCCTTGGTCTATTATATAATAAATTTTCAATTACTAATACATTAAAGAATATACCTGCCATTAACAAAAAAAACAGCTTGTGCAAGCTGTCAAATTTACTGGAATGCTGTTTTATAAATCTTCGCCTTCAGCCAGTTCCTGCCAGGCATCGGCAACCCTTTCCCATTCCTCATCATCTTCTATATCGCTGAGAAATTCGTTGCCCTCCTCATCAAGGACCACCTTCAGGATAACTACTTCGAATTCTTCTTCATCTTCATCAGCTTCTTCATCATCAAAAGGTACTAATACCCGATATTTTTCATCTTCAATTTCCAGTTCAGCCAGCAGTTCAAACTCGTGTTCTTCCCCTTCTTCATCAATAAGTATAAGTATGGGAAATTCTTCATCGAATAATTCTTCTTCGCTCATAAAGGTCACCTCTTTCTAAAAACTAAGGCTATTCTAATATTCCTTACTATACTTTGTCAAACCTGAAGAAAAAATACTAATTGGCAGCATTCAGATAAGCCTGTAAAATATTTACTGCCGCCACTTTATCAATGACCTTTTTTCTTTTCTTTCTGGAAACATCCGCTTCCAATAAGGTCCTTTCTGCACTGCGGGTCGTCAGTCTTTCATCCCATAATTGCACCGGCAGTTGACTTTTTTCCCCCATCGTTTCGGCAAATTGTTTGATTTCCAGGGCTTTGGGGCCGATGGTGCCGTTCATGTTGAGGGGATAACCAATGACTATTTTCTCCACCTCATAAAGACGGCAGATTTCCAGCAGCTCGTCGAAATCCGCCTTATCATTTTTGCGCTGCAGAACAGAATGCCCCTGAGCTGTCCAGCCCAGGGGATCACTTAATGCAATGCCTATTCTTTTAGTTCCCACATCCAGTCCCATGATCCTCATGTAATATGCTCCCGCTCTTAGGTAAATATAGAAAGCCCTGTGCAGCTGGCACAGGGCCGAAAGGTCACAACTATAATTTCAGATAATTTTTTAGAAGTACTTCCATGATTTCGTCTCTTTCCACCTTGGTGATCAGTTTGCGCGCATCATTATGACTGGTGATATATGCCGGTTCACCCGATATCATATAACCAACCAGCTGATTGATGGGATTATAACCTTTGTCCTCCAATGCTTCACATACCGTCTGTAAAATAACCCTTACTTTATGGTCGCCTTCCCGTTCCAATTCAAAATTGACTGTCTCGCCAGATTTTCTTTGAGGCATGCCGACACCTCCTTAGACATGACTATTTCTACATATTGACCGGCAAATCCTTTATTTAACCCAGGGTTTTTTCTGCCAATTGCCGCGCGGCTTCCAGTGCTTCCGCCAGTTTGGAGGCATCCCTGCCCCCGGCCTGTGCCATGTCAGGTCGCCCGCCGCCGCCGCCGCCAGCTATTTTAGCTGCCAGGCTGACCAATTTTCCGGCGTGTAAGCCTTTATCCAGCAGATCCTTGCTGACAAAGCATACCATAACGGCCTTGTTATCTATCACTGCCCCCAGCATAACCACTGCACTGCCCAGTTTATCCTTTAACATTTCGGCGTTCTGCCGCAGCAGATTGGCATCTTCCTGATCCACCCGGGTAAATAGAAGCCGGACGCCCTGAACATCAACTGCCTGACTGATAATGTCCTCATTGCCTGCCTGGGCCATTTTTCCCCGCAGCTGTTCAATTTCTTTTTCTTTTTCTTTGATGGTTTTTGTGACGGCTTCAATTTTTTCATTGACTTCCGCCGGGGTAGTCTTAAGCTGTAAAGCGGCTCTCTTCAAATCGTTTTCGGCCTGCCGCAAATGCTCAAAAGCATATGATCCCGTCACTGCTTCGATCCTTCTTAAACCCGAGCCGATACTTGCTTCACTAAGGATTTTAAATAAACCTATTTGTCCGGTGTTATCAACATGGGTCCCCCCGCATAATTCCATACTGTAATCACCGATGGAAACCACCCGCACTTCTTCCCCGTATTTTTCCCCGAATAAGGCCACGGCTCCCATTTCCCGGGCCTGCTTAACATCAGTTAAAGTAGTGGTTAAATCATACAGATTCCAGATCGAGCGGTTAACCCGATTTTCAATTTCCAGCACTTCCTGTTCAGTAAGGGGAGTGAGCTGGGTAAAATCAAAACGCAGCCGGTTAGCCTCCACCAGTGAACCCTTTTGCTGGGCATGTTCACCTAAAACTTCCCGGAGGGCTTTGTGCAGCAAATGAGTTGCCGTATGATTTCTGGCCGTATCCAGCCTTTTTTGCCGGTCATTTTCCAGATGAACCTCTTCCCCTGCCTCCATGCTGCCATTTAAATATCCGTAATGGATTATCCAGGTGCCGATTTTTTGCACATCCTGCACCATCAGCTGTCCTTTTTGTCCTTTTATGGTCCCTGAATCGGCTGTCTGACCACCGGACTCGGCATAAAAAGGAGTACGGTCGGTGATGATCATAATCTCCTCATCGGCGGCATTTTTAACCAGATCACTCTCCTTGATCATAGCCAGGATCCGGCCTTCAGCGGCATAGTTTTCATAACCGACAAAATCACTGGCGGGAATCAAGGCCAGAATATCGTGGATAATCCGTTCGCTGGCAAAAGCATTGCTGGTTTTATTAGCCTGGCGGGCCCGCTGGCGCTGTTCCGCCATCATCAGGTCAAATCCCGCTGTATCCACCTCTAAACCGTTTTCTTCCGCCATGTCTTCCGTCAGATCCAGGGGGAAGCCATAAGTATCATACAGCATAAAAGCATCTTCACCCTTGATCTGACTTAAACCCTGGCCGCGATTTACGCCGATTATTTCTTCCAGTTTCTTTATTCCTTCACTCAAAGTAACGAAGAATCTTTCTTCTTCCAGACGGATAACTTTTTTAATAAATTCTTGTTTCTCTTCGATTTCCGGATAGGCATCCTTCATTGTTTCGACGATAACATCCACATTTTTATACAGAAAAGGTTCTTCGATCCCCAGCATTTTGCCAAAGCGGACGGCCCGGCGCAGAATGCGGCGCAGCACATAACCCCGTCCATCATTGCTGGGCAGAACCCCATCAGCAATCAAAAATAAGCAGGAGCGGCTATGGTCGGCAATGACCCGAAAAGGGAAACCCGCTTCAGCAGGATCATACTCTTTGCCGGTAAGCTTTTCGATCTGGGCGATGATGGGCACAAATAAATCGGTATCATAATTACTGTTTTTATTCTGCAGAATGGAGGCCAGCCTCTCCAGGCCCATCCCCGTATCGATGCTGGGCCGGGGCAATGGTGTCATCACTCCATTTTCGTCGCGGTTATACTGCATGAAAACCAGGTTCCAGATCTCCAGCCAGCGGTCACAGTCACAAACACCTATCCCGCATTCTTCCCCGCAGGAATATTCACTGCCCCGGTCGTACATGATCTCACTGCAAGGGCCGCAGGGCCCGGTATCACCCATGCTCCAGAAATTATCCTCCTCGCCCAGACGGATGATCCGCTCCGGAGTAAGACCGGTAACCTGCTGCCACAATCCAAAAGCTTCATCATCATCCTGGTAAATCGTTATCCACAAATTTTCCCGGGACAGACCGATGACCTGGGTCAACAGTTCCCAGGCATATATTATGGCCTGTTCTTTAAAATAATCCCTCAGGGAGAAATTGCCCAGCATCTCAAAAAAAGTATGATGGCGGGGGGTCCTGCCGACAGTATCCAGATCATTGTGTTTTCCCCCTGCCCGGACACATTTCTGAGCAGTTACCGCCCGATTATAACTGCGGGTATCCAGACCCAAAAATACATCTTTGAACTGATTCATCCCGGCATTGGTAAAAAGTAAGGTGGGGTCATTTATAGGTACCAGTGAAGAACTGGGTACTTCAGTATGCCCTCGCTCACGAAAATAATCAATAAAAGTCCTTCTGATCCTGTTGCTGGTCCACATAGACGATTTCCTCTTTCCTTGCATAGATTTATTTATTCATTTTCATTGATAAACGCCCATATGTCAACAATACCCTTTTTTTACCCCCGGCATCCGGTCAGGTTTTATTCCACTATCTTTTGATAAAACCAGCCGGTGATCACCTTTAAAACTGCCGCTGCCGGCACGGCCAGCAACAGCCCCCAGAATCCCAGCAGCTGGCCGCCGGCTAAAATGCTGAAAACGATCAGCAAAGGATGCAGGCCCAGTTTATCGCCCATGATTTTGGGGGTGATGAGGTTTCCTTCTATCTGCTGAATAACTATAATAGCAATCAACATGTAGACCGCAGCAGCCGTTGACTGTGATAAAGCCAGGGCAACTGCCGGTATCCCGCTTAAAAAAGCCCCGAAATAGGGAATGAGATTGGTCACTGCGGCAATGACCCCCAGCAGCAGCGGCAGCTCGACACCTATGACCCAGGCTGCGACCCCCACCCCTGTCCCCACCACCAATGCCACCAGCAAATGCCCTTTGATGAATTCTGTCAATACATTGTCTATTTGGCCGAAAACAACTGTTGCTTCCCGCCGGGCCCGGGGGGACAAAAGCGCCAGAAAACCCTCCCTGATTTTTTCCCAGTCATTTAAAATATAAAATGCCAGAATAGGTGAAAATATTATCGCCAGTGCCTTACCCAGCAGTGAGTACAGACTGGCGACGAAATTCCTCATACTTTCATAGACATAGTTATTAAGCTTTTTTACATTTTCGTCAAAGATTCTTTTAATTTCCCCGGGCACATCAAGTTCATCGACTTGAGCGGTTATTTCTCTGGCATCTTCGGCAAATTCAGGGATAAGGCTGGTCACCTGGCCCAATTCAGCCACCATCCCGGGAATTGCAAAGGCTAAAAATGCGGCCGCCGCCCCCAGCAGCAAAAAATAAAGCATGATTATGGCAATAGTTCTTTTCACGCCCTTTGTTTCGATATATACCATGGGCCGGAACAATAAAAAAGCCAGGAGGGCGGCAGCAGCAAAACTGAATAAAACTTCCCGGACCAGGTATAAAAAATAAATGGTGGCTGTTAAGACCACCAAAAACAAAATATATCTGCTTATTCTCGGCCCCATCCTTTTCACCCGGTCCTCCTGCCTTAAACCAGATCTTCCAGATCGTCCAGTTCTTCCAGTTCTTCTTCTATATCCCCAAAGCAATCCCTGGCCGCCTGATGGGTGGCCTTGATCCGGCTGACAGCACAGCTTATCTTCTCCTCATTATTTATAAAATAGTATGTTAAACCAGCCCCGATCAAGGCGCCGGTCAGCATAGCACCCCAGTAGTTGTTCATTAGCTACACCCCCTGTCTTTATAAAATTTGTCCCGCCGAAGCATCTTCCACAGAAACCAGTGTCCCATCTTCCGCAACAGAAAAAATATTGGTATTTCCCCGGTTAAAATTAAACTCTAAAAAACAGTTCCAGCAATAATACTGGTCAGTGCCGACTCTGCCGATTTGCAATCCTTTGCAGACCGGACATTTAATGGTCATGGATTTCGCTCCCTTCCTGCCCGGCCATGCCGGTCAAATCGCTTTTAAAATGCACCTGTTCCAGGGGTATTTCCTGTCTGCCCTCCAGAAGGTCCGTGATGGTCCCTGAGCAAAGTTCTATGCCCCAAACTTTCTTGTTTTCCCGACACAGGATAAAATCACTTACATAACCCAATTCCCGGCCCTGGTCATCAAAAATGATATCCGTCAGTTTCTTTTCGTATACAGATAATTCTTCCCCATAAAGATAAGATTTAATCTTATCCGGGCTGCTGATGATAACAGCTTCCTGTCCGATTGTCACATCATCAGCGGTGATGAGGGCAGCGCCTTTTTCCGTAGTGATCACCAGGTAGGCCAGGGTAAAATCATCGCCGATAACAGCTTTTTCGACCTGTCCCACCACTTCAGCCTGACCCGGGCTGAAAACAGGAAGGTTTTTCATGTTCCGCAGCTTCAATTTTATTTACCTCCCTTATTAATTATTTTTCCTGAACCGGCATAAAAAAATACAAAAGCCGAGGGATAAACTAAACCCGTCACTTTTGTATTCCCATTTTTAATATTATTTATTGCTGTCAAAGGGTAATAATGATCATATGGCCCTGATAATAATACCCCCGCCTACTACATAATCATCCTGATAATACACCACCGACTGGCCGGCTGTGATAGCCCGCTGCGGCTGATCAAACTCCACCCGGATCATTTCTCCCTGTCGGTAAATCATCGCCGGGGACGGTCTGGCCCGATAGCGTATCCTGGCTTCAACCCGCATCTGCTCCGGCCAGTCATCCTCCATTATAAAATTATTTTGTCCGGCCCAGAGACCCTGTTTGAATAAATGTCTTTCTTCATCAACAATCAATTGATTACGGGCTTCGTCCATTCCTATTACATAAATCGGCCGCCCCCCGCTTATTCCCAGACCTTTCCTTTGTCCAATTGTATAAAAGGGCAGGCCTTTATGGGCTCCGATAATATTCCCCTGCTGGTCAACTACCTGGCCCGGGATAAAGTTAACCCGCTGAGCCAGCAGCTGCAAATGGTCTGTGGTGAAGCATATTTCCTGGCTCTCCCGTTCTCCGGCAACTTTTAAACCGAATTCTTCAGCCTTTTTCCTCACCCTGCTTTTGGTCCAATCACCCAGGGGGAAAATGGTGCGGGCTAATTGGTCCTGTTTTAATATATATAAAAAATAACTTTGATCTTTTTGCCGGTCCGCCCCCTGGCGCAGCAAATATCGGTGGCGCCTGCTGTCGTATTCCACCCGGGCATAATGACCGGTGGCTATTTTCTCTGCCCCCAGATCCCGGGCGGCGGCTAGCAATGTCCCAAATTTTATACTGCGATTACACTCAACACAGGGATTAGGAGTTTCCCCTTTTTCGTAGGCCTGGCAAAAATACTTTATGATTCTATCTTCGAACTGGCGGCGCAGATCTATCACATGATGTTCGATGCCGATACTTTCTGCGGCCTCCCGGGCCCTGGAAGCTACCGTTTCATCGCAGTTGATCATGGTAAGACCAGACACTTCATGACCTTGCTCCTTAAGAAGCAGGGCAGCAACTGTACTATCAACTCCGCCGCTTAATAAAACAGCAACTTTCATTGCCACATCTCCTTAAATCTGATTTTATATATATAGCACCTATACCCGGCAAGTGCAAGTGAGGACAAATTATGGCCGGATATAATCCTGTCTGCAAGGAGGTTTGTGTTTTGGATCTGTTTGACATCAGCCCCGAGGCTGAAGATTTTTATGCCCCCCTGGCTTATCGCATGCGCCCGGCCAAATTGGAAGATATTATTGGTCAGGAACATATCATCGGGCCTGACACTGCACTGGGAAAAGCTCTGGAATTGGACAATCTGCATTCCTTTGTTCTTTATGGTCCTCCCGGGACGGGTAAAACCACTATTGCCCGCATCATTGCTGTTATGACCAAATCCCATTTCGAACCCCTGGCAGCAGTCACCGCCGGGGTCGGCGACATACGAAAAATTGCCCAGGATGCGGCCCAGCGCCTCAAGTTCTACCGGCAAAAAACCATCCTTTTCGTTGATGAGATCCATCGTTTCAACAAATCCCAGCAAGATGTCCTGCTGCCTTTTGTGGAAGAGGGTACCCTTATTCTTGCCGGCGCTACCACGGAAAACCCTTTGTACGAATTAAATAATGCCCTTTTGTCCCGCATCAAGATTTATATTTTAAAAAGCCTCAGTGATGAAAATATTACGGAAGTGGTAAAGCGGGCCCTTAAGGATGAGAAAAAGGGTTTGGGCCTGCTGGATGTAGACATCACTGCTGAGGGGATGAAGATGATCATCAGCGCCGTAAAAGGCGATGCCCGCATGGCTTTAAATATTATCGACACGGCGGTGAATTCATTCCAGGTGGATGAAGAGCCTTTGCTGCTGTCAGCTGATCTGTTAGAAAAAGTCCTGGGCCGCCCCCTGGTCAAATATGACCGCAGCGGTGATTACCACTATGATACGATTTCAGCTTTTATCAAAAGTATCCGGGGCTCAGACCCCCAGGCGTCTTTATTCTGGTTGGCTGTGATGCTGGAGGGGGGCGAAGATCCCAAGTTTATCGCCCGCCGTCTCATCATCCATGCCGCTGAAGACATTGGACTGGCTGATCCCCATGCCCTGTTGGTAGCCAATGCCGCCGCTTCTTCCCTGCAATTCGTTGGTTTGCCTGAAGGCCGTATCCCCCTGGCCGAAGCCACCATTTATCTGGCCACGGCCCCTAAAAGCAACAGCAGTAAAACCGCCATCGACCGGGCTGTCGCTGCTGTTAGAAATAGCAGTGATTTGACTGTGCCCCCCCATCTGGCTGACAGTTCCCACTCCGGAGTAAAAAGGCTGGGCAAGGGCAGCGGTTATAAATACCCCCCTGCTTTTGGCGGATATGTTCCCCAGCAGTATCTGCCTGACCATTTGGTCGATGCAGAATTCTATACTGCGGGGGATGAAGGCTACGAGAAAATCATTCAGGCCTTTTTACAAAATCTGAACCCCCGATGATGCAAAGAAAAAACCATCCCCGTTAAACGAAGATGGTCCGATAATTTTTTTAAACTTTATAAAATCTGGTTGATAGCGGTTTGCAGCTGACTCTTGTTCTGGGCTCCAACAACTCTTTTTACTTCGGCGCCATCCTTGAAAAAAACCAGTGTGGGAATACCCCTGATGCCATATTGGACAGCCAGGCTCTTATTTTCATCGACATTTACTTTGGCTACGACCAGTTTGCCTTCATTTTCTGCTGCCAGGGTCTCCACAATAGGTCCCACCATTTTACAGGGACCACACCAGGGGGCCCAAAAATCTACCAATACAGGCAATGCTTCCTGTATAACTTCCTGTTCAAAATTATCCCCGGTCAAATTTTTAACTGCCATGGATTTCTCCTCCTTGTTATTTAATTAATTTCCCCATCATTTCCACGATTTCATGGATAGTATTGTCAGAATTTTCCTCGACTGCTTTGGCAATGCATTGCTGGGCATGGTTTTCAAATACTAGCAAGCCTACCTGAGCAATAGCAGACTTCACTGCCGCTACCTGGATCAAAACATCCTGGCAGTCCTTTTGCTCTTCCAGCATCCTTTGTAAACCTCTTACCTGCCCTTCAATCCTTCGCAGGCGTCGTAATATGGCCTGGCGTGATTCATCCTGAGTCTGAGTGAACTCCATTCGAATACCCCCCTTGGGTACTATTAATTAAATTATAATGGCTATTTCAGGTTTGTCAAATAGTATTTTTATTTATATAGTTTTCCTACCAGACTAAATAGTATACGCCGATGGCTGCACCAAAAGCGATCAGCATCCAGATCAGGGTCCTGATTGTTTCACTTTTCACCTGTTTTTTCAATGCTTCCAACTGTTAAACCTCCCCGGTCAGTATTGATTTAATTGATTATAACATATTTGCTTTTACAATATTAAATACTCTTTACCGGCAGTTATGAGCGGTTATTATTTCTGCTAATAGCACGGCTAATTTAATTGAATAATTAATCTTTATAAATTTGATGAATGGAAGGAGGAATATTGCCAATTATATAGAATAGATTCATTGAGTGGTCAGGCTTTTTTTAAAGCCTCAGTGCAGGACGATAAAAAATTAAGGGGGAATCCATAGTATGAAGGAAGTATACGTAGTAGAAGCCGCGAGGACAGCTGTTGCTCGCGCAGGGAAACAATCCTGGTTTACCAATGTTCGTGCTGATGAATTAACAGCAATTGTTTTCAGAGAGCTGAGAAAAAGAGCGGGCCTGGAAGACAAGGCCAAACAGGCAGAAATTATTGATGACGTTGTCTGGGCAGCAACTGCCAATGCTTTCATGGAACAGGGACTTAATATGGGGCGTCTGTCCTGGATTTTATCCGATGGTTCCTATGATGTTCCCGGATGTACCGTTGACCGCTTCTGCGCCTCCGGCTTGAACTCCATCGTTTTTGCCATGAACACCATGATGACTGGCATGGGCGGAGATGTTCAGATTGCCGGCGGTGTGCAGCACATGAGCCATATCCCCATGGGTGCTGGCGCTGATGTTCATCCTGATCTGGGCAATTTCATGAACATGATGGCCATTAACATGGGCTATACCGCTGAGATCGTAGCACGCCGCTTTAATATTTCCCGGGAAGAACAGGACGAATTTGCCATGGAATCACACATGAAATGTGCTGCTGCCCAGGACATCAATGCTGCCGGCAAAAACATCATCCCCATCACTGTGAAGGTTCCGGCCAAGAGCGTTGCCAAAAACAATCCCAACCCGCATAATATGGCATCACTTTACACTGCAACCGATCATCTGGCCAAAGCTGCCGCCGAAAAAGGCGAAGAAATGGTCGAAGTAGTTGTGGCTGTAGACCAGGGCCTGCGCCGTGAAACCACCATGGAAACCCTTGGTGCCATGGCTCCTGTTTTCATGCAGGACGAACTGGCAACTGTAACTGCCGGTAACTCCAGTCAGATCAATGACGCCGCTGCCGGTGTCATCGTTGCTACCGCTGAAGGTGCCAAAGCTCTTGGTTTAAAACCCAAAATGAAACTGGTCAGCTGGGCTGTAATCGGCCTGGAACCTGACATCATGGGAATTGGACCGGCACTGGCAATTCCTAAAGTACTGAAGAGAGCTGGAATGACTCAGGATCAAATCGGACTGTGGGAAATCAACGAAGCTTTCGCTTCCCAATCCGTATATGTACGCAGAGAATTAAACCTGCCTGCTGACAGATCCAATGTCTGGGGTTCCGGAATTTCCATCGGCCATCCCCTGGCATGTACCGGTGCAAGAATTGCTGCTGACATCACCCTGTTGTTCGAAGCCTATCCCGATGTAGAATACATCATGGAATCCATGTGTATCGGACACGGTCATGGTGCAGCTGCTATCTGGCAGAGAGTGAAATAATAACGATATAAAATAAGGGGTCAATTGACCCCTTATTTTTATGCCCAAAAATAAAGGAGAGCGGTCAGCTCTCCCCTTTTAATTATTGTGTCGCTAAATACCTAGGCCAAAAAGCCTTTGACTAAAACCAATGGTGTGCCGGCATCCGCCGAGCCGCTTACCAGATCAGCCAGACTGGCCATCAAATCCTCAGCTTTGCGCGGGGTGGTTCCTTCGGTTTCCAGGCAATCAACGGCGAAACTCTCATCCTTTTTGGCTTCGATGGAACTTTCAATTTCAGCTATTTCCACACCGTTGTCATACATCACATCAACCATATATTTATATTTTAATCCCTGCCGGTATTTTCCCGCCAATCCCCTGGTCATGCCCAGAGCCGGCTGGGGGTCCGCCAGTTCATAAATGCCGGTGGATGGATCCCGATAGGCACCATCACCGTAAATAATAACCTCTATGTCGACATCCAGGGTCTCTTTAACTCTAATCTGGAGTTCTTCTGCCACCTGATCGGCATTTCTGGGGGCCAGCTTCAGTTTATCCCCCGAGGACATATTGCTGCCCAGAACACCCCATTCCGACCAGGCCTCACCACTATTGCAAATATGCTGTAATGTAATGCAGTTCTGTCCCGCTTCCATCAGTTTGCGGCAGGTCCTTTCCCGCTGATGAATATTAGCCACGATTATGCCGTCTAAATCATACTCCGTTATTTTGGTCGGATCATTGCTGAAAAGGATCTCCACTTCACTGCCCTGTTCGGTGACGATCTCACTGTATAACTGCACATAATCCACCTTGGTGATGGGATGCTTGAATCTATCGGGACCAATGTCATCCAGTGTAATAACATCTGAGGAACATTTACCTATCGATTCCGCAAAATCATAATGCATGACCTGGTTGCCCACTTCATCGGCCGGGTGGGATAATTGGATAACTATTTTACCTTCCGGAACACTGCCGGCTATGCCTTTTAAAACCATGGCAAAACGATTGCGGCTAAGGATGGGGAAAACAATCCCGACGCTGCTGTGGGGATTTATTTTAAGCTTTTCCGTTACTTCTCTGGATATATCCTGGGCGGTAATATAATTGTTTTGCGCCCGGGCTACTATAGATTCCGTGACGCATACCGTGTCACCATTGTCAAGCAAGCCATCCTGGTTACATTTATACAAGGCATCGTATACCATGCTTACAACATCACAGCCGGGTACGATGACCCCCATTTTTATCCCAAAGGCTGAAACCCCAATGTAATCCGGTAACTTACCCATTAACAACACCCTTTTTCAATTATTAGGAACAAATATGGAAAGTCCCCGATAAATATACATCATATTGAGGTTTTTATCAAGAATATTAACTCATATGTTGTCTATAATCCCATCATAAATCCTTTCAGAAATTTGGGGATTATGGTTTTTTGCCCCGCTGACTCCGGTAGGAAATAATAAAAACTGCCCACATTAAAAGTTGCTGATACAAGGAAGTATACCCTGAAGAAGCCCCCCGCCCCGGCCTTTGTTTTCGCGCCCATTGCCTGGGATGAACCGCCGAAAAATCATTGCCGGTCAATCACAGGAAACAAATCAAACCGGAGCCCGGCCAGGTCTAATCGATAAGCAGGCGGAGAAAATCCCCTTTGGTCGCAGCGGGTAAATAATCAGCAATATCCATCTTGTCCAGAAATGTTTTAAGCGAGCTTTCCTCATATTTAAGCCCCTCCATTTTTCGGGCTAGTTCTTCCACATCCTGATCGGCAAAGAAATCTCCGTATATCGCAGCAGTTTTTATCCGGCCGTTTTTTATATTTAATTGTATTTTTATACTGCCCCAATCAAAGCGGGCCTTTTTTTCAATATTAAAGGGCGGCGAAGATCCGTAAACAAATTCCCAGGTCTCATACTTTTCCTGCTGCAATTGTTTAACTGCCTGGACTTCAGTCTCGCTTAAACTATACTGCTCCTGCTGCCGACCGGAAAATATTGTGGCGGTAAGGATCTGCTTAAAAGTCATGATATCAATCGGTGCTGGGAGGTGTTCGGCAATATTGGTCACCCGGCTGCGGATCGATTTGACCCCTTTGGATAGTATTTTTTCGGGTGGGGCATTCAGGGCCTGAACCATTTGTTTAAGATCCGAAGCAAAAAGAAGTGTACCATGGTGAAGCAGCCGGTTTTTTCTGCGGTACTGGGCATTGCCGGAAAACTTCTTACCGGCGATGGTGATATCATTCCTGCCATTATCTTCGGCCTGCACCCCCAGCTGAGCCAGGGCCGTGATCACCGGGCGGGTGAAACGAGTGAACTCAAATCCTTTGGCACCGGGACCTTCATTGATGATGAAGGTGAAATTCAAATTGCCCCTGTCGTGATAGACTGCTCCTCCCCCTGACAACCTGCGGGCAACCTTGATATCTTTTTCTTTTACATAGGAGCTGTTTATTTCCTCCCGGGTGTTTTGATTTCTGCCAATAATTACTGCCGGTGTATTTTGCCAGAGTATCAAAATGTCCTGCTGGAGGAAATGATCCAGGCAATATTCTTCCAGGGCCAGATTGTAAAAGGGGTCGGTGTTAAGATTTATGATTTCCAGCATTATTCCATTCCCCATTATTTAATGATTCTATTTCCCCTTTTAGGCAGCAGATGGATGGCTTCGCCCCTGATGTCATGGAGAGCTTCCATCAACGCTTCCCCCAGAGTGGGGTGGGGATGGATGGTGCCCAGAAGGTCTTTTATCTGCATCTGGTTTTTTACCATGATGGTCCCTTCCAGGATCAAATCACTGGCATGGGGCCCAATGATATGAACACCAATGATCCTTTCCTCCTGATCGGCAAGTATTTTTACCATTCCATCAGTTTCTCCCATGGTCATCGCTTTGCTGTTGGCAGCCATGAGGTATTTTCCCGCTTTATATTCGAGTCCCTGCCTCCGGGCTTCTTCCTCACTCATGCCCACTGAGGCTGCTTCCGGCAGAGTAAATATGCATTGGGGGACACTGGCATAGGCAACGGTTCTGTCTTTTCCTGCCATATGCTCAACAGCGGCAATTCCTTCTTCCGAAGCTACATGGGCCAGCATCATGCTGCCGATCACATCACCGATGGCATAAATTCCTGCCCTATTGGTCTTAAAATTCCCGTCGGTTTTTATAAAACCCCCGGGGTCCAATTCAATCCCCATATCTGCTAATCCCAGATTATCGGTAACCGGCTCACGGCCTGCTGCCAGCAGTACCACATCGGCCTCGATTACAGAGGCTTCTTTTTTCCCCCGGACAACCAAATTCAGCCCCGCATCAACTGCCGTGATTTGCTGAACCTGGGTCCCGGTAAAAATACTGATACCGGTTTTTTTCAGATAAACCAGCATCCGCCGGGAGATCTCCTCATCCATTGCATTAAGCAGGCGTGCTTCTTTTTCGATGACTGTCACTGCACTGCCAAACTGGTTGAATATCGATGCAAATTCCAGGCCGATTACACCCCCGCCTATTATAGCCAGTCGGGGCGGGACTGCCGTCAGTTCCAGAATCTCATCACTGTTCATTACCCCCGGCAGATCAGCTCCTTCTATGGATAAATCCGCCGGTCTTGATCCGGACGCAATCAAAATGTTCCTGGTTTTTATCCTTTGTTCTTCCACCTCAACTATTTGCGGGTCAATTATCCTGGCGGTCCCCTTTATGACCTCGGCCTGGTTTTGTTCCAGCAATTTTTGGATGGAATCCACCAGGCCCCTGACGATATTATCCTTTCTGTCTTTGGTCCGCTGCATATCCAGACGGGCATTTTCAACTTCAATGCCCAGACCCGCAGCTTTGTGCAGATCATATAGGATTCGGGCATTATAATGGTAGGCTTTAGTGGGGATACAACCACGGTTCAAACAGGTGCCACCCAGTGCATCCCTTTCGATCAAAGCCACCTTCATCCCCAGCTGGCAAGCCCGGATAGCTGCTGCATAACCCCCCGGACCCCCGCCTATAACCACCAGATCTTTCACTATTATCCCTCCCATTTTACCACCGGACTGCGGGCTGCTTTTACTTCATCGACTCGTCCGATCACTGTCGTATGGGGGGCATCCCTCAGTTTTTGGGGATCCTCCTGAGCTTCCCGGGCAATTAGTTCCAGGGCCGCGATAAAACCGTCCAATCGTTCCCGGCTTTCAGTTTCGGCAGGTTCGATCATCATCGCTTCTTTAACGATGAGGGGAAAATAAACGGTGGGGGGGTGGTAGCCATGATCCATCAGTCTCTTGGCAATATCCAGGGTAGATACATGGCTGGTTTCCATTTGCTGGCGTGCACTCATAACAAACTCATGCTTGCATAAACGATTAAAGGGAATATGGTAATCATCCTGCAGGTGATGACGCAGATAATTGGCATTGAGCACCGCCTGCTGACAGGCATCCCTTATTCCTTCATGTCCCAGTGCCATTATATAAGTATAGGCTTTCACTATGACTCCAAAATTACCATAGAAATTCTTTACCCGGCCGATGGATCCCGGGCGGTCATAATCAAAATCATAATGGTCACCTTCCTTGATGATCACCGGGCGGGGCAAATATTCTGCTAAAAAATCTTTGACACCTACCGGTCCTGAGCCCGGTCCGCCGCCGCCGTGGGGGGCGGAAAAAGTTTTGTGCAAATTAAGATGGACCACATCAAAACCCATATCACCCGGACGGCAGATGCCCATGATGGCATTAAGATTGGCCCCATCATAATATAGCAAACCTCCGCCTTCATGAACAATGGCAGCGATTTCCCGGATATCTTCTTCAAACAATCCCAGTGTATTGGGATTGGTCAGCATCAATCCAGCCACTTCATCAGACATTTTAGCTTTTAAATCATTAAGATCCACCAGGCCCCGGTCATTGGATTTGATCTCCATCACTTCATAACCCACCATATTGGCAGTAGCCGGGTTGGTTCCATGGGCGGAATCCGGCACCATCATTCTGGTCCGTTTATTATCCCCTCTTTTATTATGATAGGCTTTGATCATCATCACACCTGTCATTTCGCCATGGGCCCCCGCTGCAGGCTGCAGGGTGAAATGATCCATGCCGGTGATTTCGCTTAGCATATTAGCCATATCATAAAGCAGCTGTAAAGCTCCCTGTACGGTTTTCGGGTCCTGATAGGGATGAATTTGAGTCAGACCCGGCAGCCGGGCGGCCCATTCATTGATCTTGGGATTATATTTCATGGTGCAGGAACCCAGCGGGTAAAACCCATTGTCAACCCCATAAGCCTGATAGGATAATGCCGTGAAATGCCTGATCAGTTCGATTTCACTTACTGAGGGGATATCTGGCAGGCTGGCCCGCAGAAGATGTCCCGGTATATTTTCTGTGCTGTCATCCCCGGCTCCGTCAAAAGGCGGGAGTTGAAAGGAATTGGCGCCGACAACATCTTTTTCAAAAATTAATTCAGTCATTTTTTTGTCCTCCCAGAATTTCAGCCAGCTGTTCTATTTCGGCTTGGTTTCTTTTTTCGGTAAAAGCCAGCAGCATGGCACCGGGCAGTTCATACCCGCCAATCATCCCTTTTTCCAGCAGCCGCCGGTTCATTCCCGCCGGATCATCCAGTTTTACGGCAAACTCCTTGAAATAAGGCTGGTCATAAAGAAGTTTCACTCCCTGCCGTTCCAGTTCTGCCTGGGCGAAACTGGCCAGCTGGTGGCAGCGCAGAGCTATCTCCCTGAGCCCCCGGGGACCAACCGCTGTCAGGTAAATAACTGCTGCCAGGGCATTAAGAGCCTGATTGGAGCAAATGTTGGAACTGGCTTTTTCCCTTCTGATATGCTGCTCCCGGGCTTGCAATGTTAAAACAAAAGCCCGGTTTCCTCTGGTATCCACCGTTTGTCCGACTATACGCCCGGGTATTTTACGCAAAAATTTACTGGTGGCAGCCAGAAAACCCAGATAGGGACCGCCAAAACTCAGGCTGCTTCCCAGGGACTGCCCTTCACCAACAACAATATCGGCCCCCATCTCTCCCGGAGATTTTAAAATCCCCAATGAAATCGGGTCAACGGCCATGATGAGGACTCCTTTATTATCATGGATGGCTTCCTCCAGCTGCCGGATTTCTTCCAGGTTACCGAAAAAATTGGGCTGCTGGATCACAACCGCCGCAGTCTCGCTGCTGATCATCGCTTTGAATGCCGCCGGATCATATGCACCTTCACTGCCGGGCACTGTCTTTATTTCCATTATTCCTGAAAGAGCATAGGTCTTTAATATCTCTATATATTCCGGATGAATGGTATCCGGCAGCAAAACCTGCCGTCTTCTGGTGTGCAGACAGGCCAGACTGCAGGCTTCAGCCAGTGCACTGCCGCCGTCATACATGGAGGCATTGGACACATCCATGCCAGTCAAATTACATATAAGAGTCTGGTATTCAAAAATAGCCTGGAGAATACCCTGACTTATCTCCGCCTGGTAGGGAGTATAGGCCGTATAAAACTCCGAGCGCCACATAAGCTGTTCGAGTACTGCCGGGATATAGTGATCATAGGCCCCGGCGCCCAGAAAGGATGGAAACTCATCCACATTGATATTCCGGGCAGCTATTTGCTGCATATGGTTTTTTATTTCCATTTCACTTAAGCCGCGGCCTAAAAACTCGGGAGTGTTTTTTTGTTTGAGTTCATCATGAATGTCCAGAAACAATTGGTCCAGATCATTCAAGCCGATGCTGGCCAGCATTTCTGCTGCCACCGCCGGAGGATTGGGGGTAAATTTCATTAAAGAATCCTCCTTATTTTTTGTCTTCTTCCTGGCAGAAGGCTTCATATTGTGATACCGACATTAATTTTTCTTTTTCGCTAATATCGCTGAATGCTATTACCGCAATATAGTTTTCATAGGGGTCTTCGTTGAGCAATTCCGGGGAGGTTTCCAAATCTTCATTAACCAGGATAATGGTCCCGCTCAATGGCGTGTAAACATCTGAAACCGCTTTGACCGATTCTATAACTGCCAGCCGGTCACCAGCCTCAATATCAATATCGGCTTCCGGCAGTTCAACAAACACTATATCTCCCAGGTGTTCCTGAGCATAATCAGTGATTCCCCAATAGGCTTTTTCTCCCTCGATCCTGATCCATTCATGACTTTCGGTGTAAAATAATTCCGCTGCTGCGTTCATTTCTCTTCCTCCTTTTTCTGCTTATTTACTTCTTTTGTAGAATATTCCCGGTCTTATCCTGGCGGGTATTTTCTTATCCCGGATGATAATATCCATTGCACCTTCGTTTACATTGAATTCAGATTTAATGAGGGCCAGTCCCAGGTTTTTGTTCAAAGCAGGGGCAAAGGCCCCGGTTGTTACCCAGCCAATATTAACACCGTCTTTTTCTACCTGATAATGCGAGCGGGGGATCCCTTTGCCCACCATTTCAAATTGGACCGTAACCCTGCCGCCACCAGTCTGCTGCTGGGCTTTCAGCGCTTCCCGGCCGATAAAATTTGCTTTATCCAGTTTGACAAAATAGCCCAAACCGGCTTCCAGGGGGCTGATATCTTCATTGATTTCCTGCCCGTACAGGGGCAGTTTGGCCTCAAATCTTAAAGTATCACGGGCCCCCAGGCCAATCGGGGCCACATCTTCCCCGCCGGCCTTTAAGATTTCCTCCCATATTACAGACGCATCCCCACTGGTATAAACCTCGAAACCATCTTCCCCTGTGTAACCTGTGCGGGAGACCAGGCAATCGATGCCCGCCAGTTTTACCCGGGGATTAAACCAGAAATATTTTATATCCTTTAAATCAATACTGCAAATCTTTTGTAATATATCCTCCGCTGCCGGCCCCTGCAGTGCCAGCTGGCTGTATTGCTCAGATACATTCTCGATGATTAAACCGGAAAAACCCTCCTGGTAATTTAGTTGGATCCAGTCAAAATCCTTATCCGTATTGGCAGCATTGACCACCAGCAGATAATGTTCCCGGGAAAACCGGTATATTACCAAATCATCCACAACTCCCCCATGGGGATAACACATCAAAGAATACTGCACCTGATTATCCTTAATGGTTTTAACATCATTGGTCATCAGGTACTGGATAAAATCCTCCGCCTGATCACCTTTGATTTCTATCTCCCCCATATGGGAAACATCGAAAAGACCAGCTTTCTGCCTGACCATATTGTGTTCCTTGATTATTCCCGCATATTGCACGGGGAGTTCCCAACCGCCAAAATCCACCATTTTGCCGCCATATTCCACATGCATATCATAGAGTTTGGTCCTTTTTAAACTCACTTTCGTCGTTCCTCCTCCATATAAACAGGTTAGTTTCTAAAATTCTACAATCTGCGGATGTATTCGTCCTGCACTAATGGTGATTACCGCATAAGCTGCAGAACTGGAACGGGGATAAGAGGGACTGCCGGGATTCAGCAGCCATATTCCGTCAATTTTTTCGCAGTATGCTTTATGAGTATGCCCGAAAATGACCATATCGGCTCTTAATTCAACGCCCCGCTGCCATAAAAGATCATAATCCTTTTTTACCGCTAGTTGATGCCCATGGATCAGGTAAAACCTTTTACCATCCATTTCAATAATTTGTTCTTCATGACCGGTTTTTGGATCACAGTTACCACGTACCCCCTTATATTTTAAGGCTTTTCTTCTGGCTATCCTGCCGGCATCAGCAATAAAATCTCCGGTAAAAAACATATAGTCAAACTCCGGCAGCTTTATTTCATTTATAAGGGGACTGATCTGTCCGTGGGTATCCCCCGCCGCCAAAATTCGCATAGAAGTCCCCCCTAAAAATCATGGGAATAATTCCTCCAATAATTTCCGTGCTTTCTTCAAGGCCTGGGCCCGGTGACTGATAGCATTTTTTTCTTCCGGTGACAGCTGGGCAAAACTCCTGCTGCTGCCCAGCGGAATAAAAAGGGGATCATAGCCGAATCCCCCTGTTCCCTTGCCTTCCATAGCGATCATGCCTTCACAGACCCCGGTCACTACCCGGATAATGCCTTGCGGGTCACTGACAGCAATGGCGCAGACGAAACGGGCCTGGCGTTTTTCTTCCTCGACATTTTCCAGCAGGGACAATAATTTTTCATTATTTTTACCATCATCAGCCTCTTCCCCGGCAAAGCGAGCCGAATAGATCCCCGGTCTGCCACCCAGAGCATCGACCACCAATCCGGAATCATCGGCCAGGCAGACATAGCCGCTGGCAGCTGCAGTCTGCCCCGCTTTTTTACTGGCGTTTTCTGCAAAGGTAGTGCCGTCTTCAATGATTTCCGGCAGGTCCTCTATATCAGCCAGTGTTATGATCTCCAGGGGCAGATCCTGTAAGAGCTGCTCCATTTCTCTTTTTTTCCCTTGATTGCGGGTTGCCAGTAGTATTTTATTCACCTGGTTTTACTCCCAGTATTTGTTTTTGCAGGGCTATCAATTCTTCAATTCCCCGGCCCGCCAGATTTAACATTTCATCAAGTTCTTTTTTATTAAAAGAAATTCCTTCTGCCGTACCCTGGATTTCGATAAAATTTCCGCTGCCGGTCATTACCACATTCATGTCAACATCAGCGCGGTAATCTTCGCTGTATTCCAGATCCAGCAGCAATGAACCATCTACCAGTCCGACACTTATCGCCCCGACAAAATCGATGACCGGGATCTTTTCTAAAACCCCCTGTTGGTACAATTTATTCAAGGCCAGATATAAAGCGACGAAAGCTCCCGTCACCGAAGCTGTTCTGGTTCCGCCGTCAGCCTGGATCACATCACAATCGATCCAGATGGTCCTTTCCCCCAGTTTCTCCAGATCAACTACTGCCCTTAATGAGCGGCCGATCAGCCTCTGGATCTCCGAAGTGCGCCCGCTGATTCTTCCCCGGGAGGCTTCTCTTTGGGTACGGGTTTCCGTTGATGAAGGCAGTAAAGAATACTCGGCCGTCACCCAGCCAGTTCCAGACCCTTTAAGAAAGGAGGGGACTTTTTCTTCCACCATGGCGGAACATAACACCCTGGTATCGCCCGCTTCGATCAATACTGAACCATCGGGGTGTTTTAAATACCCCGGAATTATGGCAACCGGTCTGAGCTGATCGTAGTTTCTGTTATTTGGTCTATTCATAGTGTACCTCCATACATAAGAATTGATATTTTATTAAAAGCCGGCAAATGGCGCTGCCAGTCAATACGACCATTGTTTTTCCAGAATATTTTATATTTGCAGCTTGAGGCCGGCGGCAGCCATTTCAAACTGCCCCTCATACAAAGCGGCCAGATCAGCACGCAGTTCCTGCTGGTCAAAGCCGGGCCAGAAATGACCGGCCAGCAGTTTCCCCGCGTCAGCCTTTTGGGCCCAATAAGCTGCATCAGCTGTTGTCATATGGCCGGTTGCTGCTGCCAGATCCTGTTCAAAGCTGCGAAAGGTGGTTTCCGCCAGCAGCAGGTCAACACCCTGTGAGGCCTCGACCAGGCTCTCATCCAGACTGGTGTCCGCTGTATAAAAAAAACTGCTTTGTTCCGTTTCAGCTTTGATCCCATAGGTTAGTATACTGTGGGACATAAGGTGAAAAGATAGTTTTATATCTGATAAATGGTATGACCATTTGTCCTGGACGATTATGATATCTAATTCCTTAATCTGCTGCCAGTAAGCCAGATCTCCCTGGTTATCATCAGGCAGAAAAACCTTTAAGGGCCGGGTTCGCTGACCTTTTATAAAGGCTCCCCGCATAAAATGCCTCAGGGCCTGCAGATCCGCACAATGGTCCGGGTGGAAATGACTGATGAAAACTGCGTCCAATTGTAAAGGGTCCATATATCTGCCCAGATGGGAAAACACCCCATGCCCGCAATCCAGCAGTATTCGGGCGGCCCCTTCCTCCAGTATATAGCCGGAACAGGCTTCCCCGGTGCGGGGATATGGTGACCAACTGCCCACGGTTGTAAGTTCCATTTTCTAACCCCCATAAACACAGCAGCCTATGGCGCCATTGAACTGATAATTTTCTAGCCGCTGCGTATCATAGCCGGTTTCTCCGGCAATGATATTGATCAAGGCCGAATTAAATGCTCCGCCGCCGCTGACCAGCAGTTTGTCACTGCCCAGTTGTTTCAGCTGGGTGGCAAAGCGCCGGTAAAGGGTATGATTCACTCCTGCCGCCAGCTGGCTCATTGAATGTCCTTCGACGATTTTAGAGATGATCTCGGTCTCACCAAAAATGGCACAGGTGGAGCTGAGGCTCACCGGGTCCTGATAATGACTGCTCAGTTCCTGCAAGGATATCCCCAGTACATGGGCCATGTTTTCCATATAACGACCTGAGCTGGCTGCACAGCGATCATTGGTCAAAAAATCAGCTACTTTGCCTCCTCGTACCATAATGATCTTCGTATCCTGACCGCCGATGTCCAGCAGGGTAAAATCATGCCGTCCCGTCTGGAATACCGCACCAGCGGCATGGGCCTGGATCTCCGGTATATGTACTGCCCCTTCAATGTCCACTGCTATTTTCCCATATCCGGTTGCAGTAATGCCATCAGCGGCAAAACCCAGTTCCTCCCAATCGATTGGCAGCTTCTGGTCAGCG
Organism: Syntrophomonadaceae bacterium; assembly: GCA_012515055.1. Classification (GTDB taxonomy): domain Bacteria; phylum Bacillota; class Syntrophomonadia; order Syntrophomonadales; family Syntrophomonadaceae; genus UBA1368. The sequence continues at coordinate 13,614 of JAAYZA010000124.1, read as the reverse complement.
GACATCCCCCAGCGGCGGTAGAATTTTATGGTATCGTAAATGGCAGTTTTTATGATCTTTCCGTCCAGCATCTGTACAATCTTTATATGCCGGGAGCCCAGGTCTATTCCTATCATTGTTACCTCACCTTTATTTAAGCATGTTGATAAATGCTTCCAGTCTCATGCGGCTGCGTCCATCCAATTTACCAGGTCCCTCGCCTTCCAGCGTTAAAAAAGGCAGCTTGATCTTTTCCCGGAAAATCATATCTTCTATCTGGCGAAAACAAAATGTCTGGGTATAATGTATTACCCCATCGACCCGGCGCAGGCTGATCTGTTCCAGAATATCCTGCAGGCGGGCAAAAGCACCATAGGGATAAGTGTACATAAGATATTGCTGGTTGATATCTGCCGTTTTATAGGGCATGGAAAATTGTCTTTGTACTTCATTGAAAACCACCCGCGCCCCCATGGATTCGATCATGGTATATAAATCAGTAAATATGGGCGGCACTCCGATATAAGCCAGGCGTATTTCCTGCCGAAAAGGTTCCCGCTGACCGGCATCGGCAATAAAATTTTCCATGTCCTGTTTAAACTGCAGGGGATCACTGTTGAAATCACTGGAGGAAACCAGATAATAATGATTTTCTCCCCCGGAGACGAGATTATCCTTCCAGGTCATTTCATCTATTTGCTGGCATAATTTCCGGATTTCATCCAGTTGTTTTTTAACCTCATGGATTGCTGCCCCCCCGGCAGCGAAATAATCCTGTAATTTTTTAATCTGCAGCTGCAGCATTTCTGCATCACGTTCGAAAGGAAAAGCAAAGGGAATCGTCGGCACACCTTTTAACTGCAAAGTTTCCATCAATGCCAGGGTATTGCTGCAATCCCCCTGCATAACTGCAATAACTGCTTCCGGCCGGCTTTCCAGTGCTGCTGTGTATAAGCCTTTGATCCATCCACAGGTATTGCGGGGATAGCCGGCCTCTTCTGCCTTTTCCACCATTACAGCCGCCCGGGGATCAGTAATGAAAACATTGTTTAGATCCACCGGTATTTTTTGGGCCGCCAGTAATATCTCTACCGGGATTGAAGTTGTAAAAGCGATCCGTTCCATCTATTGCTCCATCTTCTTGCTGATATCTATTTTTTCTACTTTATCAATGATATCGCCCATCAATATTCTGCCCACTTTATAAAAAGAAGTGTCTTCCCCGCTTACATAAAATCGGCGGCGGGGAGTTTGACCGCTGTCGTTGACCAGATCACGGCCGGCCAGAATCTTTTTTAATTCATTTATAGTAGCATCCGCTGTGTCGATAAGGTTCATCCTGTCACCGGTGTACCTTTTTATAGCCGGGGCTGCAAAGGGATAGTGGGTACAGCCCAGGATAACTGTATCAGCCTGCCAGGCCAAAAGGGGATCGAAATACTCCTTTATTGCCCTTTCCAATTCTTTTCCTGTCAGCTGGCCTGCTTCCACTAAAGGTACCAGCCGGGGGCAGGCTATCTCCAGGACTTCAATTTCTTCTTCCAGATTGTTGATACTTCTGGTAAAAGCCTGGCTATTCACTGTTGCCTGGGTTGCCGCCACTCCGATTCTTCCATTGCGGGTGGCAGCTGCTGCCTGTCGGGCCGCCACTTCCACTACCCCCAGCAGGGGCAGCCGGTAATTATTTATAATAGCAGGAAGGGTGACGGAGGAATGGGTGCCGCAAGCTACCACTACAGCTTTGCATCCCCTGGCCAGCATGAATTCCATGATCTCTTCCGCATAGGTCAATAGCTGCTCCCGGGTCTTTTCTCCATAGGGGATATGGGCAGTATCACCAAAATAGACCAGGTTTTCCTCCGGCATTTTATCCACTAAAGACTTAACAACGGTCAAGCCGCCCACACCCGAATCAAATATGCCAATTGGATCGGTTTTTAACAAAGAAACACCTCATTCGATGATTTATGCATTGCAATTCATACATAAATGTATCACTTTTGATCTTTATATTCCAGCAAAACTATGATGGTTATGCGGACAAACAAAAGGAGACAGCCTCAGTAATAAAACTATAACTGCTCCTTCAGTCAACTGCAAATTGATTTAAATCCGCCTTTATAAACTGTAATCCGGTTCTATTGGTGCGGACAGATCCATATATCCTCCTAATTGATGAATTTTTTCCCCGTTGATCATGAATGTCACTTCCTGCACCGCAGGAAACTGGCCGACAGTATTGACCAGAGCGTAAACCATCATTTGTTCCTGCTTTTCATCATCCACTTTTTTGGCCAGCGAATTAAGATCTATGATACACAAACCCTCCGGCTTTATATTTATATCCAGAAGTTCGACCCCCGCCGGCAGGGGGCTGCTTAAATTTTTGTTTTTCGGTCCCTTGATCAATTCCTGGAGGGTTTGTCGGGCCAGACCCTCTGTTTTGGGTATTGTCCGCATTTCTGCTTCCAGACCCGCACCATCTGCCGACACAAAATATAGTTTTACATCGATGCTTTCACCCAGGGTTATTGTTTCAGCGGCTGGCAATTCTTCTTCCGGTGCAGCGGTCTTTTGATTCTCCGGCAATAATCTGACCAGCTCCTGCCAGCTTTTCACCATTTCATTTTTAGGGTTTTCAGTACAGCCTGTATTAACCAGACACAAAACAGCTATCAATATGACGGTGATTCCTCTTAAATTTATTCGCATAATTCTTCCCTCCCTTTCGCTATTAAAAAGATACGAATCAATGAAGGAAAATATAACCTGACAGAAAAAAAGAGGGGGCACCTCAACAGGCACCCCCAAAAGGAGGAGTTAACAAAAATTGATACGAGTACCAATCTTTATTCGCTAATTTTCACATATTTAGATTTTATATTTAGCATGAGACTCGGTCATGTTTTTCTTTTCATAACGGACGATATTAATCAGATTATCCCTGTTCAGGTCATCAACCAGGTATAATGATCCATGGGCGCGATTGGCCAGTTTCTCCAGGTATTGACTGTTGGATTCCACTCCGATGCAAATCAGCCGAATTTTGTTATCCGGTATATGGGCGGCGGCCTCCAGGGCATCTGCCTTGGGGTCCAGTGTCCATAGAGCTGAATTGGGTATTCCATCCGTTATCAATACCAGTAAGGGATTCCTGACCCGGTTTTCCTTAATAAGGTTGACTGCCGTCATGATCCCGTCTGCCAGTGGTGTAAGGCCTGCCGGACTTATACTGGCCAGTCCCTTGCTGAGTACCCTTTGATTGCGTGTAAAAGGTACCACCACCCGGCTGCTCCTTTCCTGAAAGGTAACAACGGCAACTTTTTCCTTGCCCGTCAGGAGCAAATGTTCAGCCAGATAGCAGGCTGCCTGTCTTTTGTCGCCGGCCATACTGCCGGAGGCATCTATTAACAGACAAACATCAATAGGGATATATTGTTTTTTGCTGTAAAAATGCAGATCTTCTTTCTGGATGGTGAGACGCTTATCCCCCCGCATCATACTGTTCTTTTTGGCCTGGACAATGGTTTCCGGCACCGCCAGATCCCCCGACCAATTTTTATAGGGATTATTTATGGTTTTATTGCGGTTGGTAAATTCTATATGGGAAGAATTCTGATTCACTTCTCCCAGTTTTTTAAAACGGCTGCTGCCTTTAGCCGGTATTTTACGAATGTTCTTCCTTATTTCTGTTTCCAGCTCACATTTATGATTGACAACAAAATCCTTGAGCCGGGCTCCATTTCTGGTCAGTACTTTCCCAAAAGGAGTATTCTGGATAATCTCCAGTTCTTCCAGCTGCTGGACAAATTCTTCCACATCGCCCCATTTTTTCTTTTGCTGGTCGATGCCTTTGCGTTTGAATATATTGGTTGAATAGCTTTCCATAAACTCCTGGATTTCTTCAACGCCGCCGAATTTCTCCGCCATTTTAATAATCAATTGATTTACGTTTTCTTTATCCGGCAAGGCCATGGCATTCTGGCCCCTGATCTTCTTCCAGGGGATTTTGATGTATCCGGAAAAATCTTCTTGTTTTTGTTTCTGGTTGCCATGATTTATGTTGCGGACTTTGGCCAGTTTAACATCGGAAGCAATGACCAGTTCTTCGACGGCCTCGGCGATTATATATACCATATAATACTCTTCCCGGTTAAAACGGGCCAGAATATGAACATGATCCCGGCCTTCCTCTCCCTCAATATAGGGTTTGACGATATTCTGGCAGAGATCATATAAAACTCCACGTCCCATACTGGTGGTAACATAAATTTTATTGGCATATTCCATTACCATGCGGAAACGTTCATCATCATTATATTTCAGCATGGGGTCCTTTTCCAGGAAATTTTCATCTATAGCCTGGAATATGACCCGGGCCACTGCAACTGGATCTATCTCGCCTTCTTTGTGATATACATCGATATGCACTACCTGATCTTCATCAACAAAATCCAGAAAAGTTTTCCCCGCGTCCCGATTGAGCAAAATCTTGATCTGCCCTTTTAGCCTTTTTTCCGGCATTCGGGCATGAGCTTTCCTGCTGACCACCGTGCTTTCGCCCAAGCGAACTCCCTGATTCTGGCCAAAGTAGAGGCTGAGATAGTTGCCTACTGCATCAGCTTTATCTATATTAGTTTGATTTGACATTTATCCTGCCCCCCTAAACATCATCCTTCATTGGGGGTCAAACTTTTTTCAGTATTGACTAGATCGCTTCTGCGGATGTCCTTGAGTGGTGTGGCACTATGAGGAAAATAATCCGGATCTCCCTCATTATCCTTTTTCCTTTTATTTTTGAAACTTAATATCCCGTCTTTCACGCCTTTTGAATCTACATCATTGATCATGCGTACCATTGTGTCACTATCAACCCGGTGTTTCAGAACCAGTGGTATCATGTGGGTAACATCATTAATGGCCACCTTATCCCGTCCTTTAAGAATACTATGCAAAATAGCACCTGATTGCATAGCCTCTATTGCTCTGATACTTTCCAGATTATGTTTGATATATATACGGGCAATATAATTGCGCAGAAAATCGGGCATATCAGTCTTTTCATAAAGGCCGGCCCATTTGATTATATCTTTGCGATATGCTTCGTTTTTATCTTCATCAACAGAGGCATCCATCTTTTGGGCCCGGGCTTTCCATTGATGAGAATTCTCTTTCAGCATCTGGGCCAGTATGTCAACTGAATTAGGCCGTCCCATATAACAAACCATATCAAAACGGTCCGATAATTGTCTCCTTATTTCCTCCACCGGGCCGGGATCCTCGTCGGGATTGGAAGCAGCCCATACCGATACACTCACAGTAATATCGACCACCGGCAGCCCCGCTTCCTCGATCTGGATATGCCCGGGCTTATTCCCCATGACATCAAGAAGAATATCGGTAATTTCTGGAGAAGTATCCGCCAGACGATTGATTTCATCGATGAAAATTATGCCGCGGTGGGCCTGGGGAATCAAACCAGGCAATAGCTGAGCCTCCGGGCGGCTGGCATCTGTAAGCCTGGCTAAATCGACACTGCCCGCCACTGTTCCGACCTTGGCTGAGTGTGATATTTCCAGGAATGGCATTGGTATTTCTTCTGTTCCCAAACTGGCTATTTCATCCTTGCTCATATTCCGGTGATGCGGACAATGCGGTGCGGCAGGATCGCAATTATATACGCACCCCTTGATCCGGATGATATTGGGCAAAATCCCCTTGGCGGCCCGCATTATTGTCGTCTTACCCGTTCCCCGCAACCCTTCAGCATGTATATGCAGCGGTTCACCAACCATACTCGCAACTATCGACATCATTACCAGCTCGAATAAAGCCTCGTTTCCTTCGTATCGTTCAAGTTTGTAAAAAGGTATCATATGCACCCCTCCCCTTTTATATACTTGGCTTATTTTCTCTTTATACAGTCAGTCTATTCGTCCGCGCCAACTGTAAGCAATAAAAATTTTTCCTCCTTTACGCTAATTTAAAAACCGTTCTATTTATCTACATTAACTATATACTATTTTGTGATATTTTTCTCTATATTTGCATTGATTGGTTGTATTAAAAGGATAGTTTGCACCAGCTTGTTATTTAAATAACAAATTTCCCTAGCCTGCATTATTCCTGATATACTGCCCCTTTTTTTGCTGCCTGGAATGCAATATTACAGGCATCTGCCACCCAAGATGGTCCTAGGATGTCATTTTCCCAACATCACATTCTGCCTTCTATAATAACATATATTGTTCTTGTTCAGACAGTAAACGGGTATATTTCTATTGTATGCCTAGTTTTTGGCGCAGCAATCTCGATTTGGAACGGCTCAGGATAATATTTTTGTCAGAATTGATCAAACGAAGCAGATACGAGCCTTCACCGAAATTTACAATTTCCCTGATATAGTTCAGATTAACGATAAAGGCCTGATGGGCGCGGAAAAAAACATTGTTATCCAACCGTAATTCCAACTCACTTAAAGTATAATTACTTAAATAACCCTCATCTATTGTGCTGATGTACACTTTTTTCCCCTGGCTTTCGAAATAAACAATCTCATCCTGATTTAATAGTGTGATCTTACCTTTTTCCCTGACCGGCAGTTTATTGGAGAAAGACTCATAATTCTTATATTTTTCCAGCATAAAATCGATCTGGGCCCTCATCTTCTGGCGCACCATCTGGTCGATAACATCCCGATGTGCAATTTTCCATTTGGCCCTGGCAATGGTCTTTTCCACCCGGGCCTGCCCCACCGGTTTGACAATATAATCGATAGCCCCCAGATCAAAGGCCTCTACGGCCATATCTTTTTTAACCGTTACGAAAACAAAGAGCGGCGGTTCTTTCAAGGCATGTAATTTATAAGCGGTTTCAATCCCGCCCATTTCCGGCATGGAAATATCCAGAAAAACCAGGTCCACCTTTTTTTCCTGGCATAGAAGCAAAGCTTCCAGACCATGGACAGCCTCCCCGACTATTTCGACATCATTTATCTGTTCAAGCACATATCTTACTACGATTCTTTCCCTCTCATCATCGTCGACGATCAATACCCGTACAGACATATTCCCCACCCCTCATTCCCCATTATATAATCGAGAATTTTGCATAATATACTTTTTTATAATTTTCGTGCCGTATTTAAAACGACCTCCATTAACGAAGAATCCGCGGCAATTCCAAGACCACCCCTTGCGGGGACTGCGATATGTTGCCGGCAGCACAATTAATGCAGCCTCGCTAATGCACCGAGTGACAGTAATTGAAGTATGCATAATCCCTGATCACTGGCTGCATCATTTTAAATATATAGTTTTTTGCCATATAAAACAACTCGAAATCTTTAAATTTCCGGTGTTTTTCCCCCCGGCCAGAACCCTTTGCACCTATTCAGGCTGGTTTTATGCCGATTTATAATATAATATCTATAAAGGCGTATAAGTAATCAAGTAATTCAGGAGGAAATGATATGCGTTACGAAGGAACCGTTTACCGACCGCCCAGTGAAGCGAACAGTCTTTTGATTCAGGCTACCATTGGCTGCCCCCATAACAAATGTACTTTTTGCCCGATGTACAAAGATACAAAATTTCGCCTCCGTCCGGTTGAGGAAATAAAAGAGGATTTAGCCGCTGCCCGTAATTATTATGGTGATTTCATCACTTCTATTTTCTTTCCCGACGGCAATACCATAATCATGAAGACTGAGCAATTGCTGGAGATATTCAACTTTGCCGGAGAATTGTTTCCCCATCTAAAACGTATTACTGTTTATGGTTCAGCCCGCTATATAAATAAAAAAAGTGAAGCTGATCTCATCCGTCTTCGGGAAGCAGGCCTGACCAGAGTCCATACCGGCATGGAGAGCGGTGACGATGAAACACTGAGGCGGATCAATAAAGGGACTACCGCCGAAGATATTATTTCTGCCGGCTTAAAATTAAAAGCAGCCGGAATCCAGACCAGCGAATATTATCTGGCCGGCATCGGGGGATTCGAAAGAACCAGGGAACATGCCATAAACAGTGCCCGGGCTTTAAGTGCTTTCAGCCCGGATTTTATCAGGATAAGAACTTTCGTACCGGTGCCGAACACACCTTTATATGAGGATTACCTGCGGGGTGATTTCAAATTGTTGACCCCCCATCAGACATTGGGGGAAATCAGGCTGCTGGTGGAGAACCTGGAATGTGATAATTCCATGGTTTTGAGTGATCATGTTTCAAATTATTGGGATGTAAGCGGGATTATCCCCGATGACCGGGAAAAGATGCTGGCAGGAATTGATGAAGCTTTGACCTATGACGAAAATCGTTTCCGGCCCGCCCATATAAGCAGACTTTAGTTTCAATTTTGAATCATTGTCTCTATTTTGATAATTTTTGTGTCTTTTATTATAGACACTTCATTGCAATGATGCTTTTTGATTCTGGGGCTTTCGCCGGGCTATATCCGGCTTTTGAGTTGTTGTCATTAAGATTGGCATTATAATTGCATTATATAAAGGGAGGGGGGGGATACACATAAATAAGTGTATTACCAATTATTTGGAGGCTTTTAGGACGTCATCAGCCTCCATTCTTTTTTGCCTTCAGTCAACTTTTTGCCCCCCGGGAGGGTCGATATATATCTCGTTTCCTGCCAATTCAAACCAGTCACTCAGTTTCCAATAAAGCCCCCGGCTCAAACGGGTATCAGCCGTCCATTTATAATCTATATAGGGAATATCTTCTTTTAAGGTCACTTTCATACGCCTGTTCAGGGGCATCTCCTGTAAATCATGAAACACCAGAGTAAATGTCCGGTCTTCGTTTTCCATTATGCCAGTAGCCAGAAAAGGAGCATCTTCCACTATGATCGGATTGATATCCTCACCCATTTTGATATAAAAATTTCCTTCTTCATCCCGATTGATATTGCTGGCTAATATATTAAGAATAGGCCGCCGGAACATTTCTGCTTCGCCAAAATACCATTTGCCATTAGCCTTGATGGTAATCTCTTGAATGTCCATTTTAAATCCCTCGCTTTGCTTCTGTCCTCATGTTTTTAAATTCTCTGCCCTGGTATTAAATCCTGCCTGCATGACAGCAAACTTTTATCACTGTCTTCTGCATAAATGGATTTTGCGGAAATAATCAGCGGGGTCACCAGCTGGCATACCTCGGTCAGCCGGCAGATGCCCCGCTGCCTTAAGATGGTCTTCTGTCAGTTTTTCTCTGAATCTATTATGCATCCCGGGCATGCTTGATATCCAGTGAGCGGTGATAGATACCCTCGATATCTTCCCCGCTAATCTCACGACCGCCCATCATAAGACCCGCTAAAGAAAAACTGTGTTTTTTGCTTAAAGACCTGAAATATTCCACCGTTTCCAGGGGTAATTTCATCCCAATACTGTAATCCTGATAATCTCCTTCCAGAGCCAATAACACTGTTTCTGCCAGACAGGCCATATTGACTCCGTCGCGATATCCCAGATTGGGGCCAAATCTTATCTGGTCAGAAAATTGTACCAGGCCGCCTTCCAGGATCAGTACATCGCTGCGGGCAGCATAAACCTCCGGGGAGATATCTGCCGGCCGGGCGACATCACATACAATGGAGCCGGGCTTTAAATGCTGGGGATAAATAAGATATTCCGGTGAATTGCTGGCCGCCACAATCAAATCACAGCCCTTCAGGTCCCGGTCAATATCGATGCTCAATTTTAAAGGGGTTTCGATTTGCAGATAAGAGCAGATTTCTTCCAGTTTATTCAGATCCAGGTTTTCCCCCCGCTCAAGCTCCTGCCGATAAGCCTTGCCCTGTTCTGATCCATCCGGGGATAAACGCCGGACAGTATCATCCAGCCACTGGCTCAATCCTGTGCATTCGCCGGCTTTCCTTCTGGTGACCGCCAGGGCGATGATTTCCCTGGTCAATGATTGCAAACGGTTTTTGCTGCTGACTGGATGATCAGCATTGCCCAATAAAGTTATATGCGTGACTTCTTCTGATAACATCAAAGCGCAAGTCCTGCCAATCGATCCAGTGGCACCGACCACTGCACCCCGTGCCTCTTGCAAATCCTTTTTCATTTTCTCCGCTCCCAGATAAAGGGCCTCCATGGCCATTAAAACGGTAAAGCTGTTGCCGCTGGTGATGGCTACATCCCTTCCCTGCACCGATCTGCCTCCCCGGGTCACAACCGATGTCAGTGCACCCAGCCCCACTATTTTGGCCCCCAGATCCCGGCCCATATCCACTGCGTCTGTTATGATTTTAACTACCTGTTCCCGGGGCAGTTCCATCATTTGACGGGCCCCATAAGGAACTCCTATCAGCCATCCTTCGGCAATTTTCCCCGCCCCAGATCTGATGGCCGGCATGTGACAGACCAGACCGGGTTCGTTATTTTTACTCTCCCATTCCAGCATTTTGTAAAGTTCTTTGCGGCTCAACACTTCAAAGGAGGGATTGTTGGCAATTATATCCTCGGGACCGGGATAATGTATGATGAAGGCAAATTTTTCCCCGGCGGTTTCCCCTGGTTTCAGCTCAGATGCTTTGACTGCCAGGCTTTGGGGGCGATAATCGTTTATTTTGTGGTTTATCCGGTCATCGCCAATTAAATAACGATATAATTGGGCATAATCCTTCATTTTCATGATGCGGCAGATCAAGGCAATTTTTTCCATGACCATGTCGATTTCTTCATAAGTTATGGTAAAGGACGGCTGTAATCTCAATGTCATGGGATTGTTTAAAAAAGGTGCAATGCGAATCCGGTGGCAATTTAGGAGATAACCAGCTAAAAGACCAGTAAAACCTTTCCTGTCAGCCAGATAAATCATATCATAGGAACCGCAATCATCCAGATCGCAAAATTCCATTCCCACCATCAGGCCTTTGCCCCGGGATTCTTTAATCACTTCCGGATAATTTGCCGCCAGCTCCCGGGCCTTTTCCAAAAGATATTCACCTTTGGCTTTAACTTCTTCTATTACCCTGCGGTCATCCTTGAGCAATTCGTCAATAACCGCACTGCCGACTGCACAGGCCAGACTGTTGTTGGCAAAAGTCGAACTGTGCAGAGAGCCGAATTCATCATTATAGACTTCCGGGGTGCTCAAGCAGACCCCAATAGGAAGCATACCGCCGCCCAGAGCTTTGGCCAGGACCATAATATCAGGTTTTATCCCCTCTTCGTCACAGGCAAACAAATGCCCGGTACGTCCTAACCCCGTTTGTATTTCATCAACGATTAACAAGACCCCATACTGGCGGCAAATCTCCTGCACCTGCTGGAGATAGCCCTTGTCAGCCGGTATAATTCCGCCTTCACCTTGCACGGGTTCAACAATAAAAGCGGCAATTTGCTGCGCCCGGACAGCAAGAATATCGTTTAAAGCTGCGGCATCATTGTAGGGAATGTATTCAAAATGTGGCGCCGGAGCATCAAAAGGTGTCTGATAGACTTCCCGCCCGGTTGCGGATAAAGCTCCCAGAGTTTTTCCATGAAAACTCCGTTCAGTTGAAATTATTATTTTCCTGCCCGTTGCAGAGCGGGCCAATTTGATAGCCGCTTCCACTGCCTCGGTACCGCTCTGGGCAAAAGTGGCATAACATAAATCGCCGGGAGAACAATCTGCCAGTTTGCCGGCCAGTTTCACTGCCTCCACCGGCACTGAGGGCTGTACCAGTGAGGGGACATTTTTTCTGCGCTGCTGGTCCAGAGCCTCCCATATAAAATCAGGGTTATAACCGAAGGGCAGAGCTCCATATTGTGAGATAAAATCCAGGTATCTGATGCCTTCGGCATCTACTAAATAATTGCCCTGTCCTTCCATATATTCTTTATCAATTTTGAAAGTGTTAAGCACTTTGAATAAAGTTGGATTAAATAAATCCTTGCGTGTTTCCGACATGGAATAATTCCTCCTCCTTATATGTGCACATGTTTGTGCAACCACGGCGGTTATATATATTTTATAGATTTTAATGCCTTTGTCAAATCATTCTCCGGCCCTGGCCATAAAAAAAATCCCTGCCGGATTTAATCGGGCAAGGATTATACTTTTTCTATATCTTTCCTACCATTCAGGGGGCAGTTTTTTTAATTGGGCCAGATCAAAAACCGGGCCATCCAGGCAGATGTATTCACTGCCGATATTGCAGCGGCCGCATTTGCCTATACCGCATTTCATCCGGGCTTCCAGAGTAGTAATGACCTGTTCATCGGAAAACCCCATCTTTTCCAGAGCCTCAAGGACAAATTTGATCATTATCGGCGGGCCGCAGGTAACGGCTACCAATCCCTGGGGATCGGGGTTTAATTCCTGCAGATAAGAAGGCACGAAGCCTACATGGCCTGACCAGTTTTCTTCTTCATTATCTATGGTTACATACACTTCGGTATCCTTCATAGCCGGCCATTTTTCAAACAATTCATCTTTGAAGCACAGGTCGTCATAGCTTCTGCTGCCGCAAATGATAGTGATCCTGCCATAATCCTCCCGATGTTTGAAACAATATTTGATAAAAGAGCGCAAAGGTGCCAAACCTATACCGCCGCCGATAAAAAGCATATCTTTGCCCTTGCATTCTTCCACGGGAAAACCATTGCCATAGGGGCCCCTGACTCCCAGGGTCTGACCGATGTCGATGGTGTGCAGATAATCAGTCAATAAGCCTACCCTTTTGATGGCAAACTGCAGGTGTTCATCTTCTTCCTGCCAGGAAACGGAAAACATACCTTCCCCCACCGGGATATGGGAAACCATGGCCAGCTGTCCGGGCATCACATTAAAGGGAACACCATTTTCACTTCTGACATAAAAGGTTTTAACATCCGGTGTTTCATCTACTATGTCGATTACTTCCACCGTCATTGGGACCAGCGGATTTTCACAATTGCAATCAGTCATCTTTAAATCTCCGCCTCCTTGATCCTGTCAATTATTTTAACTATGCTTACACCAGCCGGGCATACAACTATACAGCGTCCACAACCGGTGCATAATGGTTCACCATATCTTTCCGGGAAGAACTGGAGCTTGTGTAAAAAGCGGTTGCGAAACCTCTCCGTAGCCAGTTCCCGCGGATTATGCCCCCCCGCCATTTGTGAATATTCCCGGTACATGCAGGAATCCCAGCAGCGGAAACGATAGCCTTCATCACCGCTGGTTTTCACCTGGATATCAAAACAATAACAGGTGGGACACATGTAGGTACATATGCCGCAGTTATGACAGGGATAGGACAGATCCTCCCACATGGGATGATCAAACATATCTTTAAGCTTTTCTGCCACTCCTTCATATTCTACTTCTCTTCTGAATTTCTTCAGGGTGGGCAGGGTCACTTCCTGATCTATCAACAGATCACTTATTAACCCGGTTATTTTCTCCCCTTTTTCACTCTTAGCTTCCCAGGCAAAATCACCCTCACCAACATCATGGATCAAAACATCAGCATTCTCCGGGGCATTGGGGCTTACGCCCATGGAATCGCAGAAACAGCTTGATCCCGGATTGTAACAGGCATTTACTACCATTATGGTGTTGTCTCTTCGGGCCCGATAATAATCGTCTTCATAGCTTTTGGTAAAAAAGAGTTCATCTAAATAATCGATGGCTTTCAGATCACAGG
>JAAYZA010000338.1 GCA_012515055.1 Syntrophomonadaceae bacterium | reverse complement strand
TGTTTTTAAAATCGGTATGTTTAGGGACTTCTCGCTTGATCACTTCAAGGACTATATCCATCATCCGACCCCGGTTCTCTTTAGCAAATGCAAGAGCGAAATTCATCCAGCGGATATATTCTTTTCCCGCATCAGTGTTAGTGGGCAGATAGGCCAGATCCCATTCCGGGGGGAGGTAAGAATTCCATTTTTTATTGAGTTTTTTGGCCAGAGAATTAAAATAATTACAGATGGTGTAGCCAACATTACGGGAGCCGGAATGGACCATGACGCAAAGTAAGCCCTCTTCATCTGTCTGCAATTCGATAAAATGATTGCCCCCTCCCAGAGTACCCACCTGGTAACAGGCCCGGTCCAGTTCATCTTTAAGATCGGGAGTCCTTTGTTCCGCTGGCAGTGAAGCCAGTTTCCGGGTGAATTTGTCAGCCGCCTGGCAGGGTTGTTTTTTCTGGTGGTGGGTAAAACCAGTGGGGATCTGGCCCATGATGCTGCCGATAATCAACTGAACGAGATTGCCGGAGGAAGTATATTGCTGAAGGATAGTATCAACAGGGATATTGGTTTCCACAAAAACCATGCCACAGCCGATATCAACTCCCACAGCGTTAGGAATAATAGTATCCTCAGCAGCGATGACACCTCCGATGGGCATACCATAACCGGAATGGGTATCAGGCATCAAGGCAACCCACTTGTGTAAAAAAGGAAGATTGGAAAGGTTGACAGCCTGCTGTAAACAGGTTTCTTCCAGTTCTGATTTATTTTTCAGCCATACTTTGATGGGGATCTTTTGTTTCTGGGGATTAAATATAGTAAACAAGGGTTCATTCTCCTTTATGATTAAAATGAATTTTGCATAATGCTAATCACAGTAACTCCGTAGGCCGAGTCTAATCATCCCAGCCATAACGGCCTTTCATTTCTACGAACACCACACTGCCCATTTCCTCGGTGTGAATTTTGCCTTTTTCATCCCGGGTGATCAAAAGCAATTTTTGCGAATGGCTGTGGCCCAGAGGAATCACCATTCGGCCATTATTATTTAACTGACCAAGCAAAGCCTGGGGCATTTTCCCCGCACCAGCTGTAACAATGATGCGGTCAAAGGGTGCATATTCTTCCCAGCCATCACTGCCGTCCCCGATTTTATAATAGATATTCTCATAGCCCATTCTCATCAGTTTTTCCCGGGCATTATCTCCCAATTCTTTAATACGCTCTATGGTATAAACTTCACCGGAAAATTCAGCCAGTAAAGCTGTCTGATAACCAGAACCAGTGCCGATTTCCAGTACCCGGCTGGATTTGTCCGGTGCCAGCAGGGAAGTCATTTGCAGTACCAGACTGGGCTGAGAGATAGTTTGTTCAAAGCCGATGGGCAGGGGCCTGTCCAACCGAGCCAGGGATTTTGTTTGGGCATCGTCTAAAAAAAAGGAGCGGTCAAGATTACTGAAAAATTCCTTGAGCTTTTTTTGATCCATTTGTTCTACCTCCTTCAAGGAAGGATTCATGTAAATTTTTAAGATGCTCTCTTTATATTATTACCCATGCGAAAAATTTATGAAAGGGGGGGCAGGGACTGGTTGGTTAGTTGGGTAGTTGGTTAGTTGGGTAGTTGGTTAGTTGGTTAGGGGCAAAGCAGAAAGTTGGAAAAAGTGAGGAGTGAGGAGTGAGGAGTGAGGCGTGAGGAGTGAGGAGTAAGGCGTGAGGCGAAAACCTTGTGGGCGCGCGGTTGTAGGGGCCGACGCCTCTGTCGGCCCGGGGGGTTTACAGAAACCAGGGTGGGGTTTGCGCCTATTTCCTGACAAATCCCCAGTCCTGCCATTCCCAGATGGTTTGCTCCCGGTGAAAAATTTTGCGTAAAGGATACAGGTGCCCGGTGGGGGGCCCTTCAGTGACAATAAGGGCAATAATTCCGTTTTCGTCCGGTTCTGCTTCAATATCCAGAATCGGATATGGTATTGCCGAGGAACACCAAACAGGTTTAAGTTTCCCCGCCGCCAGACGGTACATAAAAAGATGATTGCTGTATTCATCGTCCGGTCCCTCGCTCCAGGCAGGGCGTGAGGAACCGAAGCTGCCCTGTTTCCACAGGACCATCAAAATATCTTCCTGGCCATCATTATCGAAATCTCCCAGGAGCAGATGGGTGACCTTCCATTCCGGCGGTGATACCCAGATTAAGTTCCCGTCTTGTTTAACAAAAACCTGGTGGTCTTCTAATCGGTAAGATTCCATCGGGCCATTTCCATCGGTATCGACGTTAAACACAAGGGGGGAAGAAGCTGTCATCTGCCGAAAAAACAGCAAAGCCGCCAGCAGCAAGGCCAGGATCAAAACCACTATGAAAGAGGTTTTCTTTATTGGTCTTCCCATGGCATAATCGTCCGGCATTCTCCATTTTCCAGCAGAAAAGAGGCGCTCCATTCCGGCATCTCCGGAGTCTCACCGCTCATCACCATCTCCCGCCATTTCTCATCGGTCAAACGGTCCTGGGCTGGCCAGGGGAATTCATAATAGGAAAAGACTGCTCCTTTGGCAATGCGCAGTTTACCATCAACTGGTACAATCGCATAGATCCGGTTAACAAAACCGATGGCTTCCTGCAGTACGGTATCCGGGGGAGCTGTTGCTACATCAGCTGTCAGCATAGCCGGGTAATTGGTCAGCAGGTAGGAACGTCCTCCATCCTGGGCCTGATCCCGCAGGGCTTCCATCCAGAAATGCTCCAATTGTCCGCCAAAGCTTCTGATCAATTCGTATTCTGCTTCAGTCAATGCTTCATCCCGCAGTTCTTTTTCCGCCATAACTTTTAAATCCAGGGCCAGTTTTTCCATACGATCCAGGGAATCGGCATCCCTTTCATTTAAAAGTTCCCGAGCCATAAGACCATCACGGGTCATGGCCGTTAAGGAAGCCAGACGGGCATAAAGGTGGGGATTGGGCTCCACATAACCCCGGTCATCTATATTCTCATCGCCGCCCCCGCCCATTTCGGCATAATTTTGTTTACTGTATAAAATAGTATCATGTTTCAGTTCCGTCCAGCTGCTGAGGAAGGTGTTCAAGTCCTTACGGGCCCAGGCCTGATTCTGCATGAAGGAAGGGTATCCTTCAGGGATCTCCCGGGTCAATGGCCTTAAGGAATTAAGCCAGCCCCAGTACAGGTTTTGCTGCCAGTTTGCTTCCGGCAGGCTTTGCAGATGCTGCTGCATTTTCTGCATGTTTTCAGGGTAGTTTTCATATTGGTACTCACCCATGGTTTGTAAAATATCCCCCGCTTCGACTGATCCCAGTGCAGAGGGGATATCAAGGCCTTTAGGCAGCAGCCGTAATTGACCGGCAGGATTCTCGCCGACTTCCCGGTAAATCAGGCGCTGGAATATATCGGCGTCAACCGTATAACGCTGGCCCATGAAACGAAATCCGCTGATTTCCTGTTCCCGGTCGGGCTGGATATTGGCATCGAATATGGGTATGGAGTTGATGGACGGACCTTCTATCTGTCGGGCTTCCTGCCAAAAGGTCTGCCATTTGTCCCCGTCATTAATTATTGTCTGCAGGGAGGGTTTGGCGCCATAAACTTTCTTTAAAACGCCCAGATATTGTTCAAAACCCGGATCATCACTCTGGCCGACAAAAAAATTGGTAGTCTGGTAAATATCATCCCAGAAGGATAAATTGTCTTTTTCCGACATGGCCATGGTTATCAATACCGCTGAACGGGTTTCATCTTCATCTTTGAGACGGAAGGTCATACGTCCATACCACATCATTGATTGAAAATATCTTTCTAAAGTTTCGCTGTCAGTATAATGGCCCCGGGGAATATACTGGGTATAATCTTCTTTCAGTGATTCCAATATATCGGGTTCGCTGCCCATATTCATAATAGGTGAGATTTCTATATCCTGCTGAGCTTTGATCAGATCAAGTTCCGCCTGTACTTCAGTTTTTACCAGGTCAGGGATTTTTGCCCCGGGATCAAGCAAGCGATTGCCCACAGCAAAGAAGGCGAGATTTCTTAATGCCGCGTTTTCCCAGGGGGTATTTTTTAAAGCCTGCCATTGTTTTTCTGCCGCTTCGGCCATACCGGCATTCAGTTTCTTTAATTCGGGGATCAACTGTTCCTGTTCAATAGTTTTAAGCAGATGCTGGAAAAAGATATGATAATTGTGCAGCATGGCATCAGTTGTTATCAAATTGGGTGTGTTATCATAACGATTCAATTCATAGGCCAGGAAAAACTCCACACCGGGTTCCGGTAAAACCACAAAGCCGTTTTCCACCAGATGCTGCCGGGCATCAGGGCTGAATTCGAAGCGGTTACTGTTTTCCACATTGCTCAGGTCAGCGGCTGCCTTATAAGGTTTTAAGCGAGGCTGTTCATTGACCGGGACCTCTTTATAATAAGAAGAATAATCTGCGGCCAGAGCCATATTCCCCCGGTAATCCAATTCTTCGGTTTTACGAGTTATACCGCATCCTCCAATAACTCCTGCCAGCATCAAACCCACCAGCAAGATACTGGTTATTTTCAATTTTCCAGTTCGCATTTATTTAACCCCCCTGCCAGAATCTTTTAAACTAATACGCCATAAAGCATGGTTTCTTACCAGCGGGTGACAGGATTTGTAAAAGACTATTCAAACAAATTGCCATTGTATTGAAAACCCGCCTGCTGATAATAGGTGAACTGACCACTCTCAGGATCTTCACTGACTCCGACGATTCCCCGATGAATAAGTAAAAGTAAATGGCCCAGGACTTCACCAGCGGCCAGAAATAAATTGAACAGATCCAGATCCGGACCAAACAATTTGCTAATAATGGCGCGCATCCCAATGGGTTGGTCTTCCAAACCATCCAGAATGAAACGTATCCGTCGGTCATGATGCTGGTACAACTGCCGGACCCGGGCTCCCAGATCCGGAAATGGCTCACCATGTGCCGGCAGGACCATTTGTACTGGAAGTTGGCTCAGCATCTGTAATGATTGCAGGTATTCCCCCAGAGGATTTACTACATATTCATTGGGATATTGAATAACGGTGGAAATAGTCGTTAAAATCTGGTCACCGGACAGCAATATACCATCATGGCGATTGAACAAACTGAGATGGGCATCAGTGTGACCTGCGCCCAGAATGGTTTCCCAATCCCGATTTCCCAATCTGATGCTGCTGTCATTTAAAACCTGGATTTCTGGCCAGGGCTGCACTATATAGGTAACACTGCCTACGATATTTCTCAGTTTATCCAGTTCCTCTTCTTTAAAGCCCAGCCGCAGCATGCCTTCATTAAATCCCAATGAGTTCAGGGCTTCTTCATTCTGGTATTTTTGGGCAACTTCGCGTTCCAGTTCTGACATAAGAACCGGAGCGTCGCTCATCTCCTGCAGCCAGCCGGCCAGTCCAATGTGATCGATATGGCTGTGAGTGATTATTATCTGCTTGATATCATTAAATCCGATATTTAAATCCTTCAGGGCAATTTCCCATTTTTCCCGCCCCCCGGGGAGATTGGGTCCGGCATCAACTGC
>JAAYZA010000207.1 GCA_012515055.1 Syntrophomonadaceae bacterium | reverse complement strand
GTTATAATGCAGACCCTGCACAGCTCCTGGATACAGGAAAACGAGCCGGTCAAACTATTTGAAGCCCTCATCGTTGTTCATCTCCTGGTTCTTTCGATTATGCTGCGGACGGTCAATGGAGAACTGAATGCCTCGACAATAACTGTCGGTATTTACGACCAGATGAGATGGGTGGTGGGCCTGTTGATCCTTTTCACCGGCCTGGGCGGTTATTTGACGACAAAAGGGAAGCTTTCCACAATATCGGGGATATTTTTCGTCCTGTTGACCCTCCCTTTTATGGAAAATCTGCCTTATGGAGGATTTACCCTGTGTTTCATCATATCGATCCTGCTTTTCGTCGGTCGGGCTTTTGTTCTGTATCGCCGGGAACAGATCAGACAAAAAGTAGAGATCACAGGGTATTCCGTCAAAGAAGCCCTGGATTCCCAGCACAGCGGCATCTTATTTGCCGAATCCGATGGCAGCATCCTCCTGGTCAACCGACAAATGTTGTTTTTGATGGAAGAGTTCACCGGCAGCCAGCAGAGGAATGCAGAAAAATTCTGGGGAGCCTTGCAGGAGGGATCATCCCCCGGCCTCCGTTGTGATGATCATTTCCCAGGAGATTTTTGTCTCATGAACACAGTTAAAGAGGGAACCTGGCAGCTGGTACGGAAAAAAGTTGCCTGGCGGGGCAAAGATATTTGCCAGATAATCGCCACCGATGTTACCGAAGAAGAAGCTGCCAACCGCAAACTCCAGGAATATCATCGGCAATTGGAAGAAAAAAAGGAACAGCTGCAGATAGTGTTAGATAATCTGGAAGCGATAAAAAAACAGGAAGCTTTCAGCAAAACCTACAATTATATACATGATGTATTAGGGCAGAAAATCTCCATCCTGCAGCAGATCTTCCACCGGGAACTGATACCGGACCGGGAGATGCTCCTGCCCCTGGTCGAGACCCTGGCCGAAGAGATAGCCGCAGTAAGGGAAGAAGACCCGGCAGAAATGTATCAGCAGATCGTTTCCTCCTTTGCTCCCCTGGGTGTGAACTTGAACAAAACAGGGAACCTGCCGGAAAATGAAGCCATTGCCCGAGTTATGGTGAATATCATCAGAGAAGGCGTCACCAATGCCGTCCGCCATGGGCAGGCGCAAAATATCGATATAGTTATAAAAGAAGGAGAAGGTTATACTTTATCCATTGTAAATGACGGCCGGCTTTCAGCAGAGAACATTATTCAGGGCGGTGGACTGCGGGAGATAAACCGCAAAATAACCGAACTGGGCGGTCTGCTCCAGATCAAAACCCGGCCCGAATTCCAGCTTATTGTAGAAATACCCCGACCCCGGGGCGCAATATAAACCTGAACCCAGGAGGGAGAACATGATAAAACTGCTGTTTGTAGATGACCATCCAGTAACACTGCGGTTTTTGGAAAACTGCTTCAGCGACAAAAATAAATATGAGATCGTCGGCAGTCTCACCCAGGCCCAGATCGCCGATCTATGGTGTGAAAATAAACAGCCGGATGCAGTTTTTTTGGATATACAAACCCGGGAAGCCTCCATCAATGGATTAGAAATGGCCCGGATCATAAAAGAAAAATTTCCCGCTATCAAAATACTGATGATGACGGGATTTGACGAAATATCCTATTTGCCCCGGGCCAAAGAAATCGGTGTCGATGCCTTCCTGCTCAAAAGCTATACAGAAGACCAGTTCAAAGAAGCCCTGGAGACGGTCATCGATGAAGGAAAAACCGTTTTTCCCGAAGAAAACCCCAAAATTCCGGTGACCCCAGGAGAGCTCCCCTTAACCGACAGGGAAACCGAAGTTCTCCGCCTCATCTGCCGGGACCTTTCCAACCGGGAAATCGCTGATGAACTCTTTATCAGCGAAAGCACCGTCAAACGCCATGTAGAAAGCCTCCTGCGCAAAACCGGCAAATCCGGCCGCGCCGGCCTGGTCGCCTACGCCATGTCCGGCGGCTGGATAAACCCCAATATATAGGGGGAAAAGGGGAAAGCAGAAAGCCGAAAGTGGAAAGGGGTCAGGGGCTGGGGGCAAGGGACCAGGGAAAGACAGTGAGGCGGGAGGCGTCAGGAGTGAGGCGAGGGGATTTTCTCCGTGTCACTCTGAATGAAGCGAAGCCCGATGATGTCATCCTGAGCGATAGTAAGATCAAATGTCATCCTGAGCGGTAGTAAGATCAAATGTCATCCTGAGCGGTAGTAAGATCAAATGTCATCCTGAGCGGTAGTAAGATCAAATGTCATCCTGAGCGGTAGTAAGATCAAATG
>JAAYZA010000104.1 GCA_012515055.1 Syntrophomonadaceae bacterium | reverse complement strand
TCCTCCCTTAATAAACTTTCATTTTCTTTCAATATCTCTTGATATCACAGTATTTCATTTTGGTTATGAAAAGCAGCTCTCTTGTTAATTACAGCTTTGTGTAATTTTGGGTGTTAACAAGTGCGCCCCGCTAGACCGCTGTTGTTTAGTATATCGGCCAGAGGGATTCCACATTAACTCCTGGCAGCAAACCTCCCATGTCTTCCTGGGTCATTGCCCTCAATTCCTTCGTCCTGCCTACCCAAGAGGTGGAACGTCAGTCATGCTCCTAAACTGGGTCTTTGCCCTGATGGATAAATTCAACCTGACTGTCCCGGCTCTTCTTTTTAAAAATGAATCTGTGTTTTAATTTAGTGGCTCTTTGAGCTACCGCGGTTTGGTTGGCCCTGAACCGGGGTTCTTTGGATTATTGATTAAGCAACTGCCTTCATACCCAGTTCAATGTCTCCCAGCATTTTATCTGCACTATAATCGGTACCTGTTCTTAATAGTGCATAGAACACGCGGATTAGCTTGCCACAGAGCGCTATGATCGACTGCATCTTGTTTAACGGGTTGTTTTCTCTGCTGATGTTTTTCTTGTGTAATTGCCTGAATTCTGGATTTGTGGCCAGAATCGTTATCATGGCCATAAATAAACCGTGTCTCAATCTTCTTCGGCCCCGGCGGCTGATTTTGGTTTTGCCTTTGTGTTTACCGGAGCTGTTTTCTACCAGGTTAAATCCAGCTAATTTCTGGATTTGACGTGGATCTTGAAAACGTCTGATATCTCCCACTTCACCTACAAAGGTTGCTGCGGTAACCAAACCCACTCCTTTGATGTCCAGCAGTTTCTCTGCATTTGGTACCTGCTGCAGGAGTTCTAGCATCAACTGCTCCAGTTGTTGATAGTGCTGACTATATAGGTCATATTCATTCAATAGGTGCTGCAGACTGGTTTCTGCTGCTATCAGACCGGTTTTTCTGCCGATACTTTTTTCGGCTGCTTTGACCAGTTCCTGCGCACGTTTTAAGCCTGCTGTACGTTTCATGGTTAATTTCCAAGTTTCTTCAATCTTTACTGCACCAGCAGCAACAATCTTGTCTGGAGTCGGATAATTCCGTAGAACCTGCATTGCTGCCTTACGACGCCAGTCTTTGAATATGGTATGGAATTCTGGAAAATGTATATCCAGCCATCTGGTTATTTGATTGCTGATGGCACTCATCCGCTGCACCAAACGATCTCTTTCGGATACTGCTTCACGCAATTCCTGATACACGTCTTCGGGTATGTACACTTCCCGATAACGGCCATCTTTCACCAGCATAGCTATGGTTTTTGGGTCTTTTCTATCATTCTTGGTTGGACTGTTGTCATCCAGTTCTTTGGTCCGTTTGACGTGAAACGGGCTAACCATGGCCAGTTTATGCCCCTGGTTTTTTAGGTAATCACCCAAGGTAAACCAATAATGTCCTGTGGGTTCAAAGCCGACGATAATATCCGTCTTGCTATGCTGCTGACATATATTTTGCATCCACTCTTCCAATCTTTGATAACCTTCTGCTGTGTTGCTGAATTTAAGCAGCTTTGATAGCTCTATCCCCCTGAAATTAAAGGCTCTTGCATAATGGGTTTCTTTGGCTACATCGATACCTACCACCAGGGTTGAAAATTTGATTTGCGAAATCTTTTCGTTTTGTGTATTTTTCATATAGGGACGCCTCCTCTTTCAATTGTTTGTGCCTCTTTCGTCGGATTAGCACAATTCAATTGTATTAGCGGGCGTCTCTTTTTTCAAAGACCATCTTTAAGGATTACAGGAATGCTCCTAAAATTAATTTGCCGGCTAATGATTAATTATTTATTAACAATTAACAGTAGTATTAGTAGTAGATGCTAATATGTGGATAAACAATGGCAGCATTGTTGTTCCTCACTTTAACGAGGTGGACAAGCCTGTTAATAAATAATTAATTAAGCAGTATAATTGGGATTAATTTTTTGGCGCAGCACTTCAATGGTTGCTGCCAGTTCCTGATCGACCTTCATTTCATTTTCTATTTTATCATGGGCATGTATAACGGTAGTATGATCTTTACCACCAAATTGATCACCGATTTGGGGATAGGATGCATCGGTCAATTTACGGCATAGATACATGGCCACCTGCCGGGGAACAACGATTTGTTTATTTCTTTTTTTGGATAACAAATCGGTTATTTCTACACCGTAATGTGAAGCAATTACTTTTTGGATCATTTCAATAGTGATTTTCTTGGGCCGGGGGGGCGGTAAAATATCTTTTAAGGCTTCTGTGGCAGTAGTCATATTTAAAGTCCGGTCATTGACTGAAGCATAGGCGACCAACCGGATTAATGCCCCCTCGAGTTCTCTGATATTGGATTGTATATAATTTGCTATGTAATCCAATACATCAAAAGGTATATTCAATCTTTCTGTCTGAGCTTTTTTTCTTAAAATAGCGATACGCGTTTCCAGATCGGGTGGTTGAATATCGGTGATCAAACCCCATTCAAAACGTGAACGAAGCCGGTCTTCTAATGTAGGTATATTACGGGGCGCACGGTCACTGGATATGACCACTTGCTTATTAGCCTCATAAAGAGTATTAAAGGTATGAAAAAATTCCTCCTGTGTTCTTTCCTTACCAGCTAAAAACTGAATATCATCTACCAGTAAAACATCGATATTTCTATATTTATTGCGAAAACCAGAGGTTTTATCATCTTTAATAGAACTGATCAGCTCATTGGTGAATTGTTCCGATGAAACATACATAACAGAACAGGAAGGCTTTTTATCAAGGATATGGTGACCAATAGCCTGCATCAGATGGGTTTTACCCAAACCAACCCCACCATAAATAAAAAGCGGGTTATAAGCTTTAAATGGTGATTCCCCTACTGCATAACAGGCTGCATGAGCAAAACGATTACTATTGCCCACGACGAAAGAATCAAAAGTATAGCGTGGATTTAACTGAGAATAGTTGGCCGGTATTTTTTCTTCATCTTCAGCAATAAGGATAATATTTATGTTCTGACTGGTCAAAGCCCGGAAATTATTATTCATTAAACTCAGATAACGTGATTCAATCCAATCTTTAATTAAAGAATTGGGGACGGTTAAAAACACCTGATCATCATGATAAGAATTATATTTGATCATTGAAAACCATATATCAAAGCTGGTTTCACCAATTTCTTTCCGGATAGAATCCAGTACCTGGTTCCATGTATCAGAGAACTCATTTGGCAATGACATATTAACCCTCCTGT
>JAAYZA010000115.1 GCA_012515055.1 Syntrophomonadaceae bacterium | reverse complement strand
CGGGGGATACCGTCATTATATCTGCCACCCCCATCCCCGGCAATGAAAAATTGGTGGCCAAAACCATTGATTTATTATTCAAACAGGGGGCGGAAGTGATCTATGAAAAGAGCCTGGGAGTACATGTGTCCGGGCATGCCGCCGAAGAAGAATTAAAAATACTGATAAATCTCATCAGACCGAAACATTTCATACCGGTCCATGGGGAATACCGCCATCTTATGAAACATGCCAAATTAGCTGCCAGCCTGGGGATTGATAAATCCAGGATATTTGTGGCAGAAAACGGCCAGGTTATCGAGTTGGGGCCGGACCAGGGTCATTTTGCCGGCAAAGTCACTGCTGGAAAAATCCTTATTGACGGGCTGGGTGTCGGCGATGTAGGTAATATCGTCCTGCGGGACCGCAAACAATTATCCCAGGACGGCATAATGATCGTTGTTTTAACCATCAATCGGGAACAAGCATCAGTTATAGCCGGACCGGATATTGTGACCCGGGGATTTGTTTATGTACGTGAATCGGAAGAATTAATTGAAGACGCCAAGGATAAGGTCCGGGAAGCTCTGGATGTTTTAACTAAAAAACAGGTGACTGAATGGGCTGTCATCAAATCCCAGGTTAAAGATAAACTGGGGAAATACCTCTTTGAAAGAACGGGCAGAAGGCCGATGATTCTGCCGATTATTATGGAAGTTTGATTGAAGTGTTGCGGGCAGTTAGTTAGTTGGCTGGTTGGTTAGTTGGTTAGGGAAAGAAGAAAGTAGAAAGCAGAAAGTTGAAAGTTGAAAGTCGGAACCAGGAGCCATGGGGACTGACCATTTGTCCGCAGCGAAGCGGAGCCGAAGGGAAGAAAAAGGGTCTGTCCCTGTGGCGGGCAGAGCAGCGAAGCGGAGCCGAAGTGGGGGTTGTTCCTGTGGCACACGCTATGTGGTGCCGGAGCAATCATTGTATTCCGGAAAAGCCCGGTCTTCTGCTGGTGGTATGGAGAAGGGCTGAACTCTGACAGAGGGCTTTTGCTATGGATTTATCTGGTGGGTGTACCCTCGCCTTTATCTCTTTTCCTCCACACAAAGATCTGCTCCTGCTGTTATGTTGAAAAATGACTAATAAATAACAATTGAATAAATGAAAAAAATTAAAACAGAGCAGTTCGGTAAATGAACTGCTCTGTTTTCAGTATGATTTATCCACACTGGGAAACGATATAAACATAGTGAAAATGAAGAAAGGAGTTCATGTTTTGGGCGAAGACACAAACACTCCGCAAACCAATCAGGAAGAAAAGCTGGCCAATATTAAAGAATTGGGCCAAATAGAGATTCCCCCCTATAAAAGCGAAATACATTGTCTGACAATAACTGGCCAGGTGGAAGGGCATATGGTGCTCTCTCCCCAGAATAAAACCACCAAATATGAGCATGTGATACCGCAGCTGGTGGCAGTGGAGGAGAATTCCAATATCAAAGGGCTCCTGGTAGTTTTAAATACCGTGGGCGGCGATGTGGAGGCAGGTCTGGCATTGGCTGAAATGATTGCCAGTCTGTCCAAGCCGACAGTTTCTATCGTACTGGGCGGTGGACATTCCATCGGTTCCAGTATTGCCGTCAGTGCAAATTATTCTTTCATAGCTCCTTCGGCTACCATGACCATCCATCCTATCCGCTTAACAGGACTGGTCATTGGTGT
>JAAYZA010000122.1 GCA_012515055.1 Syntrophomonadaceae bacterium | reverse complement strand
CTTCGCCACACAAATAATAGATAGTATTACCGGGGAGAATAATAGGCACTGGCTGGAATACCAGGAGCAAAGGGCTTTATGTAATAATCATTAACCGTTAGAATCAAACCAGACTTATGATTATTTCGAAAGGGAAAAAGAAAATGATTTATATGGATAATGCTGCCACCAGTTTTCCCAAGCCGGAATCTGTTTACCAGGCCATGGATGATTTTAACCGCCTGGTTGGTGCCAATCCGGGACGGGGCAGCAATCAGCAATCATTGAAAGCGGGCTCGGTCATGGTTGAAGCCCGGGAGGCACTGGCCAGATTGTTCAATATTGATGACGGCAGCCAGATTGCGTTAATGCCCAATGTTACCGAGGCCCTTAATGTCGGGTTAAAAGGCATTCTGCGCAAAGGCGATCATGTTATTACCACCAGTATGGAGCATAATTCCGTCGCCCGGCCTCTATATGCTTTGTCCCGGTTGGGTGTGGAGTGGACGGCTGTACAATGTGACAATAACGGACGGCTTGACCCCGGGGATATAAAAAATGCCATCAAAGCCAATACCCGGTTAATATGTATATTGCATGTTTCCAATCTTACCGGTACTATTATGCCTGTTCAGGAAGTTGGCCAAATAGCCAGGGAGAATAACCTGTTGTTTATGGTCGATTGTGCCCAAAGTGCCGGAGTTTTGCCCCTGGATGTGAAAAAACAGCACATAGACCTGCTGGCTTTTACCGGGCATAAATCTTTGCTGGGCCCCCAGGGGACCGGGGGATTATATGTAAAACCGGGTATTAAGATAGAACCATTGAAGGTTGGCGGCACTGGTTCTTTATCAGAATTTCTGGAACATCCGCAAATGATGCCGGATCTGCTGGAAAGTGGTACCCATAATACACCGGGGATCGCCGGGCTTCTAGCTGGACTGCGCTATATCGAACAAACCGGAGTCGAGGCCATTCGCGCCAGGGAAATAAAAATTGCAGCAATGCTCTGGGATGGGATGAAAAGCATTGCTGGCTTACGTGTTTATGGACCCGATAGTCTGGATGACCGGGGAGCAGTTTTCGCCTTTAATTTTGATGACATTGATTGCGGTGAAGTAAGTATGACTCTGGATTACGAATTTGGTATTATTTCGCGTTCAGGAACTCATTGTGCGCCATTAGCCCATAAGACCATCGGGACTCTGGAATCTGGCACCTGTCGTCTGAGTCCGGGATATTTTACCACTGAAGCAGAGGTTCTGGCAGTTATTAAAGCGCTGGAAGCCATTTCTGCCCGTAAATAAAACAGCAGATTTGACCTGGCTGCACTGGTCGTTAAAAAAAGTGCCCGCCTCAATGAAAAAGCGGGCACTTTTCAATAAATCAAGGAATAAAATTCAGCCTGCGGGCCTCGAATAACAATTCATCTCTGAAATCGGGATGAGCGATGCTTACCAATTCTTTTACCCGGGTCCTTAAGTTTTGTCCTTTTAAATAAGCAATTCCATATTCGGTTACCACGTATTGAACATCGGTTCTGGAAACAGTGGTGAAAATACCATTGCTCAAAGTTGGTTTGATTTTAGATTGCACCTGGCCCTCCTTATCAATATAGGTGGAGTAAAGGGTCAAAAATGATTTGCCCCCTTTGGAACGCCATGCACCCTGAACAAAATCCAATTGCCCGCCGGTTCCTGAACGTTGTTTTATGGCAACTGATTCAGATGCGCACTGGCCGGTCAAATCAACTTCCAGTGTTCCGTTAACGGAAATCATTTTATCATTTTTGCCAATTATATATGGATCATTGACAAAGCGGGTAGTATGCATTTCGATCAGGGGATTATCATCGATAAAATCATACAATTTTTTTGAGCCAAGGGCAAAAGTAGCTATCCATTTATACGGCATGAAATTTTTCCGGGCACTGGTGATAACACCGGCATTGTATAGGTCCACCATACTATCTGCCAGCATTTCAGAATGTATCCCCAGGTCTTTTTTATCCATCAGGAAATTGGCTACAGCATTAGGCATTCCGCCTATGCCGATTTGAATGCAAGATCCATCTTCCACCATATCGGCAATGTATCTGCCTATTGCTTCGTCTTTTTCGTTGACAGGGATATCGGGAAGTTCTACCAGAGGTATAGTGTTTTCTACCAGTAAATCCACCTCGTTGATATGAATCTGGTTAGTACCCCAGGTTCGAGGCATGTTTTCATTGACCTCCAGCACTATATGACGGATGCCTTCGTTTTTGGTAGTTTCCCAACCCCAGTCACAATTGGTACCGGTGCTGAAGAAGCCATGTTTGTCCATAGGGGCAACTACCAGGCCGACAATATCGCATTGCCGGCATTGGTTGACCATATCTACCGATTCACCCAACCTCACCGGGGTATAGGTGAAAAGTCCTTTGCCCACAAAATCCCGTACCACCGGGCCGACAAAACCGCTGTCTATAACGACTTTGCCAACCAGATCCGGATGGTACAGATCAAACCACCTTACATCAACCCCGCTGACAAAGTTGATATCGGTTAAATTTTCCTCATTTTTGATCCTCTGGGCAACGGCATTGATCAAGGCCAGGGGTTGACCATTTGATAATGGAGAAACGACCATGTCACCGCTTCGGACCAATTTTGCCGCTTCTTCAGCTGAAGTCAGCTTTTGTTTGTACATCTCCTGCCATTTGCTCATTTAAAAACTCCCCCTAATTTTAAAATTGATAACAAAGTTTTAAAGCAATCACCTCCTGTAGAAAAGAGCAACAGAAAATAATGATCTGAATATTCTGACAATATAATTATATAGCAAGATGGGAAAAGAATGTCAGCCATATTAAAATATATATCCAGAATCAATATTATAGAAATGATTATAGAAAAGAAATCATTGACAGATGACGAGAAAATTTTATATTCTTGATAAAGAAGATGAAATAGGTCAAGTTTAATAGAATGGTGGGAGGATCAGTGAATGCAGATTACCAGACAATCCGAATATGCGATTCGCACCCTGGTGGAAATGGCTAAACATCCGGCAGAAGAAATGCTGACCACCAGTTATATTGCTGAGCAGCAGGAGATCCCCCCTGATTTTTTGAAGAAGACGATTAAACTGCTGATACTGGCGGGATTGATAGGTACACAGCGGGGTATCAGGGGCGGACTGAGGCTCAACCAGCCTCCGAAGGAAATAAGCTTGCTGGATATAATCACTGCCGTTGAAGGGCCGATTGCTTTAAACATCTGCCTGTCAGGAGACAACAACTGCAAAAATAAAAAAACCTGCAAAATATCTGCCGCCCTGGCCAGAGCCCAGGAGGCAATGGTAAATGAATTGGAAAAAACCAGTTTGGATTCACTGGCGGGGGGTTAAGGAATGGATAAATACCGTCAGAAGGGAAAGGATGCCGATGAAAAAATCGCCATCGTGTGCTGCGAAACTGTAGCAGAAGTCTGTCCCGGAGGAGCTTGTTGCAAGGCTTTCAATAAAAGTAAGTTCCATTTTCGAAAATATTCGGCGGATACGGAGATAATTGGTTTTTTTACCTGCGGAGGATGTCCGGGAAAAAGGGTTCCTCGTCTGG
>JAAYZA010000263.1 GCA_012515055.1 Syntrophomonadaceae bacterium | reverse complement strand
CTATTTCTCAAGGTGAATCGGGAGAAAACCCAAGTAGCGCACATGAAACAGGTCAAATATTTGGGGTACGGTTTCTACATCTACAAAGGAGAAGGAAGGCTTAGAATACATCCCAAGAGCGTTCAAAGATTCAGGGATAAAATCCGAAAGATTACAGGACGCAGTAACGGGATGGGAATTGAGGCAAGGAAGAGTCGATTGAACCAAATGGTACGCGGATGGATGAATTACTTCAAACTGGCAGATGCCAGGACACTAATACAAAGTCTGGATGAATGGATTAGAAGCCGAATACGCATGGTGACCTGGAAGGGATGGAAGAAAGTCCGTACCCGTTTTGAAAACCTCAAACGATTGGGAATCAAGGAAGAACTAGCATGGATGTGGGCCAACACAAGAAAAGGCTACTGGCGTACTGCCCATAGCCCTATCTTGTCGAGAGCCCTACCTAACGAGAGGTTTAAACATAACGGATACCTTAGTTTGATGGAATGCTACTCTGCTAAGTAAGTGTAAACTTTGGAACCGCCGTATACCGAACGGTATGTGCGGTGGTGTGGGAGGTCGGCTACTCAATTAATGGGCAGCCTCCTACCCGTTGTTTTTTGAGGGTTTTAAATATTGCTGCGGCAACGCCCCTTCCCCTACCCCAACTATTTATTTTTGGGTCCTTATGGATAACAGAAAACTGCCAGGGGCTGGTCATGTTATGATCAGCCCCTGGTATATTTATGTAACCATGTTTTAGCATTGTGATTTCCGTATATCCTGGCACTAAGTTAATATTAGTTTTGAACTATGACCGGTGAATCGGTAAAACTAAATCTCCTGAATACAAACTGCCAGCAAGCCAGGGCCAGTATGGACACCCAGGGCAGGGCTGACTTCGGAAGTAATAAAATCTATCACATTGGGCAAATCTTTCAGCCTTTTTACCAGGGCATCAAACTCGGCGCCGGAACCGCCATTTAATACTGCCAGTCTGATTTGGCTGTTTTTAACTTTATCTTCTACGATCTGAACCATTTTTTCAATAGATTTACGTCTTCCTTTGGCTTTGCAGTAGGTAAAGTATTTGCCCTCCTGGTCAACTGAGATGATGGGCTTTAAGTGCAAAAACTGTCCCAGCATACTGGCCACTGCTCCGATACGTCCGCCTCTTCTTAAATATTCCAGAGTCTCGATCACATAAAAACCATGAATTTTTGGTCTGATTTTTTGCAGGTTATCGGCAGCCTTTTCCAGTGAAAAACCATTGGCAATATTGCGTGCAGCTTCTAATACCATCCATCCGGATGCCATCGATAGTGTTTTGGTGTCAATGGTCTTGACAATTAATCCCTCAAAATCCTTGGCGGCTATTTTAACCGCATTATAAGTACCGGATAGATTACTGGAAAGATGCACAACCAGAACTTGGGTAAAACCTTCTTCCCGAATCCTTTCAAACATTGCTCTTATTTCTTCAGGAGAAGGCAAAGAGGTGGTAGGAATACGGTCGGGCATATTTTTGTATACTTCATCCGGTTGAATGTCAATACGGTCAGAATATTCTTTTTCGGGATAAATAACTTTAAGTGGTAATACTTTAATACCGTATCTTTCAGCCAATTCCAATGGTATATCACAACCACTGTCAGTAAGGATAGCAGTTTTCTCGTTCAACCTGATCTCTCCTTTGCACATTAAATTGTTGTTTTAATCCAATTGCTAATATTGTAAGCTATATTAGCAATTATAAACAAGAATATCAAATGCAGTTTGACATTCTCCCGCAGGGATAGTAATATTTATTTGATGTAAAGCGTTTATCCTTGACGAGGCAATTATGCTATGATGGAAAAAATAAAGTATACGACACTATTATTTGATTTTTATGGGCCCTTGCTGACCGAAAAGCAGCAGCGGGTCATTAACCTGTATTATGAAAATGATTTTTCATTTACTGAGATAGCTGAACAATTAAATATCTCCCGCCAGGCGGTATATGATTTATTGAAAAGAGCAGTTGCTTTACTGGAAGAATATGAGGCGCGCCTGCACCTGGTCAAAAAGTTTTCCCGGACTCAGCAAGAACTGCAAGCGGTTTATTCTTTGCTGAACCAGGAGGAGGGGCTGGATCGCCAGGATGTTGCACAGGCGGTCAAAATAATCAGAACAGTATTGGAGTCAGATTAAAGGGGAGTATTAGTATGGCATTTGAAGGTTTATCAGATCGATTACAGGATATTCTTAAAAAATTGCGCGGCAAGGGTAAAATCAGTGAGGAAGACGTAAAAACAGCTATGCGCGAAGTGCGCATGGCGCTCCTGGAAGCCGATGTCAACTTCAAGGTGGTAAAGGATTTTACCAATAAAGTTAGGGAACGGGCTGTTGGCTCTGAAGTACTGCAAAGCATTACCCCTGGCCAGCAAATCGTTAAGATCGTTCATGATGAAATGACAGAATTGATGGGCGGCTCGGAAAGTAAATTATCGTTTTCCTCCCGTCCGCCAACAGTTATAATGACAGTTGGATTACAGGGGGCCGGGAAGACGACTACAGCAGCAAAACTGGCCAGGAATATGATCAAGTCCGGACGTCGTCCCTTATTGGCTGCTTGTGATATTTACCGGCCGGCTGCTATCAAGCAATTGCAGGTACTGGGCGAACAAGTTGGTGTGCCGGTCTTCTCCATGGGGCAGGAAAATCCGGTCAACATTGCCCGGGGGGCGGTAGAATACAGCAAAACCAACAATCGCGATGTGATAATACTGGATACTGCCGGGCGGCTCCATATAAACGACGAATTAATGGACGAATTGGTCCAGCTTAAAACCGCGGTAGAACCGGATGAGATTTTATTGGTGGTCGATGCCATGACCGGGCAGGATGCGGTGAATATTGCCGAAAGCTTTAATGAAAAGCTGGGCTTAACTGGACTCATCCTGACCAAATTAGATGGGGACACTCGGGGAGGAGCTGCATTATCCGTCAAAGCAGTCACCGGCTGTCCTATCAAGTTTGTTGGGGTAGGGGAGAAAATCGATGCCCTGGAGACCTTTTTCCCTGATCGCATGGCATCACGGATTCTGGGAATGGGGGATATCTTGAGCCTGGTGGAAAAGGCTCAGGCGACTTTTGACGGAGAAAAAGCTCGGGAAATGGAAAGAAAAATCCGCAGCCAGGAATTTACCCTGGAGGATTTTATGGAGCAGATGCAGCAGGTAAAATCCATGGGACCACTGGAAGATTTACTGGGGATGATCCCCGGGGTGGGCAAACAGCTCAAAGGCATGCAGGGTGAATTTGATGAAAAAGAACTGCTGCATGTGGAGGCTATAATCCAGTCTATGACGGTAGCCGAAAGAAGGGATCCGTCGATTTTAAATGGCAGCCGGAAAAAAAGAATTGCCCGGGGCAGCGGTACCAGGGTGCAGGATGTGAACCGCCTGCTGAAACAATTTGAAGAAACCAGGAAAATGATGAAGCAGTTCACGGACATGACCGGTAAAAAAGGCAAAAAAGGTATGCCCTCCATGAAGTTTCCCTTTTAGAAATATGGGGGGCTTATGGAATTAAATAAGCAAATTTATTTTAAGGAGGTGACCATGTGGCAACGAAAATCAGACTCAAAAGGATGGGGGCCAAGAAAAGACCCTTTTATCGTGTGGTGGTAGCTGATGCCAGATCTCCCCGGGATGGCAGGTTTATTGAGGAAATAGGTTACTATGATCCCGCTACCGATCCGGCAACCATAAAAATTGATGAGGAATTAGCCTTAAAATGGCTGGGGGATGGAGCAAAACCTTCTGACACAGTTAAATCCCTGTTTAAGAAACAAGGTATTATGGAAAAGTTTGCGGCCAGCCGTAAATAAGTCTGGCAGGGAGTGATCAAAACATGAAAGATTTAGTGGAATACATTGCCAAATCTCTGGTTGATAATCCCCAGGCAGTGGATGTAACGGAAATTGAATCGGACAACTCTGTGGTTATTGAATTAAGGGTTGCACCGGAGGACATGGGAAAGGTTATTGGCAAACAGGGGAAGATCGCCAAATCAATTCGCACTTTAAGTAAAGCCGCAGCTGCCAAAGAAGGTAAGCGGGTTGCTATAGAGATCATGAAATAGGGCTTAAAGCCCTATTTTAGACTAACAAGCAGATTTGACCATGGGGCGGGACGTCTGGAGGTGTAATTCTGGCTGAAGATATGATTGCTATTGGGAAAATAACCGGTCATTTCGGTTATAAGGGCGAGGTCAAAGTAATGCCTTTAACGGATTTCCCGGAACGATTTAAACAATTGAAAATAGTTAAGATCAAATCCAATGGACGGGTTTTTATCAAAGAAGTGGAATCAGTCAGGAATTATGCCCATGGATTGGTACTTAAACTGAGCGATATAGATGATAAAGAAACCGCGGAAACATTTCGCGGTGGTGTCTTGCAGGTGGATGAAACCCAGGTGTATCCTCTGCCCAGGGGTTATTATTATCATTTTCAGCTTAAAGGCTTGAAGGTATATGATGATAAGAGGGGTTTTTTGGGGGTATTAACAGACATTATTGAAACTGGTGCCAATGATGTTTATGTGGTGGAATCAGGGCATTACCCGGAAATACTGATTCCCGCCATCAAGCAGGTTATAAAAGCAATAGATCTTCAGGCTGAAACCATGCAGGTTGATTTGCTTCCCGGCATAATAGATGATGAAGGTTAGTGGTATGAAAATCGATATTTTAACTCTTTTCCCCGGCATGTTCGTTTCTCCTTTTACGGAAAGCATCATCAAACGAGCTGTGGAAAAGGGACTGGTAGACATTAATGCGATTAATATCAGGGAATATGCTGAAGACAGGCATCAGCAGGTCGATGATTATCCCTATGGGGGAGGAGCGGGGATGGTCCTGAAACCTGATGTGGTGATAAGGGCCCTTGAAAACACCAAAAGTGCTGATGCATATACTGTTTATCTTTCGCCCCAGGGAAAAAAACTCACACAGGAAATAGTCCGGGACCTTTCCCGCCATTCTCATCTGGTATTGCTGTGCGGTCATTATGAAGGGATAGATGATAGAATCCTGTCCCTGGTTGATGAAGAAATATCCATTGGTGATTATATATTAACCGGCGGAGAATTGCCCGCCATGGTCCTGATTGATGCAGTGGCCAGGCTGCTTCCCGGTGTGCTGGGGGATGATGCTTCCGCCGGGGAAGAATCCTTCACCAACCAGTTGCTGGAATACCCTCAATATACCAGGCCCGCAATTTATCGGCAGAAAGAAGTGCCGGCCATTTTGCTGTCCGGGCATCATGAAAAAATCAGGAGATGGCGGCTCCAACAGAGTTTGCTTAAGACTTTGCTTAAACGTCCCGAGCTATTGCTGGAAAGAGATTTTACCGCCGAAGAAAAAAAAATCTTGGCGCAGATGCTATTCGAACGGGAGCGGGAAGATGAGAAAAACTAAAGTGTATATAGCATTGCTCCATTATCCCATGTATAACAAACGTCAGGATATTATAACAACATCAGTTACCAACCTGGATCTGCATGACATAGCCAGGGCTGCCCGCACCTATGATGTGGATGGTTTCTTTGTCGTTCACCCCCTGGCTAATCAACAGAAACTGATCAAAGAAATAGTATCCTACTGGCAGGAAGGATTCGGCGGTCAATATAACGCCGACCGCCAGGAGGCTTTTAACATCCTGAAAGTTTGTTCCAGTCTGGAAGAAACAGTGGATATAATCACTGCCGCTGATGGACGAAAGCCTCTGATAATAGCTACCGATGCCAGGAGCAGCGATAAAACACTGGACTATCTGTCGCTTAAAAACATGATTTTCGAGGAAGATAATTCGGTCTTGATCCTTTTCGGTACGGGTTGGGGAATAGAAAAGGAATTAATTATGCGCTCCGACTATTTATTAGAACCCATTGAACCAGACCGGGGCTATAATCATTTATCAGTGCGGAGTGCGGTTTCCATAATACTGGACAGGCTGCTGGGGGCATATTGGTTTTAAGCAATTTGAGCTTGTAGTTGCCTTATGCTTTATGCTATACTACCTTTGTTCTGTTTAAATAGGGGTGGTCCGCTGCATTATAAAAATGTATGAACACCTGATAAATAAGGAGGCTGCTTGAGGTGCAGGATATTATCAAATCGATTGAAGAGGAATATTATAAGAAGGATTTACCTCTTTTTGG
>JAAYZA010000112.1 GCA_012515055.1 Syntrophomonadaceae bacterium | reverse complement strand
CGAAAAGCAGGGATATAATTATCCTTTTAGTGCATTGGACGGATATATGGCGAAGGCTGACATTACCTTTGGGAATCTGGAGTCACCGCTGTCCACTGGGGGTAAAAAACTTTATGGTAAAAGCGTGGTTTTACGCGGAGATCCAAAAATGGCCCTTGTTCTTGCCGAACAAGGTTTTGATGTATTGAGCCTGGCCAACAACCACATGATGGATTATAATTCTGAAGCTTTGCTGGATACAATCGCTGCACTCCGGGATAGTGGTATTGAACCGGTGGGAGCCGGTGCTGATCTGGCGGAAGCCACCCAGGCAGTGATAATGAACAGTAACGGGCTGCGTATCGGTTTTCTGGCTTATTCGGATAAATATAGTACTGATTTTTTAGTCAGGAGGTCATTTGCCGCCACCGGGGATAGCTGCGGGGTAGCACCCCTGGACAGAAAAAGGATCCTGGCAGATGTCAAAGCATTGGCTGCCGAAGTGGATGTGACGGTGGTGTC
Source organism: Syntrophomonadaceae bacterium (assembly GCA_012515055.1). Classification (GTDB taxonomy): domain Bacteria; phylum Bacillota; class Syntrophomonadia; order Syntrophomonadales; family Syntrophomonadaceae; genus UBA1368. Next base: position 4,409 of record JAAYZA010000112.1, on the reverse strand, counting down.
ATTGCATTGGGGCAAGGAATACAAGAGTAAACCTGCAACTGCTGATGTGAAATTGGCCCACGAAATCATTGATGCTGGCGCGGCATTGATAATAGGCCACCATCCCCATCGATTACAAGGGGTGGAGCGTTATGGTAAAGGACTCATAGCTTATAGTCTGGGTAATTTTATTTTCGATCAGAAAACTGCTTTATATATGCGGCAGAGTATGATACTGGATGTAGGACTGGCACCGGGGGAAGTGGTTGAAGCCTCAATAACTCCAGTACTAATCACCAATTCCCAGCCGGCCATCCTTAACGGTTCCAAAGCCAGCAGCCTGCTGAAGAAAATTGCTGGTTACTGTAAAAAACTGAACACCAGTACAATAATCGAAAACGATAAGCTGATCATTAGTATTGATTAACTTGGTGCTTATGTCTAATTGTCCTCAAAAATATCATCAATTACCTGCCGGGCGTTTTTATTCTTGACCTGGTGCTCTTCTATATCGCAATAGGGGATATTCTGCCCGGGCTGCAGCCTTACGGATAAAACACTTTCCGGCGGGCATCCCCCTGTTTGCAGGGGATTGGCTATATTGGCCCGGTAAAGTTTGCCGTCATGGCGTTCATCCATACATACATAATCTTCTCCTGTAAACAAATTGGAGAAATTGGATTCTGTATGGATATCGCATTTTTCCGTGGGGAGCTTGAATTCTTCAGCACTTTCATCATTCGCTCTCACCACGGCTCTCATTTCTGGATTGGGGCAGTATTTGCCCGCCAGTTTGCCTGATTCGGGGCAGATATATAATATTTCATGAATGCTGCAGGTTTCAGTGGGGATACTGTCTTTGCGGGAATACTCGGTAATAATTGTTTCCTCGGGACAGTTTTCCCCCGGCAGCAAACCTGATTTGGAACATACCTGTACTGAAACGATTCCACCAGGCATGGGCAGGGCTTTGGGATTATTAATTGTGTGGGCCTTTTGCAGCATGGAACGGAATATTTTAGCGGGATATCCGCCGCCGTAAACATTATTCATGGTCAGGTGCTCATCATAGCCCATCCATACAGCTACAGAATAACCAGGAGTAAAACCGCAGAACCAGGAATCCATATAGCTTTCCGTTGTTCCGGTTTTACCTGCGGTAGGAACATTGGGAACCTGGGCATTGGTACCGGTTCCGGCCGAAGTTACTGTTTGCAGCATGCTGGTCATCAGCCAGGAGGTTTGATCGGACATAGCCCGGCGGAGTTTAAAATCATGGCTATAGATTTCTTTGCCTTTTTCATCAATGATTTTTGTGATGAAATGAGGCTCGACATACATGCCGCCATTGCCGATGGCGCCATAAGCAGCTGCCATTTGTACCGGTGTAACTCCTTTGGTCAGTCCACCCAGGGCCAGAGGAGCCAGGGACAGGTCATTGGTACCCGGAGTATCTACCAGTTCCAATCCCAATCCATTGGCAAAATCAAAACTGGTGCCGACCCCCACTTGATCCAATAATTGTACGGCATAAGTATTGATGGAATATTGCACAGCAGTACGCATGGTTATAAGTCCCCGATAGCTCAAATCGTAGTTTTTCGGTGACCAGACCTTATTGCCTACTTTTAAAGAGAGAGGTGAATCGTCTAAAACATGATAGGGCATAAATCCCGATTCCAGGGCCGGTGAATAGACCGTAAGTGGTTTGATACAGGAACCAGGCTGCCGGAAGGCACTGGTTGCCCGGTTAAAACCTCGTCTTTGTTCATATTTGCGGCCGCCCATTATCGCCTTGATGTCTCCATTGCTGTGGTCCATCAAAACCATGGCTGATTGTATCAATTGCCCGTTTTTACTTTCACTGGGGAAATTGGCATCGTTCATATAAAGTGTTTCGGCATGGTTTTGCAATGTTGTATTCATGGTGGAATAGATTTTCAAGCCGCCTTTGTAGATGGCCTTGTTAGCGTCATCATATAATTGCAGTCCGTCTAAAATAGCGATGGCTTCTTCAATGACTGCGTCGGTGAAATACCCGTATTGAACATAGCCTGCGGTGCTCTGGTTAAATTCAATTTCCAGCTGATAGGCTTCGTCGGCTTCCGCCTGGGATATATAACCGTATTTGACCATATTGTTTAATACCAGCTTTTGCCGGGCTTTGGATTTTTCCACGGATTGAAAGGGATTGATGACATTGGGGTTCTGGGGTAAACCGGCTAACAGGGCGCATTCGGCCAGATTAAGTTCCGTTACATCTTTGCCTAAATAGGTTTGGGAGGCAGCCTGAACGCCATATGCCCCGCTGCCGAAATAGATTTTGTTTAAATACATGGAGAAGATCTCATCTTTGGAGTAATTGGCTTCAATTTTAAAGGAGAGGAGAACTTCCTTAATTTTTCTTTGCCATTCTTTGTCGAAGGTCAAAAAGGCATTGCGGGCCAGCTGCATGGTTATGGTACTGGCACCCTGACCGGTGAGGTCTCCGGATTGGACATTGCGAAAAACCGCGCGGGAAATTCCTTTAAAAGTTACTCCGTGGTGCTTATAAAAATCTTTGTCTTCAGTGGAGAGAAAAGCCTGTTTTATGGCTTCCGGGATCTTGTCAAAGGAGACTTCGGTACGGTTTTCTTCAGCATGAAGATTGGCCGCCGCTATTCCCTGATCATCATAAACGATGGTGGTTTTTGCCCCCGACAGGAGCTGGGGGTCCCAGGCCGGCAAACTGCTGGCCGCATAGATGAAAACACCGGCGGTCAAGATCGCACCAATCACAACTATTGCCAGTACGATGTTCATTGCGATTTTATATCCGCCAGTTTTTTTGGTTTTGGCTGTGCGGGCGCGGCTGGATTTTTTTGCAGTCATTATAAAAACACTAACCTCCTGAAGATATATTATGATATCTATTATATACGGCTTTATTGGTCTAATTATTGCACATTCCAGAGGCGATATGCTATCATTTTTTATGGCAAGGAGGTTAGACAATGGAAAACAGCATAGCTCAGCAGGCAGCGGAGCAACTGGAAATGATCAGAAGAGGCGTTGTAGATATTATCCCGGAAGATGAATTGAAGGATAAACTATATGCATCTATAGAAAACAATAAACCCCTGAGAATCAAGCTGGGCCTTGACCCTACTGCACCGGATATTCATCTGGGCCACACCGTGGTTTTGAACAAATTAAGGCAGTTCCAGGATCTGGGCCATGAAGTCCATCTGATAATAGGTGATTTTACCGCCAGAATAGGGGACCCCAGCGGCAAATCAGAAACCCGCAAACAATTAAGCACCGAAGAGATCGCCGTCAATGCCAGAACTTATCAGGAACAGATATTCAAGGTACTGGATAAAGACAAAACCATTATCCGCTATAACAGTGAATGGCTGCAAAATATGAATCTGGTGGATGTGTTGAATCTGGCCGGCAAATATACCGTCGCCCGCATGCTGGAAAGAGATGATTTCAGCAAACGTTATAAGGAAGGGATGCCCATTGGGATCCATGAGTTTTTTTATCCTTTAATGCAGGGCTTTGATTCAGTCGTGCTCCAGGCCGATGTGGAAATGGGCGGAACGGACCAGACCTTCAATCTTCTGGTGGGAAGAAATCTGCAAAGAGAATATGACCAGGAGCCGCAGATAGCATTGACCATGCCGATCCTGGAGGGTACTGACGGCATACAAAAAATGAGCAAAAGTCTGGGCAATTATATTGGTGTCAATGAAGACCCCCATGAGATTTTTGGCAAGACCATGTCCATCACTGATGATCTGATCTGCCGCTATTTTGAGTTGGTAACCCGGGTCCCTATGCCGGAAATAGAGGAAATGAAAGTACAGATGGAAAAAGGCAGCCTCAACCCGCGGGATGCCAAAATCAAACTGGCTAAAGAGATCATAACCATATTTTATAATGAAGAAGAAGCCGATAAAGCGGAAGAAAGATTCAAACTGATTTTTACCAAACATGATATACCAGATGATATCCCCGAAGTACAGACGCAGGAAAGGGAAGTATGGCTGCCTAAATTTTTGTCCGAGCAGGGAATGGTCCAATCAACTAGTGAAGGCAGAAGGATGCTCCAGCAGGATGGAGTAAAAGTCAACGGGCAAAAACACGCCGAGGAAAACCTGGTCCTGGAAAATGATATGGTGATACAGGTTGGGAAGAGAAAATTCCTTAAAATCATCCAGAACGATTAAAATGGCCAATAACTTCGTTAACCCGGAAAAATGCTCAGTCGGCGTACGTTAAGTACGCCTCAATCGCATTATTTCCGGGTTGCCTCGTTCTTGGCCATTTTAATTCGTTCTGTTGAGGATTAAAATGGCCAATAACTTTGTTAACCTGGAAAAATACTCAGTCGGCGTACGTTAAGTACGCCTCAATCGCATTATTTCCGGGTTGCCTCGTTCTTG
>JAAYZA010000396.1 GCA_012515055.1 Syntrophomonadaceae bacterium | reverse complement strand
ATCCCGGTAGCAATAAAGATAACATCATCAGACTGGACCAGTTCGTCAATGGTGAAAATCTTGTTTATATCCTGGATGCCCATTTCGGTACATCTTTTGATCTCATTTTCGTCTTCCGGCCACAGGCGTGCTTGAAAATCACCGCCCAGGCATTTAAGGGCCGCGGCCGTTATGACCCCTTCAGGTGCCCCGCCGATCCCCATCACTATATCCGCTCCGGAATCGGAATAACCCGCAGCAACAGCCGGGGATACATCCCCATCCGCGATCAGCTTGATGCGGGCACCCGCCTGACGTACTTCCTCAATAATCTGCCGGTGACGAGGCCGATCAAGAATAACCACCGTTACCTGACTGACCAGTTTCCCCAGGGCTTTCGCTACTTGTCGCAGATTTTCCTTCACCGGCGCATCCAGGAATACACGTCCCTTGCATTCATGACCCACGGCAATTTTATTCATATACATATCCGGGGCATGCAATAGCGTCCCCCGGGGTGCAACAGCCAGAACAGCTATTGCCCCATCACGGCCTCCGGCCACATTATTGGTGCCTTCCACCGGGTCTACTGCTATATCCACCTGAGGTGCGACCCCGGTGCCCACCCTTTCGCCAATATAAAGCATAGGGGCTTCGTCCATTTCTCCCTCGCCGATTACCACTATACCATCGACGGAGACGGTATCGAACATTACACGCATAGCCATCACCGCAGCTTCATCGGTGGCCTCTTTGTTACCTTTGCCGACCCAGCAGGCCGCTGCCAGGGCCGCTGATTCAGTCACCCGGGCAAATTCCAGTGCTAATTCCCTCTCCAACATCGGAACCTCCAATAATTTAAATAGATTGTTTCCAGTCATGCAAAAACTTTTCAATCCCGGCATCTGTCATGGGATGTTTTATCATCTGCATGATCACTTTATAGGGAATAGTGGCAATATGTGAACCCAATTGGGCAGCCTGCGTGACATGCATCGGATGTCTGATGCTGGCTGCTATGATCTCCGTATCAATCATATACTGGTCAAAAATAGAAACTATTTCCTCCAGTAATTTCATGCCGTCATTGCCATTATCATCAACCCGCCCAATAAATGGACTTACAAAACCTGCCCCCGCCCGGGCCGCCAGCAAGGCCTGATTGGCGGAAAAAACCAATGTGGCATTGGTGGTGATCCCCTTTTGTTTTAGTAGCGAAATAGCCTGCAGTCCCACTGCAGTCAAAGGTATCTTTATAACAACATTGGAATGGATCTCAGCCAGCTGCTCGGCTTCTGAAAGCATACCCTGTAATTCAAGTGAAATAACTTCTGCACTGATAGGGCCAGTGACGATTGCCGCTATTTCCCTTATTACCTGATGATAATCCCGCTTTTCTTTGGCTACCAAGGAAGGATTGGTTGTCACCCCATCAAGAAAACCCATAGAATTAACTTCCATTATCTCTTTTATATTAGCAGAATCAATAAAAATACGCAAAAAATCATCTCCTAAATTTATTTTTTTATTTCACCCATTAATTATGCAATTATCCTGCAGTTAAACACACTATTTCCCCCGATTTACCAACTGCACTTTTATTTATGCCCGGGTCCATAATTTTTTTAAGCAAAATGACTGCCAGATTACAACAGCGCTAAAGAGGATAACAGGGCAAAGACCATAAATAAAACGGTTATGAAGGTAAGTATCAATACCGGGGTAAAATACAGCAGCAATGCCTGGCTGGTCCGCAGGTCCATGGCCGCCCGAATTGCCATTACCTGTAATATAAAAACCCAAATTACACCGAGGGAGGAGAAAATAGCCCCCAGCCATGCCATCCCTATTATTACGAAACCATAGTTTAATACCGTTCCCAATAAACCCGGCAGTATGGCAAATGATAATGTGGTCAGCAATCCCAGACTATTGCCCCGTTTATAAATTATTTCGCTGAATAGGGAAAAGAAACCTGCACTAACTAACAAAATAAGCAATGAAAATATGATGCCGGTCAATCCCAGCAGCCACATATGCTGCCAGGGGAAAGCTTCAATAGGTTTTAAAGCCAGTGTCCCCTGATTTATTATCATCATGAAAGAGACTGCACCCAGATATAGAATCAAGCCTGCTCCCCAGGGCTTTTCATCAGCTAATTGCCGCATAGCTAAATTGGGATGAAAAATAGTGTTCCAAAGATGATCGGTCAAAACCCATCAAGCCTCCCCTCTATTTCATTTGCAACAGTTCCCGGGTTTCAATAATGCTGGGAGCTTTCGCCTGTAACATTAAACGGTCCAGGACGCTTTGGGTACCTATTAATTCCACATTGGCCCCCGCCGGCAGCCCGGCCATTTCTTCTGCAATTTTGATGGCATCATAATAATTACCCAGACTATCTGCCAGGCCCAGTTCCACAGCCTGTTTCCCCGTCAAAACCCGCCCATCAGCTATTTCTTTCAATTGTTCTTCGCTTATTTTACCCTGACGACCATTCAACACCTGGACCAGGAACTGCTGGTAGTTGTCAGCTATCATCTCATCGAATAATTTCTCTTCTGCTGCGGTGACGGGCCGGGCAGATGAGCCCATGTCTTTGAATTCACCACTTTTGAAGATAATACTGTCAACACCAATTTTTTCATACAATCCCTCCAGATTGGTGAGTTCCATTATAACTCCTATGCTGCCGGTAAGAGTCCCGGCATTGGCCACCAGATGGTTGGTGCTGCAGGCGATCCAGTATCCTCCCGAAGCACAGCTGTCACCCATGGAAGTTATTATCGGTTTCCCGGTTTCCCGCAGGCGGTCCAGTTCAATGGAAATCTCCTGTGAAGCAGCGGTTGTCCCTCCCGGAGAATTGATCCTTAAGACCACCGCTTTTATATCATCTCTTTCTGCTGCGATGCGGATGTTTTTCATTATTTGCTGAGAAGAAGCCCCGGTTACCCCGCCTAATAAATTAGTCGCTGTATCACCGCTAATAACACCATTGACCTCTATCACACCAATGACATCTTTTCCTGCCGTATTAACCGGCACCGGGGTGATGATTTTTCCTAATGACATCCCGGCCGCCAAAAGCACCACAGCCGCAATTAAGTAGATGATTACCTTTTTTCTCATTCCTGTGACCCCCTATCAAAATTATTCCTGACCCTGGATGTTTTTTACCGGCAGAAATATTTCCCCGGCGGTAATATTCCCGACATCGGTGTCCCTGGCTTCGACATCCTGTACATTGATATCCCCGGTGTTGATATATAGATGCCTGATGTTTTTTGCCGCCAGTGTTTTGCGTACGGGCAATTCCACTTCATCACCTGCTTTGACCGGCGAGTCCTCCGGCAGCTCAACCAGGCAGTTCTGCATGAATATTTTGCCCCGGACAGGGTAGAATGCCTCCCCGATTTTCACCTGGAGTGTAAACCCCCTTATTCCCAGGTAGCCCAGCATCTGTTTCAACAATAGTTTGATCATATCCCATAAGCCATTGGGTGGATTTTGTACTGACAGACCCAGACCATCCACATACCCTGCCGGCAGCACCGCTATCCGTGCCGGCCCCCTGAGGCGGTATGTCCGGTAATAACCCAGAAAGCTGCCCTGGGTTCTTGGTTGTACCGCAATAACCCTGCATTTAAATTTATAAGGATCCTCCAGATCCAGCATCTTATCAAATTTACCCGCCGGATACTGCCCGGTCAGCAGTGTGCCTATCCTCACTGCCTGTAAAAACATAT
>JAAYZA010000330.1 GCA_012515055.1 Syntrophomonadaceae bacterium | reverse complement strand
TTAATATATGTTTCTGCCCAATGCTGGCCAACATCGGGAAACTGTGCGGCCAGTGCCGGGGTAGGGAAAAGCATGGCTGTAAGCAGGCAGACTAGCAATGCGGAAGAAAATAATTTTTTCAACAAGATCCAACCTCCTTTGATTTCTACTTTTGTCCATATGATTTCCTAATATTATACATTAATTATACGGTTTATGGGGAAGCATCTTTCACGACGACGTATAATCGCAAATAAATAGCAATGGGCATATTATTTGCTAGAAAATAATAAAATATTTTGACAAAGAAGGAAAAAACATTTTCCCGGCGAAAGTTGTAATATAGGTTAAAACTGAACAGAGTTCGGCACGACGGAACAGAGACAGTTTTTAAAATTTTATAAGGGAGGGAATTTAGTGCCCGGAGGAATGCAACTAAAATATGAAGTGCTGGCGAATTCTACCTGTGCTTTGTGCGGCGCCTGTCTTGATTGGTGTCCGTACATTGCTAATATCGAAGACCATCTGGTGCTGCGATTTGATTGTAATGTAGAACATGGACGCTGTTATTCAGTTTGTCCCCGCACCTTTGCAGATTGGCAGGCGATCAGCGAAAAATACCTGCCGGATGCTCCGCAGAACGTCGAAATAGGACCTTATTTTGATGTGTACAAGGTCAAAGCCGCACAAAGTATTAATGGACAGCAGGATGGCGGCACAGTGAGCCATCTGGTCAAGACCATCATGGAAAACGAATTGGTTCAAACTGTTTTACTCACCGGGAGTAACGACAATATTACTCCGCTGCCATTTCTGACTGCGGAAGCTGCTGATATTGAAAAGGCAGCAGGTTCCAGATTCCTTGCTTCTCCCAGTCTGCGCAAAGTGATAGAAGCCCAGGAAAACAAGGTGGAAAAGATGGCTGTGGTTGGCCGTCCCTGTCAAATTCAGGCGATGCGCAAGCTGGATTATAATCGGCGTCCCGACAAACCGCCAATGGAAGTTCTTACAATCGGAATATTTTGCATGTGGTCACTGGGCTGGGAATTTAAAGATTATCTGGAAAGCAAATTCCCCGGTGAAAAGGTTTTGGGTATGGAAATTCCTCAAGATGGTTTCATCGTAAAAACTGACAAAGGAGAACATGTTTTGCCCCTGGAGGAAGTCAAGAAATTTAATAAGCCCGGCTGCGGGTACTGCCTGGATATGACTGCAGAACTGGCGGATATTTCCGTGGGTGCATTCGAGGCGGAAAAGGGATGGAACACCGTTATCCTTCGCTCTTTAAAAGGACGGGAACTCCTGGAGCAGGCTCAGGAAAAAGGTTATTTAATTTGTGAGCCTTTCCCGGAAGATGAATTAGTGCGCCTGAAAGGTGCCTCACTGGGTAAAAAAAGCCGCAATCTGGATAATATACAAGCAGCCTTTGATAGAGGTGTTAAACCCTTTATCGATCTGGAAAGCGATATGTATAAACAGATTCGGGAAGTGGCGGAAGGGATGGTGAAATAATAATGGAATGGATGATTACTGCCAATGAACCAGGCAAAACTTACCTCATGCAGGGCAATGAAGCCATCTCCCGGGGAGCTCTTGAAGCTGGCATTCGTTTTGCCGCTGCTTATCCCGGATCACCATCCTCGGAGATACTGACAATGCTGGGCCATGTTGC
>JAAYZA010000240.1 GCA_012515055.1 Syntrophomonadaceae bacterium | reverse complement strand
GAAACACCGGTCGGATTCAAATACATCGGTGAATGCCTGCGGGAAAAAGGCAGTATGCTGGGCGGGGAAGAAAGCGGCGGCATGAGTATTATTGGGCATATACCAGAAAAGGATGGGATTTTGGCCTGTTTGCTGGCAGCGGAGATGCTGGCCTATTCCGGTAAAAGTTTTGTCGAATTGAAAAAGGAGTTTGAACAGGAATACGGAACATCTGCCAGCCAGCGGGTGGATATAAAAGTAAAAGAAGAAAAGATTGCGGAAATAACCAGTCATATGAGGAACTACCAGCCAGGTACACTGGCAGGGCAAAAGGCAGTATCGGTAAATCGGACCGAAGGACTCAAAGTTTCTCTGGAGGATGACAGCTGGTTTTTGATCCGTCCCTCCGGGACGGAACCATTATTCAGATTATATGTTGAAAGCAGTGACAAAGATAAAATGGATAAGATAACCGCCGAAGTTCGGAAAATATTCGACTTTTAAACGGTTAAGACAAAAATAACCTGATTTTATCAGGACCTGAACCCGGCTGGCAAGCCGGGTTTTTTGCTGAAACACAAATTATCAGCTGGGGCAGGATTTTTGCCGCTGATGACGAAAGTTCTATAAATATAGACAATTTAGGTCCCAAAACAAAATAAAAAACCAAAAAACAACGGACGATATTTTAAAAGAGAAAGAAATTTTGGGCGCCCGGGGATCCCAGCGCAGGTACCATGTTTTTGGTGCAGATTCCGCTTAAGGAGGAACCGTAATGAAGAAGACAAAAGTATTGATTGCCGATGATCATTCATTGTTCCGTGAAGGTCTGCGTAAACTGCTGGAAAGTGAAACAAATCTGGAAATTATCAGTGAAGTGGGGGATGGGCAGGGGGCCATAAATGTAACCCGCAGGTTAAAGCCAGATTTGATCCTGATGGATATAAACATGCCCGGGACCAATGGCCTGGTTGCCACCCAGGTAATCAAAAAAGAGATGCCGGCTGTCAAAATCATTGCCCTGACAGTCTGCGAAGGAGAAGAAGTTTTAGCCGCGGTCAAAGCCGGCGTATCAGCATATATGCTGAAGGATGTGCTGGGCAGCGATTTGCTCCAGGCCATTAACCAGGTACTGGATGGGGAAGTAGTGATCCATCCCCGGGTAGCCGGCCAGCTGGTCCAGGAGTTGACCCGTCCGGATAAGGAGCAGGAGAAAATAAATCTCACCAGGCGGGAAATGGATATTCTGGAAATGCTGGTGAAGGGCAATAGTAATCGGGAAATGGCGGAAGCCATGTTTATAAGTGAAAAAACAGTAAAAAATCATCTGACCAGTATTTTTCGCAAATTAGGGGTGAAAGACCGGACACAGGCAGCTGTTTTTGCCCTTAAAAATAGAATCGTTGCAGATGCCTGATGGAACATTATTCTGCCAGTAATCAACCGGCCTCCTTTAAGCATAGTATATATTGTTAAGGCTTTAAAGGAGGTTTTTTATGCTCATCCTTCTTAAATTATTATGTTGGGCCATATGGTTGATCATCATGCTGTATCTGGCCGGCAGCGGGCAGAGATCCTTCCGCGGTTTTAATGAAGTAAAAATTATTATCGATGAAAAAGATGACCTGGAGCGGGATATCTCCCGTGCTTTATCCCGGTTAAAAAAAAACGACAGATTAATCCTGGAAGTTCGACAGGATTTTTTAGACTCCCCCGGCAACCGGATAAAATTAAAAAGGACTTTAAGGAAGAATCCTTCCCTGGCATACTCCCTGGCCAATGAAAATTGGGGTTGTTGAACAAGCCGTCAGCACACAAGAACATCGTCATTCATACAACATTGTGCTATAATCAATAATAATGATTGACTTGAAAATCGTGTGAAAGAAGGATTGCTTTCAGACGATTATTTTAAATAGGTTATCTTTTTGGGAGGAGTTAAATTGCAGAACTTCCTGCTGGATATAATATTTCCTCAGCATTGTTGCTGCATCTGTCGGGAACCGGGTCGCTTCAACACGAAACGCCCCTGGTGCCAGCATTGTCTGGAAAACATGGAAAAACTCCGGCATATTGCGCCGCTCTGCGACAAATGCGGCAAGTATATTGATGAAAATGATTCCCTTTGCGCTGATTGCCGCAGCGAGGAACCCCCCTTCCATATCGCCCGGGCGGTAGGTCCCTATGACGAATCCTACCGCATTGCCATCAAGGTGTTAAAATTTCTGGGTCGGCGTTTTTTAGCGGTGCAAATGGGGCAGATGATGGCGGAAGCAGTACTGGATGAACCACGCTTCTGGCCCATTGATCTGGTGATACCGGTTCCGGCTTCCCGGGGGCATTTCGAACAGCGGGGCTTCAATCAAACGGAACTGCTGGCTGTCCAGATCTCCAAAAAAATCAAAGTAAAAACCGCCGCTGATATTCTGCAGCGGGTTAAAGAAACTCCGGCTCAAAGGGAATTAAGCAAGCCGGAAAGGGAAAAAAACCTGCTTTTTGCTTTTGCAGTGACTGATCCCCGGCGCATCCGGGGTAAAAATATTTTACTGGTAGATGATGTTTATACGACCGGTT
>JAAYZA010000049.1 GCA_012515055.1 Syntrophomonadaceae bacterium | reverse complement strand
TCGATATGAAATCAAATCGTTTTATAGTTCTGGGGGCAGGGCTGGTAATTTATTTATGCATGGGCTCGATTTATATGTGGAGCGTTTTAGCTGCGCAAATATCCAGGGAACACCCGGAATGGTCATTAGGCAGTATTGCCCTGATTTTTTCCCTGCAGGTGATAACTTATGCCCTGGTTACCGTTGTTTCAGGATTTCTGCAGGACCGGATCGGCCCCCGCTGGGTAATAACTGCCGGCGGTATAATGATGGGCAGCGGAACAATTCTGGCTGGTTTTGCCGATAGTTGGTGGGGGTTGATCATAGGTTACAGTCTATTAAACGGAGCAGGTATCGGGTTTTCCTTTGTGGCCCTGGCCTGTGTCCTTAAATGGTTTCCTCAGCGGCAAAGGGGCCTGGCCTCCGGATTATTAACAGGAACCTTTGGGGGGGCCAGCCTTGCTTTTGCGCCCCTGGCAGCATCTTTAATCAATTCAACGGGCAGTATCGCCTCTACACTAAAAATCTTGGGCCTTATTTATCTGCTGGCAGTGACTATTATGGCACAGTTCATCAATAATCCTGCCGGTCAAAACCTTGCGGCAGATGATGAAACTGCGGGCGAAAAAGGCCATACACCAGGGCAAATGCTTATTGATCGGCGTTTTTATGTTTTGCTGTTGTTATTTGTTTTCGGAGGAATTTCCGGATTGATTATATTGGGTAATGCCCAGCAATTTGCAGTCTATTACGCAGGAGTATCCGGGGCTCTGGCTATATCGGCAGTCAGCCTGCTGGCCATACCAAATGGTGTGGGCAGTGTGGCTTTTGGCATTTTGACCGACCGGGTCGGGCAGCGCAAGGCCCTGGGAGTTTTATTCATAGCCTGTTCTCTGGGATTGTTTTTACTGCCCTTTACCTCCAGTTACCTGTCATTTCTCCTGTCAGCTTCCTTGGTCGTAGTGGCTTATGCCGGTTTGTTTGGCATATTTCCCGTTGCCAGTGCCGATTATTTCGGGACTCGCCATTTTGGAGTCAATTACGGTTTATTATATGCCGGATACGGAATAGCAGCATTGATTGGTCCCGGCCTGGCGGCGCGAATGGCCGAACACTCCCAGAAGACAGCCGTCCAGGCTGGTGCCGCTGCCGAACAAATCCATAATGCCCTGATCGCAGGTTACAGTCAAAGCATATGGCTGGCCTGCGCCGCCTGTGTCCTTGGTATAATAATTACTTTATTATTTTTGAAAAACAGCTATGGGCCTGAAGAAGGGGAGATTACCAAAAAACAGGATAGCGATTTCAGCATTAAAGGAAATTAAGCCAGGCTAGACCAGGCGTGGAAATAAAATAATACCTTTCTCACCAACCGGAAGTGTAAGAATTTATCATGGCCAATGATATAAATAATTAGAATCAAAACAATGGATCTGATTTTGATAGCAGCAGGAGGGAATATTAATGAAGAAAAAATGGTGTGCAGTTGTGATCGCTATGGGGCTGGCACTGGTTTTAACTGCGGGTGCTGTTGCCAGCGATCCGTTGCAACTGGTCGTTAATGGCCAGGAAATCAAACCCGATGTCCCGGCACAGATCATTAAGGACAGGACCATGGTGCCT
>JAAYZA010000225.1 GCA_012515055.1 Syntrophomonadaceae bacterium | reverse complement strand
TAAACAATGCCCTGGCCGAAATAAAGGCTAATCTGGGCACACAGTTTGACCCAGCAATGGGCACAATGTTTATCAAACTGGTCCAGGACGGCACCATAAAAGTTGCCAAACATGCCGAAATAAAAAATATTGTATAAAACCGACCCTAAATGCATTATATAGCCGACCATTCCACCCAGCACTTCTTCTCGATATATATTTCCCTGGCACTAAATGAAATCTCTATTTATCATGCTGGATCAAAGCTATTCTAACACCATTCGGATCCTCAATAAAAGCCATACTGCCGACCTTTGTCTGCACAGGTTCCATTATGATTTTCACACCCTTTTCTTTGATCTGCACCAGAGCTTTATTCAAATCATCAACATCCATGCCAACGGAATACAATCCCACTTCGTAGGCGTCATTCTCAATGAGCTCAACCATTGCGCCGCCTTCGCCTTGCATAAGCGTTATCCGCCCGGCAAGGCCAAGCTCATACCGGCTATCCACCCGAAAACCCAAAACATCCCTGTAAAACGCAACAGATTCTTCCATCTTTTTTACAATCATTGTTGAATATTGCACCTGTATTTTCACAATATCATTCTCCTTTTATTCTTGTTTTATCCTGCACCGCAGTATTTAAAGAATATCACAAGTGACAAGGAGACGGTCCTTTTGTCACCCAGGCACGTTAGTGACAAGGGGACGGTCCTTTTGTCACCCAGGCATGTGCGAGACAGCGTTAAGTTGAAAGCAGAAAGTGGAAAGTTGGAACTATCAGTAATATGGGTTGCCATAGGCGAAGTAGGGGCCGACGCCTCTGTCGGCCCGCGCGATACAGGATCCAGGGGAAATAAACTTTTATCCGGTGTCAAAGGAGCATATCTATGTGTGGAGAAAAAGAGGTAAAGGCGAGGGTATATCCACCAGATCACTCACTAGTACAGGCCTTCTGTCAGAGATAATTCTTTCTTGATACCACCAATAGTAGACCGGGCTTTTTCGGAATACATAGATATGTTCCGGGAAGTGAGGAGTCAGGCGTGAGGAGTGAGGAGTGAGGCGAACCCACGCTGGCGCGCGGTTGTAGGGGACGAGGCCTCTGTTGGCCCGCGGGGGCAAGAGATAGACCCGCCAGTAGAAGTATGCATGCCTGCTTATTCCTTTGTCCAGGCAGAAATCCTTAATGTTTTGCCCGCTGCATTGCTGCTCCTGTATTACGCTCATCCATTTTGATAATCTGTATTCTGTTGCAACTTTTCGTGTGTCCAATACAACCACTCCGCTCCAAGTTCAAAAAGTTTGCTTACTTTTTCATCTTTTTAAACCTTTTAATCGTGATTGTACTATTTTTAGATAGGGTGTTCTATGTGATGGCTTATTTGACGCTTACGCATCTGCACACAGGGTCCTTCCCATTAAAAAATAAATAATTCCTGGCAACTTCCTTAATGGTGCCCGCCAGGACACATTGTAGTACCCGAAGGGTGTTACCTGCTCCTATCAGAAATAAATAATTCCTGGCAACTTCCTTAATGGTGCCC
>JAAYZA010000205.1 GCA_012515055.1 Syntrophomonadaceae bacterium | reverse complement strand
GGGAAGCGTCTGCAAAAAGCACTGGAGCAAAACATTCCCGCAGAAGTATTGGAGATGGTTAAAGGGCAGGTAAAGGCCATCGATAACCAACCGGGATAAAAAGGAAGTCAGGTATGAACAAAGTATTTAATCTCATAGGCCTGGCGCAAAAGGCCGGGCATGTATCCAATGGTACGGAAGCAGCCCGCAGCAGTCTGATAAACGGCCGGGCATTTCTTTTAATAATGAGCAGTGATATTGCTGAAAATACCAGGAAGGATCTGCTGGCAAGTGCCGAAAAAGCCAGGGTTCCCTGGATAATAGCCGGCAATAAGGATGAATTGGGTAAGAGTATTGGCAAGGAGTACCGGGTGGCGATCACCATCAATGACGGCGGAATGGCTAAAAGGATTTTATCGGAATCAAAAGTGGGAGCAGAGGCAAATAGTACGGGGGTGTTTTAATGGCAAAAATCAGAGTATATGATCTGGCAAAGGAATTGGGGAAATCCAGTAAAGAAGTAGTGGGTTTATTGCTGTCAATGGGTATGGAAGTTAAAAATCATATGAGCACAATTGAAGAATCACAGGCAGATTGGGTCAAGAAAGAATTATCGAAAAAACCCAGGGAAGACAAGGCTGTCTCCCGGACAGCAATGGAAAAACAGGCGGCCCAACCCCAGGAAAGCCGGGAAGATAAAAAGGCGGCTCCCCCTAAAAGCGAACCGCGCGGGCAGGAAAGAACAGGGCGCCCGCTTCCCTCTGCTCAGGAAAAATCCCCCGCCACAACTAAAGCAGCACCCAGACCTCAGACGGCCCCTCCGCGTCAGGCTCATGATCGGGAGCAGGGCAGGGAAGAAAAATCAGATCGGCCTCAGCGTCCGCCAACGACAGACCGTACCCAGCGTCCGCCAACGACAGACCGTACCCAGCGTCCGCCAACGACAGACCGGACCCAGCGTCCGCCAACGACAGACCGGACCCAGCGTCCGTCAACAGCAGACCGGACCCAGCGTCCGCCAGCAGCAGACCGGACCCAGCGTCCGCCGACAACGGGCCGGCCTTCGCGACCACCGGCAACGGATAGGCCGCAGGCCGCTGATCGTCCTCACAGACGGCCAGGCGGTTCCCCAGCTCAGAGTGCTGCGCATAGCCAGCAGCACCCGGCCAGAACAGAAGCAGCCGGCAAACCAGGTGCAAAAAAACCAGAAGCACCAAAGGGTACAGAAAAAAGTGATTTTAAAGGCAAGAAACCTTTTCACCAGCAGCCCGGTAAAAAAAGTCTTGATTCAACGGCACCGAGAAAAGATTACAGCCGGCCGAAAAAGACTAAACATAAACGCAAAAAAGAGGAAACGGTGCAGCAGACTCCCGAATTAATCGTAGTAGGCGATACCATAATGGTCAGGGAATTGGCAGAAAAATTGGCCAAAGGCGCCGGTGAGATCGTTAAAAAGCTTATGGATCTGGGGACAATGGCTTCGATTAATCAGGTCATCGACTTTGAGACCGCTGAAATATTGGCCAGCCTTTACGAAGTAAGGGTTGAAAAAGAAATTACCCGGGAAGAAATAATCCTGGAAGAAATCGTTGACAGTGAAGCAGATTTAGTGACCAGGCCGCCGGTAGTAACAGTCATGGGGCATGTTGACCATGGCAAGACTTCGCTTTTAGACCGGATTCGCCAGGCTGATGTTGTATCTGGTGAAGCGGGAGGCATTACCCAGCACATTGGTGCTTATCAGGTCAAGATCAAAGGCAGCCGGATAACCTTTATAGACACGCCAGGCCATGAGGCCTTTACAGCCATGCGGGCTCGTGGTGCCAATTTAACGGACATCGTTGTCCTGGTTGTGGCTGCCGATGATGGGGTAATGCCTCAGACGGTAGAAGCTATCAACCATATTAAAGCGGCGGGAGTTCCCTTCATCGTAGCCATTAACAAAATCGATAAGCCGGAGGCCAATCCGGATCGAATCATGCAGCAGCTTACCGAGTACAATATCGTACCGGAGGAATGGGGCGGGGATATAATCTTCGCACCGGTTTCAGCCAAATCAGGCGAAGGGATCGAAAACCTGCTGGAAATTATCCTTCTGGTAGCGGAAGTTAATGAAATAAAAGCTAATGAGGACCGTGCCGCAGAGGGGGTTATCATTGAAGGGGAACTGGATAAGGGCAAAGGGGCAGTAGCAACTGTCCTGGTGCAAAAAGGGACCCTTAATGTTGGTGATTTTTTGATTTGCGGCTATAACCTGTGTAAAGTCAGGGCCATGACCGATGACCGGGGTCGCAAGGTGGAAAAAGCTTATCCTTCTATGCCCGTGGAAGTAACCGGTTGGGATGAAGTGCCGGAAGCAGGAATGAAAGTTCAGGCAGTGGATGAAAAAGTGGCCAAGGAAATCATCGGCTTGCGTTTGACGGATAAGAAAATAGCTGAACAGAGACAGAGCAGCCGGGTATCATTGGATGATTTTTTCAAACAGATCCAGGATGCTGAAGTAAAGGAATTAGGACTTATTATCAAGGGAGATGTGCAGGGTTCAGTTGAAGCCCTGGCCCAATCTTTACTGCGCTTGTCCACCAATGAAGTGAAAGTAAATGTGATCCATTCAGCAGTGGGAGCAGTTACCGAAACGGACGTAATGCTGGCTTCGGCCTCCAATGCTATAATCCTGGGCTTTAATGTCCGCCCGGACAGCAATGCCAGGAAGTATGCGGAAGACGAACAAATTGATGTGAGATTATACCGGGTTATATATGAGGCCATTGAAGATGTCAAGCGGGCCATGGTAGGCCTGCTGGATCCTGAATACAAGGAAAAATATTTGGGCCGGGCCGAAGTCAGGATGACTTTCAAGGTGCCCAGTGTAGGCACTGTTGGCGGTTCCTATGTCATCGACGGAAGGATACAAAGGAATGCCGAAGTAAGAGTCTTAAGGGACGGCGTAATAGTTTATGAAGGGAAACTGGCATCACTTAAAAGATTTAAGGATGATGTGAAGGAAGTACTGGAAAACTATGAATGCGGAATGGGAATCAAAGACTTCAATGATATCAAGGAAGGCGATATTATTGAGGCCTATGTAATGGAAGAAATACCCCGGGAGTTATAGACAGCAGTTTAAAGACCGGGGGCTGTTACGATAACAAATGCAATCAGCGACTGGAGGATTGATGATGGGCAAGCGACGTCAGGAAAGAATGGCTGTGGAAATAAAAAAAGTTCTTTCCCAGATCATCCAGGATCAGATCAAAGATCCGCGCCTGGATTTCTC
>JAAYZA010000120.1 GCA_012515055.1 Syntrophomonadaceae bacterium | reverse complement strand
CTGTTTTACATTATCCTGGGCAGGATTGATAATAATATCCGCATTCCCCTCTTTTTGTGCCAGATCCAATCTGTATTGGAGGGTATCAATTGCAATAACCTGTTTAGCGCCAAATGCTTTTTTAGCCAGCAAACAGGTGCATTGTCCCACTGGCCCAACGCCAATTACTGCGATGGATTGTCCTTCCTGCAAATTGGCGTTGGTGATTCCGAACCAGGCTGTCGCCAGCATATCAGGAAGCAGGATTACATCTTCTTCGGTCAGGCCTGGAGGAATTGGGAACATAGTGTAATCCGCCTGAGGTATTCTTATATACTCAGCATGACACCCCTCGTTGCTGCCTATGCTGCCAAATATTCCGCCGTCCTGGCAAAAAGAAAACCTGCCCGATTGACACATTACGCACTGGCCGCAAAAGGTACCCGGTAAGACCATGCATCTGTCTCCAACTTTAAGCTTCTTTACTGCAGAACCCGTTTCTACAACCTCAGCACAGAATTCATGGCCTTGAGTCCGGGGATATGGCACCGCGGGAATTTCCCCCCGTACCTGGTGAATATCGCTGGTACAGATAGCGGCCAGGGTCACTTTGGCAATTACATCAGTAGGTTTCTTTATTTCAGGTACCGGAACATCAGTGAGCTCATATCTGCCTGGCCCCTGGTAAACTAAAGCCTTCATAGTCTCGTTCATCATCATAGTCTCCTTTCATAAATAAGGGAATCGTAAAGTCGGCAAGTAAAATATTGGCTAAAACCATCCAAAAACCTTTTTTGTAAGATTATTATTCTGAAAACAACGCCAGATGCTTATGGGAGGTCCTATCCCCACATGGGTTTCCTGCCGGTAAACTTTTTCAACCAAAATCAACTGCAAATCCATCGTCAGAAAAGATATCAGTGGTTAAAATAAAACTGGAGGTGATAAAAATGAATCAATTAAATATAAGCAAGTGTATTACCCAAAAGAGAAAAGAGAAGGGAATAACCCAGGAACAGTTAGCGGAGCATATTGGGGTTTCCAAAGCAGCAGTTTCCAAATGGGAGTCGGGACAGAGTTATCCTGATATTTTGCTGCTGCCTGAACTGGCCACTTTTTTTAATGTTTCTGTCGATGAACTGCTGGGATATTCCCCGCAGCTTACCGGTGAAGATATTAAAAAAATATATCACAAATTCGCTCATGATTTTGCCACCAGGCCATTCGACGAAGTAATGGACGAGTGCAACAGGACCATAAAGAAATACTATGCCTGTTTCCCGTTCTTGCTGGCTATGATTCAATTGCTGCTGAATCACTCGGCAATGGCAGAGACCGAGGAGATGAAAAAAGCAATTCTGCAGCAATGCATTCCACTGAGCAGGAGAGTTAAAACAGAATCGGGCAGTACCAGTGACTTCAAAAGTGCAAATGTCATGGAAGCATTGGCAGAGATGGCCCTGGGAAACAGTGAAGCGGTCATTCATTTGCTAAATGAAAAATTGGTTCCTTATAGCGGTGAGGATATCATCCTGATCATGGCCTATCAAATGCTGGGGGAAAATGCGCAAGCCGATAAAGTGAATCAAATATTGCTGTATCAGAATGCAATCGGAACAATTACGCTGTTGACCAATTATCTCACACTGCATATGGCTGAACCAGCCTTGTTTGAACAGATATATTCCCAAGGGAAACAGGTCATTGATGCCTTTAAGTTGAAAGAAATCTTGACCAATGCGGTTTTCGGCATTCATATCGCTGCTGCCCAGGGATATTTGCTGCAGCAAGAGCCGGAGAAGGCATTAAATGCTCTGGAACAATATGCGGATACTGTTTGTGGATACAAATATCCTTTGAAATTAAAAGGAAACGATTATTTCAATCAGGTAGACGAATGGCTGGAAGATAATGTAGTAATCGGAACCGGTATGCCCATAGATGAAATAACCGTCAAGAATAATTTTATCAAGATAGTGGAGGAAAATCCAGCCTTCACTGCTTTAAGAGAAGAGGAAATGCTCATGTGTCGTAAAGAAACACAGAAAAATTTGATAGACAGTCCTACTATATCCGTAAAAAAATGTTTACAAATGGAGCGCACAGAGTTATACTTGTCATCATAGGTTGCCTTGGGTTTCCGCTCTTTGGTATACCCCTTGACGCTGATCACTTCCGGTTCGATCACTTCCGCAGGCTTTTCATCACCGACGGGTGTACCGAACAGATTCAGCTGTCCGTCCAGCTGGTCATGGCGTATTTCACTGGTTGAGCCAAAGACCTTGTTCTTAAGATACGCAAGCTGAGACTGGAGATTCGCGATCAGAAGGTCTTTTTCACTGTCCTTCGCATTGCGTTCTTCCAGCATCTTCTGCAATGAACTTATGAGTTCGTTCTGAGTGCTGATTGTTTTATTCAGTTGTGAGATTGTATCCTTAAGCTCTAAGAGCTGGATATCTTTTACTCCTGAAGGCATGGTCTTCTGCTCCGTTTTTTGATACTTCTATTGTACCATAAACAGGTGCAAAAGCCTAGAAAAATCAAGCGTTTCAGGCACTTTTTATTGCCTTTGGCTGCTCGATCTCAAGACCGGACATGAGCCAGTCAAACTGCCTCCATGTAATGGTTTTCACCTCGTCACGGTTACGTGGCCACCGGTATTTTCCGGTGTTATGATCGAGGCGTTTATATAAAAGCACAAAACCGTCATTCTCATGAAGGAGTGCCTTTATCCTGTCATTGCGTCTGCCGCAGAAAAGGTAGAGCGCGGTGGTATGCTCCGGTTCAAAGTGAAGCTGGTCTCTGATGATGGCGCACAGACCATCGATTGATTTTCTCATATCGGTGTAGCCACAAATGATATAAATATCTGTTGCAGCTGTAATGTCGCCTAGCATGATGCACCTCCCACAGACCGGATGATCTGTGCTAAAAGTGCCGGATCTATATCATTTGAAATCCTGATCAGGGCGGAGCCGAGTTTGATCTCAGCAGTTGCTTCCATACAGTTTGTATCCGTATGATCCGGAAGCACGCTTAAAAGCTGTGGTGTCTCTTCGTGCAGAACAGGCTGGTCAACGATTTCAAGTTTGACAACATCCTGTTGTTCCGAAGGCTTATAGCCTCCCCGGCCTGTTGCCGGCGGAATATCATAGCAGGATTTTTTGCGAAGCCGCTTGACCCAGTTGTAGAATGTACCGGGTTTGATCCCGTGCTCGTTGCACCACTGAAAATCGCTTAGTCCGCTGCTGCGACATTCCATGATGAGCCGGTATTGCTCATCGGCAGTTCGTCTTTCTGTCTGCATAAATGTAACCTCCATAATTGTAGTAAAATGCTTGCTTACTGCTAGATCCTAGCGCCGGATCATAGAGTAAAATGCTGGCATATGTGATTACTACTATTATGGCAAATATATGACCAAGCGAACAGATACCCTTATATTAGGCGCTTACCTTTAAGGAGAGGTTATAATGAACAAAGTAAATATAAAAGATAGTCAAAATTTTATTACTTCAAAATATCACATAGAAAAAATAATGAATTGCATAAGTTTAGATGAAAAAGATAACATCTTTGAAATAGGT
>JAAYZA010000027.1 GCA_012515055.1 Syntrophomonadaceae bacterium | reverse complement strand
GGCCCCAGCAGCGGGACATTGCTGGAAGTGGAATCGACTGCTTTCCCGGTCAAAGCCGGGCAGGGCAAGTGGACAGTGACCGGGGTAGTGGAAGAAGAGCAAATGGGGGGCGGGGAACATAAATTTACTCGAAAAAGTATGGCTAAAGGGGCAGTAGAAAATGTATTGACAGTTTTAAAAGCTTTTCATAGTATAGATGTTACTGATTTCGATATCCATTTGAACTTCCCTGGGGGTATTCCCGTTGATGGTCCCTCAGCAGGGATCAGTATTGCCACTTCCATTTATTCTGCCGTCAATCGGCGTCCGGTAGATAACCTCCTGGCTATGACGGGGGAGATTTCAGTACACGGAGCAGTCAAACCTGTTGGGGGTGTCATCAATAAGGTGGAAGCAGCAAGGCGGGCAGGTATTAAAAAGGTTTTGATCCCCCGGGAAAACTGGCTGTCAATGTTTGCGGCCTATTCTGATATAGAAGTGGTCACAGTTGACAGCCTGCACGAAGTATTGGACTGTGCCTTTGTGGGAGAATAATATTCAATCGCATTATGAGCTTGATTAGTGGTAAATAAGACACAACTGGACAAATTTGCATTATAATCATGTAAAGGCGATAAATGATTTAGGAGGTGTACAGCAAAATGATTCAGGAAAAAGAGATTGTTTATCGTGAAATTCCGCTGCTTCCTTTAAGGGGAATGCTAGTTTTTCCATATACAGTGATTCATTTGGATGTGGGCAGGAAAAAATCCATCAATGCCATTGAAGAAGCCATGCTGGAAGGCAAAGAAATATTTTTGACCAGTCAGAAAGAGGCTCAGACCGACGACCCGGAAGAAACAGATATTTATTTTATTGGTACAGTTGCCGAGATACGGCAGATATTGAAAATGCCGGGGGGAACCATGCGGGTTCTGGTAGAAGGGCTGTACCGGGCAGAAATAAAAGAGTTTTTCGAAAACGAACCATATATAAAAGTTAAAATCCAGCCTTTTATCGATGAAATAACAGAAAAAAATGCCCAGGTGGAGGCTTTGATGAGAACCCTGGTATCCCAGTTTGAGCAATATGTGCGCATGGGGAAAAAGATACCTCCGGAAACGGTTGTTTCTGTTGTGGGTATTCAGGAACCGGGGAGACTGGCCGATGTGGTTTCTTCACATCTGACTTTAAGAATCGAAGAAAAACAAAAGATACTGGAAGCCATCGATATCCAGCAGCGTTTAACTTATTTATGTGAATTGCTGGCTAAAGAAATGGAAGTTCTGGAGTTGGAACGCAAAATCAATATGCGGGTCCGCAAACAAATGGAGAAAACCCAGAAAGAATATTATCTGCGTGAACAGATGAAGGCCATCCAAAAAGAACTGGGGGAAAAAGACGAACACCTGAACGAAGTGGAAGAAATAAAGGAACGGATACTGGAGGCTAACCTGCCCAAGGAAGCGGAAGAAAAAGCTTTCAAAGAATTAGAGCGGCTGGAGAAAATGCCCCCCATGGTGGCGGAAGCAGTTGTAGTAAGGACCTATCTGGACTGGATTTTATCACTGCCCTGGTCTGCTGAGACCAGAGATCGGCTGGATCTGAAGATGGCTGAAGCCATACTTAATGAGGATCACTATGGATTGGAAAAACCCAAGGAAAGGATCCTGGAGTATTTAGCCATCAGGAAATTGGCCAGAAAGATGAAAGGTCCCATACTGTGTCTGGTTGGTCCCCCTGGGGTAGGTAAAACTTCCCTGGGTAAATCAGTGGCCCGTTCTCTGGGGCGCAAATTTGTCCGGATGTCTTTGGGGGGGATCAGGGATGAGGCAGAAATCCGCGGACATCGGCGAACCTATGTAGGTTCGATGCCGGGACGGGTTTTACAGGGTATGAAACAAGCCGGTTCAAAAAACCCGGTATTCCTATTCGATGAAATAGACAAGATGACAATGGATTTCAGAGGCGACCCGGCCTCAGCACTGCTGGAGGTCCTGGATCCTGAACAGAATTATACTTTCAGTGACCACTATCTGGAGATTCCCTTTGATTTATCCAAGGTTATGTTTATCACTACGGCCAACTCTACGTATAATATTCCCCGGCCCCTGTTGGACCGCATGGAAATAATAGAATTATCAGGATATACGGAGGAAGATAAGGTCCATATTGCTAAGGATTATCTGATTCCCAAACAGATAAAGGAACATGGATTAAAAGAGGACCACATTTCATTTTCGGAAGGTGCCATCAGAAAAATAATCCGTGAATACACCCGGGAAGCAGGAG
>JAAYZA010000169.1 GCA_012515055.1 Syntrophomonadaceae bacterium | reverse complement strand
TAATAAGAGATTTAGAGGAATTCAAGCGGATTTCCGACATTATCGTTTCCAATAGACTGTCGGATGAGATCCTGGATGTTCGGGACAAGGTTTATACCAGGGATTTGTATGGCAGGGACTGAAGGGGGGAGTAGGGATTCCATGATGAGGGTTTATCCCTCCATTTGTGCAAAGGCAACGACAGGTATAACGAAGAGGAAAATGAAATAGGGGTGAAATGCTATGCTGATACAATGCACGAAGAAATTACTCGATGAACTGGGGATCAAAGCACCTCCGCTGCAGAAGGGGGAGGGGCTGTTTTCCTGGCATGCCAATCTGTTTTACTATAACCGGCGCAAGACTATGGTGATGGTCAATGACAGCAACCGTTATGTGATTGTTTTGCATGGGCTGAAAAAGCGCGATTTTGAGCATCTGGACGAGTTAATCCCGGCGGCGATAAAAAGCGTATTTCAGGATGAATGCATCGACGAAGCGATTATTGACGAATACCTGCGCCGGGCGGGGGAAGTGGTCTTTACCAGGACGACGGACAAATCTTCGATTTCCCGGGTGGTCAAGGCTGGGGAAAATGTATCATTTTATTCGCGGGGTCTTGCCGGGGGCGATATCATTCAAGGGGAATTGAGCCGCAGGATAAGCCGGTTACTGATCGGAACCGGGCAGGGCGGCACAGATTATACCTTTCCCCATCTGGATTTGATGGAGGATCTGGAGGAACTCCGGGGCGGGCCGGTGGTGAAATGCCGGGCGGCGGTCATGAAGGTGAGGCTTGATCTGGATAATTTCGATGTCTGGCGCCAGCTGGTGATCCCGCTTAATTTTACCTTTGGCCGGCTCCACGATGTTTTGCAAATCGCTTTTGGATGGCGGGATTATCATTTGCATGAATTCTTTATTTATGGGGAGAAAGGTCCGGTGGATTGGTATTACATCAATCACCCCGCTTTTCACAAGGAGGGTTATAAACCGGTGCTGAACCTGGTCTGCGCTGAGGAGGATCTGAAAACATCCAGTGCCACGGAGCAGAGGCTGGACAGGGCGGTCCGGCTTGCGGAGGTGCCTTTTAAAATTGCCAAGTACAATTATGATTTCGGTGATGACTGGCAGCATTATATAGTGGTAGAAAAAGTAATCGATGATCATGTTGTAAATCATCCTGTCTGCCTGGATGGCAGCGGCGATGCCCCGCCGGAGGACGTAGGGGGAGAAATGGGCTACGCGCTTTTTGTCGAAGCGATGGCCGATAAGAATCATCCGGAACATGAAAACTGTCGGGAGTGGATCGGGGGCTTAAGCTTAGACAAATTTGACCTGGCTGAAGTCAACAGGAGATTTCTCTTTGTGTAGTTATTGCCATGGGGACGGGCGCCAGGGGCCAGGGAACGGAGGATGAGCAGTCAGCAAGCCTTGGGGACGGACCGCTGGTCCGCAGCGCAGCGGATCCGAAGGGAAGAGGAAGCTACATTAATAGTGCTGTTTACAGCACATTGTAGTCTTCGGTCTGGGGGATTCTGTCACTATAACATTTCTAATAGCGGCGAATGACATTCACTGTCGCCGGATGAAGAATATTTAGAAATCAAAGGATTATGGGAAAGAATAGAGAATATTTGATATTATTGTAAATTGTCCATTCACAGCAATCATTTCTACTTTAATGATATATCAGGAGAACTGCCCGGGCGGCAGTTCTTTTCATGCCAGAGGGACTGATGATCAACATTTAAATGGCAGGTGATTGGTTTGAGTTTGAGAAGGGATATTGCTAATTCAATTAAGAAGCTGGTACAAAATGATCTTGACACTTTTATGATAAACATTTCTAT
>JAAYZA010000165.1 GCA_012515055.1 Syntrophomonadaceae bacterium | reverse complement strand
CTCAGCATCTGATTGATTTCACCATCACAGATCTTCATGCTGGTATCTGCCAGTATGCTGATCATATCGGTGCGGTCATATCCTTCCAAAAGAGTCAGGGCATGAGCAAAAATATAATTGCCGGTATAAATTGAGGTACGGTTGCCCCATTTGCTCCTCACCGTTGCCGCCCCCCGCCTCAGGTCCGAATTATCGATCAAATCATCATGGACCAGTGTGGCAGCATGGATCAGTTCCAGGGCTTCAGCCAGAGGAATAGCGTCAATTATATCCTCTTTAAAATACTTGGCTGCCAGCAAAACAAATGCCGGACGCATCCTCTTCCCCCCGGCCTTGATCAAATGAGCTGCCGCCTCATTGATTAAGCTGACATTGCTATTTATATGTCTGGTCAAGCCTGATTCCACTAAATCAAGTTCTGTTGAAATACTATCAAAGAAAAGTATATCGGCCATTTGTCTCCCCTCAAATTGCAGCTGTTTACCTACCTATTTATCATAACGAGTATAAAGGTCATGTTCAATATGCATCCCGTCCAAAACCTTGCCCACCATAAACAATACCATATCATCTATCTTCCGGGGATGATTATAAAAAGCCGGCATTGCAGGTATAATGCTAACCCCCATTTCTGCCAGTACCAGCATATTGCGAAGATGTACAGCACTGAGCGGTGTTTCACGGGGCACCAGCCATAAAGGCCGTTTTTCCTTCAGTACCACATCTGCTGCTCTTTCCGTGAGATTGCGGGCATTTCCATGGGCAATGGCGGCCAGGGTCGCCATGGTACAGGGGATCACCACCATGCCATCCGTTATGAAGGACCCGCTGGCTATCCGGGCAGCTATGTTCTGATTATCATAAACAATCAAATTATCATAGGGCAGGTGTCCCTTAAAAGTTTCCTCCACCGTGCCGGTAAAAGTCCAGCCCATTTCCTCCTTAAGTACAATACAAGCTGGATCACTGGCCACCAGATGTATTTCCACGCCCCGTTCTAAAAGCTGCCGGGTCAGTTCGATTCCATATATAACTCCGCTGGCCCCGGTGAGGGCAATGATGTATTTGTTCATTCTGTTCCCCTTCCCGTGATCGGCTACTTATTATCTTGCCCTTTAAATCAATAAATAAATATTTAACAGCATCATAACAAAAATAATCGCTCCCATATAGCGGTTAATACTGAAAGAGGCAAATCCTACCCTGGTCAAATCACCAGGCTTCACAATCAGATGCTGATAAATCAATATAATCGTGGCAAACCCTACCCCGATATAATACCAGAAACCAAGTTTAAAAAATATGCCGGTGAGGATGAGAAAGACTATTGTCAATAAATGAAATGCCGCTGAAAATAACAAAGCACCGGTTTCACCAAAGCGGGCCGGGATGGAATGCAGTTGCTGGCGGCGGTCAAATTCTATGTCCTGGCAGGCATACATGGTATCAAATCCCGCCACCCAGAACATTACTGCTGCCGCCGGCAAAAAAGGCAGAAATGAAAAAGAGCCGGTCACCCCCAGCCATGCTCCCACCGGCCCGATCCCGATGGCACCACCCAAAAAGAGGTGGCAAAGCCAGGTGAACCTTTTAGTATAGGAATAAAGCCATAAAATCGCCACTGCCAGGGGCGAAAGGGCCAGACATAACGGGTTTAGCCGGGCCGCCGCCCAGACCAGCAAGGCCAGGGATAAAAAAGCAGCCACCCAGATCAGATTTATCGGCAGTTTGCCGGCCGGCAATATCCAGCCGGTCGTGCGGGGGTTGGCGGTGTCTATTTTTAAATCTATGATCCGGTTTAGACACAGGGCCGCTGTCCGGGCACCGAACATAGCCAGCGTGATCCAGAATAAAACATATATGGTGGGCCATCCCTGATAAAGCGAAAAAGCTGCCAGGAACGCTCCCATATAAGCAAAGGGCAAGCCGAATAAAGTATGACCAAAGTCGATCAGGGACAAAAAATGCTTAACTTTATTCAATGCCGTAATCTCTCCATTTTTCCGTAACCATGGTAATGATATCCTGACTCATGACGATATCTTCGGGCCATTGACGAGGATGCCCTTCAGCCATCAGTTTTCTGGTAGCATCAAAGCCCATCTTGGACCCTACCAGAGCCAGGGGTGCAGAATGGTCCAGCACATCCAGAGGTCCTTCCACAATCATAGTGTCCCTTTTAGGATCAACATTGTTAAATACCCTCCACATGACCTCAGATGCGTCCATAACATTTACGTCTTCATCAACTACGATGATAAATTTGGCAAACATCATCTGTCCCGTGCCCCATAAAGAACTCATTATCTTTTTGGCCTGCCCGGGGAAGGTCTTTTTGATGGAAACAAACACACAATTATGAAAAACCCCTTCCATGGGCAAATGCATATCCACGATTTCCGGCAGCTGGAATTTCAGCAAAGGCAGAAAAATCCTTTCCGTAGCCAGGGCCATATAACAATCCTCCTGAGGGGGTTTACCCACTATTGTGGCCGGATATATGGGGTTTTTACGATGGGTGATACATTTGACATGGAAAACCGGGTATTCATCGGCCAGGGAATAATAGCCGGTATGATCGCCGAAGGGGCCTTCAATGCGCCGTTCGCTGGGATCAACAAAGCCTTCAATAATGATTTCCGCATCAGCCGGAACTTCCAGGTCGATGGTTTTGCATCTTACAGTTTCCACCGGTTTCTTCCGCAGGAAACCCGCCAGAATAAGTTCATCAATACCGGGCGGCAAAGGGGCCGTAGCAGAATAGGTGACCGCCGGGTCCCCCCCCAGTGCGACAGCTACTTCGATGGGCTGTCCGGCCGCCTGGCTTTTTCTATAATTTTCAGCCCCATCATGATGAGTATGCCAGTGCATGCCAGTTGTTTGCTGGTCAAATACCTGCAAACGGTACATGCCGGCATTTCTCTGTCCGGTAACCGGGTCCCTGGTATAGACCTGGGGCAGAGTAATAAATCGGCCGGCATCACCGGGCCAGCATTTTAAAACCGGCAGTATGTCCAGGGAAGGCTCCATTTGTACTATTTCCTGGCAGGGGGCCTTTTTGACCGTCCGGGGCATAAGGGATGATAATTCTGCCAGCTTGGGCAGCATTTTCAGTTTTTCCATCATGGAACTGGGCAAATTGTCCTTCAGGGCCAGCCAATCAGAGATCTCCTTACCGATATCATCCAGGTTCTCAGCTCCCAGGCTCATGGCCATGCGTTTTTCACTGCCAAAAGCATTGATCAGGACCGGCATGGATGAGCCCCTGACATTTTCAAATAATAATGCCGGGCCATGCATTTTACTGACCCGATCAGTGATTTCCGTGATTTCCAGTTCGGGATCCACCAGGGTTTTAATGCGAACCAGTTCACCTTCTTTTTCCAATTTGCTGATGAATTCTCCCAGATCCTTGTAAGCCAAATGATTTACCTCCACTCCAGTTGTATCCCCATAATTTGCTTCTATATTACGGCAGTTTTTCCATTATCATTGGAGGGGCTGCAAAGTTTAATCAGTTTTTCCAACAGACTGTTTTGCAGCCGGGACTGCTGGTTTATTTGTTTGAATATATCCCGGGCGGCAGTCTGATATTTGTCAGCCTTGTTCTGCAGGTCCGGGACATTAGTCAGTTCAATGGCCATACCCAGATTTAAGCCCAGCCGCCGGTACATATCACGAAACTCTTTTTCCCGTCCCGCGATGATAGCTGCTGACAGAAAAATCGTCTCATAAAGGGAGGCATATATTTTTTCCACTGCCGTTTCGGCACCGGCATTCATTTTATGTTTCATAACCCGGCCTTCATTAATGGTACAAATCATTGCCGCAAAGGGCATCATTATTTTTTTCTTGTCTGCCTCCACCAATAATTGCAAAAGCCGGCCAAAGAGCAAATCACCGATCAATACGGAAAATTGCATTTTCCGGTCATGCTCCTGCCCCTCTTCGACATCCTTGACAGTAGTATGGATATAGCCAGCAAAATAAGCCATACGATAGATATTGATAAAGGTCGGGCTGTGCTCATCACATCCCAGGTATTTGAAGGCAGCAATAATCACCGGCGGCAGAGCTTTCCAGGTCGTCTCCTCCTGTATTTGCTGATAATAGGGATCAATGTAATCCCACCAAGGCCCAATTGTTGTTTTAAAGACTTTGTCCATTTCCAGTGGCTGGTGATCTGAAAATAAATGGGCACCGAGTAAATTCATTTCTCTCTTCCTCTCCAAGTTGAGATCGTCATGAATAGCTGGTTCGATTATCAAAACTGTATTGTCTGCGTATCCTAACATTATCTTAACATTATTATATTTAAAGACAAACAGGTAATAAAAAGGAGGGGTAATAATGGTTAAACCTTATACAAATAACAAAACCTTGCTCCTCGTAGAAAAAGCAAGGCCTGTTAATAATAGTTACTGTTTGAGCTTTTTCGGTCTACTAAAATAGTATCCCTCCTAAATATTTACCACCAGGCGTTCACTTGTGCTCGTTTGCAACCCTCTGATGATTTCGGATGCATCCACATGCTCGGCGCCAAACATTTCCGCCAGATAATTGCAGGCATCCCATGGGTTTACTTTTTCACCGCAGGTGAATACATCCACTGCAGCATAACCCAACTCTGGCCAAGTATGAATTGCCAGGTGCGACTCCGATATGACAACCACTCCGCTCACCCCCTGGGGGCTAAATTTGTGAAACACAAATTCTCTTATTTCGGCGCCAGCCTCCAAAGCTGCGTTGACCATGATGTCCTCTACCTGTTTGACATCATTCAACACATCGAATCGACATCCATAAATCTCTGCTAACACATGTCGCCCTAAAGACTGCAATAATGTCGCCTCCCTCCTAAATTGTCGGTTGGTTTCCCAAACCTCCTTTATCGTAAAAGATACATGTAGAATTTTAGCATATTTCTTTTCCATGTCAATAAATATTGGG
>JAAYZA010000057.1 GCA_012515055.1 Syntrophomonadaceae bacterium | reverse complement strand
GTCCGGCACTGGAAAGTTGAAACGCGGCCAGGGCAATACAGGAAAAGGCCAGGGGCTCCAGAGGTATGCCTGCTTCCGGGGCGGCATAAAGCAAATCTGATATCTGGGTGGCCAGAATAAACAATCCGGCCGCACAGGGCAGTGCTATGATCATCCCGGCACGGAAAGCAGAATTAAGCCGTTCATTCAAGGCCTTTTTTTCCCCCCGGGCCAGCGACTCGGAAACAGCCGGCACCAAACTGGTAGCAATGGATATGGTAAATATCGTCGGTAAACTGATCAATACCGCTGCCATTCCTGACAACTGCCCATATAGAGCCGTGGCCCCGCTGGCAGAGTAACCAATTGCCATAAGACGCCCCGGAACTATGATGGCATCCAGCATTTGCACCAATGGCAATACTACCGCACCGAAAGATACCGGAACGGCCAGACGCACCATTTCTCTGGCCAGTTCTGCTGAACTGGCCCCGGAATACAACAGATTCTGTTCCCGGCCTGCCTTTTTTTGAAACCAGAAATAATAACCGACCAGTATGATCAAACCTGCTATCCCGCCTATAACTGCACCAAAAGTAGCTCCGGCGGCAGCATATTCCAGACCCCGGGGAAACAAAATAACGGCTAAAACCAGCACTGCTGCTACCCGGAATAATTGTTCAAATACCTGGGAAACAGCGGTGGGCATCATCGATTGGTGGCCCTGAAAATAGCCGCGGAAAACTGACATGAGGCCAGCGAAGATTATGGCGGGGGCCACTGCTAAAATGGGGTAATAAGCCAGTGGTTGTTTCAGGACGTAATTGGCGATAAAATGTGCCGATTGCATGACCAAAAATGTCAGTACAATTCCGGCAGTTAAAAGTACTATCAGGGACACCCGGAATAACTTCTGGCTGTCCCCGTTAAACCCTTTGGTTTTATTACGTGAAACCAAAACAGAAATGGCCACCGGTACCCCTGCTGTAGCTAAGGCCAGGATAGTGGTATAAATTGGGTATGCCATCTGATAAAGCCCCATCCCTTCATCCCCAATCAACCTGGCTAAAGGAATACGGTACAGGGCTCCCAATATTTTGCTTACAACACCGGCGACACTAAGAATCACTGCCCCTTGCAGAAAACTTTTTTTTGGATCCATCTTCGGCCTCCCCAAATCCCGTGAGGTATATTATACCACTTCCCTTTCACACTTTGAACAATAACAGAAAAAGCGATCTTACCATGATAAGACCGCTCCTGTCATTTAAAAAAACTACTGTTCCATTTGTTTGCCCAGAAATCCTGCTGCCGTTTCAGCCAGTTTGACCTCCATATCCCCCAGTTTTGCACCCTCATCCTTGCTCACAATGACAACAGCGCCGATGGGATCGCCCTGGGTGATGATGGGGGCGATTACCTGTGCCTTAATGGTATATTCCCGGTCATCATTAATAATAATGTGCATGTTTTCATCATCATTTACCGGTATTTCATTCATTACCAGGGTGGTTCTTTCATCAATAGCTCTTTCAATGGCTTTACCTACCTGTTTGCCCAGAAATTCACGCTTATTGGCCCCGGCCAGTGCAATGATCACATCCCTGTCCGCAATCATGGCAATATGGCCAATTGTTTCATGGAGCGAATCAGCATATTCCCTGGCAAAATCCCCCAGTTCACCAATGGGGGAATATTTCTTTAAAATTACTTCGCCTTCACGATCAACGAAAATTTCCAGAGGGTCTCCCTCGCGAATGCGTAATGTTCTGCGTATTTCCTTGGGAATCACAACTCTTCCCAGGTCGTCAATGCGGCGGACTATTCCTGTTGCTTTCAATTACTTATCCCTCCTTTTTTTAACAAGAGTAAGTGATTTATTCTCAATTTGTTTCTCAGTGATAGTATATAACTCAAAATGCCCTTTTATTCACTTTTTACCATTAAGGTTTGTAATAATGCGCACAAACCCTGTGGGAGCACCTGTCCTTATTTCAGGTCATTGATATAGTTTTGATTAGTTCTGGCGGGAAATATTTTGGCCGGAGATAACCGCGGCGGATGGCGGGCAAGAAATATCGATATGTTAAATTATTGCATCACCGTCCCCGGACATGCAGCGGGCATAGATTGGCGGTCTAAAAAACTCTAATTCTTCTTCCCGGATTAAATG
>JAAYZA010000133.1 GCA_012515055.1 Syntrophomonadaceae bacterium | reverse complement strand
GGTCTACTGTTAGTGGTATGGAGCAAGAACTGTCTCTGACAGAAGATCTATACCAGGGAGTAATCCGGTGGGTATACCCTCGCCTTTACCTCTTTTTCTCCACACATAGATATGCTCCTCTGGCATCTGATTAAAAGTTTGTCTCCCTGCTTTCCTGGCCCCCCGCCCCTGGCCCCCGGCCCCTGGCCCCCAAACCCCAGCGCGCCAGCGCGGTACGCCTCACTCCTCCCGCCTCCCCCCTCACCATTCACGCATCTTGACTTGGGCAGCAAAACTCATTATCATAATAGAACAAATGTTCTATGCAAGGAAGTCCTGGAGAATGGAACGGGTTATTTTGCATTCGGATCTTAATAATTTTTATGCTTCGGTGGAATGTCTTTACTGTCCGGCAATACGTGATAAACCTGTAGCAGTTTGCGGTGATCCGGAAGCTCGCCATGGGATCGTCCTGGCCAAAAATTATCCTGCCAGGGCGGCGGGGATCAAAACGGGGGAGGCTATCTGGCAGGCCAAACAAAAATCCCCGGGGCTGGTGGTAGTAACTCCTAATTTTCCTCTTTATCTGCGCTTTGCCCGTCTGGCCCGGGAGATTTACGGG
Organism: Syntrophomonadaceae bacterium; assembly: GCA_012515055.1. Lineage (GTDB taxonomy): Bacteria > Bacillota > Syntrophomonadia > Syntrophomonadales > Syntrophomonadaceae > UBA1368. The sequence continues at coordinate 1,708 of JAAYZA010000133.1, read as the reverse complement.
GATTATACTGATCAGATCGAACCTTTCGGTCTGGATGAGGCCTGGCTGGATGTGGGAAACAGCAGCAGCATATACGGCGATGGTGTTCATATTGCTGATGAGATAAGGGCAAGGATCAAATACGAGCTGGGTGTGACTGCCTCGGTAGGGGTCAGTTACAATAAGATTTTTGCCAAACTGGGCAGTGATATGAAAAAGCCTGATGCAACTACTGTCATCACCCGGGATAATTACAGGGATATCGTCTGGCCCCTGCCGGCGGAAGATCTCCTCTATGTGGGCCGGGCTACCCGGCGTAAGCTGTTTCGTTACGGGATCAAGACCATTGGGGATATTGCTGTTGCCCGGCCGGGGATGCTGTATTCTTTGCTGGGCAAATGGGGGGAGGTCCTGTGGGCCTTTGCCAATGGGCAGGATAATTCGCCGGTGGCCCGGGTGGGGGAGGAAGGCCTGATCAAAAGTGTGGGCAACAGCATCACTACCCCCCGGGATTTGCAGAATGACAATGATGTACAGATGATTTTCTATGTTTTAAGTGAAAGTGTGGCGGCCCGGATGCGGGACCATGGATTCAGGTGCCGCACGGTACAGATCCATATACGGGACAATACCCTGTTCAGTTTCGAAGCCCAGGGGAAATTGGCCCGGCCTGCCAGTGTATCAACTATTCTGGCGGAAAAGGCCATGGAGATTTTTACTGCCAGATATACCTGGGAAAAGCCCATTCGCAGCGTGGGAGTGCGGGGGTGTGATTTGATCACTGCCCACAGCCAGGAGCAGCTTTCTTTGTTTGAAGATGAGGAAAGGCGTTTGAAACAGGAGAAACTGGAAGAGACGGTGGATCTACTGCGCCGCCGCTTTGGCCATTTTTCCGTACAGCGGGCCGTATTGCTGCAGGATGCTGATTTAGGTATAATCAACCCCCGGGAAGACCATGTGATCCATCCAGTGGGATTTTTTAAAGGAGGGAAATTACCCTGATGGAGGAAAAAGATTATAATAATCCTGATAAAATCTATATAAGTGTCAGGGCGGTTTTTTATCCTGACGGAGGGTTTAAGCCCACCTCCCTGATTTGGGAAGACGGGCGGGAATACCAGATAGACCGGGTCACTGATATCCGCCGGGCGGCCAGTTTGAAGGCCGGGGGAACAGGTATCCGTTATACCTGCAAGGTGGCTGGCAAACAAGTGCATCTTTTTCTGGAGGAAGACCGCTGGTTTATGGAAAGAAAGGAGGGATAATATGTGCGGCCGCTATCTGATCGCAATGGAAGAGGAAATCGTGGAAATGCGGGAGATTATTCGGGAGATCACTCGCCTTTATGCCGGCCGGCCTGAATTGCCGATGATGAAAAAGGGCGAAATTTTCCCCACCGATATGGTTCCGGTCATTGCCCTGGAAGGGGGAAAACCAGAGCCGCATCTATTTACCTGGGGATTTCCTCACTGGCTGGGGAGCGGAGTCATCATCAATGCCCGCAGCGAAACAGCCGGGGAAAAGAAAATGTTCAGCCAGGCTCTAAAGGAACGGCGGTGCATAATTCCTTCCAGCGGATTTTATGAATGGCACCATAGGGAAGGAAAGAAGCATAAAGATAAATACCTCCTGCGGCAGTCCCAAAACGCTGTGCTTTATATGGCGGGTTTATATACTGTTTACCAGCAGGAGGGCATCAACCGGCCGGTTTTTGTCATTTTAACCACCG
>JAAYZA010000232.1 GCA_012515055.1 Syntrophomonadaceae bacterium | reverse complement strand
GTATAAAAGGCATCGATCCTGAAGCAGCTTTACAAAGGTCCAATGACAAGTTTCTTCGTCGTTTCAATTACATAGAAGAAGAGATCAAGTCCCGGGGTGACCGCTGGGAAGACTACCGTCTGGAAGAGCTTGATGCTATATGGGATGAAGCCAAGGGGCAGGGATTGTGATATGGGGGCGGGAAATTTCTGTAAAAAAAGAGGATTCGGACAATATGCAGAGAATATGCCTAATAAACTATAGGAGAGGAGGGAATATTATTGAACAAAACAGAATTGGTAGGTCAGGTAGCAGCTAAAACGGGAATGACCAAAAAGGATGTTGAGAAAGTAGTAAGTGCTTTTTTCGCCACGGTGGAAGAATCCTTAAAGGAAGGCGATAAGGTTCAGTTAGTAGGTTTCGGTACCTTTGAAGTGCGAGAAAGGAAGAGCAGAAAAGGACGAAACCCACAGACCGGTGAGGAAATAAATATACCCGCTACCAGGGTGCCGGCTTTTAAAGCGGGTAAAGTTTTAAAAGATTCAGTCGTATAATATGCGTTTGGATAAGTTTTTAAAAATATCACGAATTATTAAAAGGCGTACGGTGGCCAAGGATTTTGCCCTGAGTGAAAGGATAATGGTTAACGGAAGGGTGGCCAAGCCATCAACATTAGTGAAAACAGGGGATATAGTTTCATTAAAAATTGGTGAAAGACAGACTGTTTTCGAAATACTGGCAATAAAAGACAATATTAAGGCTGCTGAAGCGAAAAGTCTTTATAGAATAATTGAGTGATCGCCCTTTATTAAAAAGGGCGATTTTTTATGGGTATTTATATCTTATTTCAGGCATAAATGGATCTGCCGGCAGCATATTTTTAGTAAGGAATAATATTCACTGGATTGAAGTTCGGGCAAGGAGGCGTAATTTGTGGAAGAACACAATTTAAAGCTGACTAATCGTGGGTTCATGGAACTGACCGGCATCAATAATGTAGATTTATTTGATGAAGAGGAAGTGGTCCTGGAAACCCGCCTGGGTTATCTCCATATCAAGGGAGAGGATTTGCACATTACTATGTTGTCACTGGAGGAGGGGCAGGTCTCTGTGGAGGGGAAGGTTTCGGTGCTGGAATATAAGGCGGCCAAAACAGATATTAAGACCAGAGGAAAAAACATTTTAAATCGTTTACTCAAATAAGCAGGAGGTAATATCGTGAATGGGCTGCTGTTTCAATTGCAGACTTTCATTTTAACAGGTCTGACCGGCATCGCCGCCGGTTTTATTTTTCACTACTATCAGTTAACGATTAAAAAGGCCCGGATAGGGAAATACTTCCTGTATATAATGGATCTGATCTGGTGGATATTTATATTATTGATGGTTTTCGCTGCCATGTTACTCATAAATCAGGGTGAGATCAGATTTTATATAATATTGACCCTCCTGGCAGGTGTTATCGTGTATTTTCATTATTTTTCCGCCCGATTGGCCCGCCTGGTTGAACAGGGCGCCAGTGGAACCATATTTATTATTGCCTCCTTTTCGCGCATAGCGGGCTTTTTGCCCTATTGGCTGAAAAAGATGCTGGCAGCCAGGAAAAAATCCCCGCCCCCGCCTCCCCAGGCATAAAATAATTTTAAAAAACAATTATTCAAGCAGGAATTCCTGTAACAGATAAAGAATGTATTCAAGTAATAAATTTGTCCACAGATTGTGGAAAAAGTGTGGATAGGCTGCAATATCAGATGAAGATAGAAATTCGAGGCGCCGAGAAACTAAGTTTTCGCGAAAGACAAGTAGTAGTATTGAAAGAAACCGGTAAATCTACTGAGGAGATCTGCCGGATTTTAAATATTAGTTCCAGTACGGTAGCTACACTATACAACCGCGCCCGCAGTAAAGGCTATGAGGTGGTTATAATCATTCCGGGCAGCGCTCTGGAATTATTTGGGCAGGAGGAAAATGATGACCGACCAGAAGGGGAAAAATAAAAATAGCAGGACCAGGCTGATCATATTATCAATCATTGGATTGGTATTGGTTTTCAGTATATTCCCCCGCGCTCGGACTATTTACGAATTAAGCCTGCGCAAAGATGATCTGCTCCAGCAGAAAAGAACGATAGAAGTATACAATGAAGAATTAACTATTAAACTGAAACAAAGTGGAGAGCCTCAGGCAGTGGAAAGAATCGCCCGGGAGAAATTGGGTATGATCAAACCAGGTGAAAAATATATAATGCCGGTGGAAGAATAATAAGATTTATGGACCGGAGTTTAAGGCAAAGGTTTAAGTTGACTCTTTAGCAGGCATCTAATAGAATTAGCTTAGAATGAATTGAGGGGGATCTTATCTTTCATGCCTACGGAACAAACTAATATCGAACCTGGAAAGATACTGGAAGGCAAAGTACAGGGGATTACGACTTTTGGAGCTTTCATTGAGCTTCCTGGCGGGGAAGTTGGACTGGTCCATATTTCGGAAATAGCCGATACTTATGTAAAGGATATCAAAGAATTTATTCGTGAAGGTGATCAGGTAGAGGTCAAAGTATTAAGTGTCGCTGGTAAAAAAATTG
>JAAYZA010000222.1 GCA_012515055.1 Syntrophomonadaceae bacterium | reverse complement strand
TTAATGCAGCCGTGCTTTTTTCACCTGGTAATAAAACCAGATTGGAACTGCCCACGGCGGGCAAAGAGCGAAAAGAGGCCCGGCTGGCATTCCCGGTGGAATTAATGCCCTCTCTGGCAGCGGTATAGGTGTTATGCAGATAGCTGTTTAAAACACCTTCACTAATGATGGGCTGGCAATGGACCGGGACTCCTTCGTCATCGAAAGGAAAACAGGCCGTACCCTCGGTTCTGGTTGCATCATCAACCAGAGTCATGCATCCCGCAGCAACCTTTTGTCCCAGTTTTCCAGCCAGGAGCGACTTGCCTTTTTGCACCGCCTCAGCATTGACCATGCGAGAAATAATATTTAAAAATCGCGTCATAACATAGGGTTCCATAATGCAGGGAAGAACTGCCGAAGAAATGCTGCGGGCATGGAGTCTGCCCACCGCTTTTTCGGCTGCTTCCTGGCCCACCTTCTGCGGATTAAGATCCTTAAACCATTTGCTCATCTGAACAGCAAAACCTGTCTGGGCATCACCATTGTCTTCGGCAGCCAGATAAATATATAAACCGCCGAAATTTACCCGTTCCCGGGCATACAACCCCCTGGAGTTCATTATCAAAGTAGTGTTTTCCACTTCCTCATATCCCGCTCTTTCTATAATGGATATGCGCACATCGGTTTCCCGGGCAGCTGTCTCCGCCCGGCAGGCCAATTCAATTTTACTTCCTACCGGAGTTGATCCTATTGTTTCATCGTAAAGCTGCATGTTCTGATATTCATAGGGACCCGATGGCAGCTGATTATAGTGGTCACTGGAAGTATAAACAGTCATGTGGAAAGCATCTTCTACCGCTTTATTGACAGCCGACATCGATAAATCGGTGGTATAGGCAAATCCCAATGAACCATCCTTTATCAATCTTATACCCAGACCCGTTTCTTCGGCTTCTTTTAATGTATCAACCGAACCTTTTTCTACTTCTATGCTCAATTGGCGGTTCACCGTAAGATAGATTTCAACATCGGCCTTTTTGCCCAGGCCTGCCTCCAACGCCATTACAGCAACTTTTTCCATGTAATCCTGATTCATAGTTCCTCCTATTGGCGCCTTATTTTTTTAATATGAGGTCCATCCGCCATTTTTCTGCCGCCTATCGTCAATTCTGTTATACGCATGGTAGGCTGGGCATCAGCAACTGGAACCCCCTGCCCATCTTTCCCACAGGTACCGATGGCAAAACCTAAATCTCTGCCAATCATATCGATGTTTTTTAATACCTCGGGCCCATTGCCGGATAGAATCGCACCTTTAACCGGCGATTTGATCTGGCCAGCCTCGATTACATAGGCCTCCTGAACTTCGAAAACAAAATCGCCATTGGTAGTGTTGACCTGCCCGCCGCCCATTTTCTTGACCAGCAGCCCATGGGGAGTAGACTTTATAATATGTTCCGGGTCTTCGTGACCGGGGCCGATCATGGTATTTGACATCCGGGGCACCGGTTTGTACTGATATGATTCCCGGCGTCCGTTGCCGGTGGATTTAACCCCATCTTTTCGGGCAGTTAAACGATCATACATATAAGAGCACAATACTCCATTTTCTATTAATATGCTGCGCTGGGCTTTTATACCCTCGTCATCGAATTTATAAGAACCGTACTTTCCATCAATCGTAGCATCATCGATTACATTCACGCCCGGCGCCGCCACTATCTGACCCTGTTTATCCTTGTAAACGGACAAACCCTTTTGCACCAGGTCCGCCTCCAGCCCATGCCCGCAGGCTTCGTGTATTAATGTCCCTCCCGCTGAAGATGACATAACAACCGGCATCCTCCCTGCCGGTGCCGCTGGAGCAGCGAGCATTGCGACAGCCAGATCGGCAGCTTTCAGTGCCATATCCTCAAGGGATACTTCCTGCAGCAATTTCCAGCCTCCGATCCCACCGGCAGACTCAAAACCAGTCTGAACATTGTTCCCCTGTGCGGCCACAGCATTTACCGTCATCCTAACCCGGGACCTTTCATCCTCGATCAATTCGCCGTCACTATTGGCAATCTGGATTGCTTGGGCAACATCACCCAGAGTTATGGTAACCTGACGTATTTCACGGCTATAATTACGGGCGGCCTCATTGGCTGCTGTTATATGCTGTATTTTATCTGCCAGTGATAATTGTTCCGAGAGAAGTTCTTCCTCAAGGTTAAGCTCATTACGGTGCAGAGCAATGGAAGGCCTGAATATCGCATGGGGACCGGCCCCACGGCCAGCAGCAGCGGCGGCCTTCAGCAAGCCTTTAGCCGTCAGGTCATTGGTATGAACATAGGAAGTCTTGCCCTGTTTTATCACCCTTATCCCCGCACCTTTTTCTCTGCCGCTATTAATGCTCTCAATTTTATTATCGTCATAAAATATATTACTGGTGCTTTTGTCTTCGATGTAAATCTCGGCAAAATCCCCGCCTTTTTTCAATGCCTCATCCAGAACCTTATTTAAAATATTTTTATCCAGCATCTGTTTTCCCTCGCAATTTCTACCCGGAATATTATCGGTTATTAATATATTTAACCATTATAATGATTTTACCCTGCTTAAGTCATCGTTCCTCACGATCATAGGCCACACTCAAGGCACTCGGAGCCCCCGCATCCTGCCGCATTTTGATGGTGACAATTACCAGGACAAGGATCGTAAATAAATAAGGCAGCATTTGCAGGAAAAAAGGTGAAATTTTTATACCCACTATCTGTAACCCAAAAGTCATGGCCTCCACCGCGCCGAATAAATATGAACCTGCTATCGCCCACAAAGGATTCCACAGAGCAAATATTACCAGTGCCACTGCTATCCATCCCCGTCCGGCAGTCATGTTTTCCTGCCAGGAAGGAGCATAAACCAGAGATAAATAAGCCCCTCCCAGACCGGCCATCATACCGCCGATAATCGTGCAAAAATAGCGTACCCGGGAAACGCTTATTCCTACAGCATCTGCTGCCGCAGGATTTTCTCCCACCGCCCTTATGTTTAAACCCCATTTTGTCCTGTACATCACCAGCCAGAAAATAATAGCCAGTATAAAACCAATGTAAACCAGTGGATCATGATTAAAAAAGATCCTGCCCAGAATGGGGATATCACTTAAAAATGGTATCGCTATGGCTGTTACTGGGTCCGAGGTGGGCAGCCCCTGATAAGCTTTGCCGAGAAAACCGCTGGTACCCGTACCAAAAATCGTTAAAGCCAGACCCGAAACCACCTGGTTGCCTTTAAGAGTGATTGAAATAAAGGCATGGATAAGGGCCGTCATACCGCCGGAAATCATGGCCGCCAGAAAGCCATACCAGTGATTACCTGTTTTGATAGTAAAAATAAAGCCCACCACAGCACCGACCAGCATCATTCCCTCGACACCAAGATTAAGTATTCCGGACCTCTCCGCCAACAGTTCCCCCAGGGCGGCAAATAATATTGGCGTACCAGCCACAATAGCCGCGGTAAGAAGTGCCGCTATTACGATATTATCCATTATTGCACCTCCTTGCGGACTAAAACTATTTTATATCTGAGCAAAAACTCGCCCGCTAAAAGGAAAAACAGGATACTTCCCTCCAGCATGAGCACGATCGAGTATGGGATGCCAAAGGTTTGTACACCAAAGCCCCCTACCAGCAAAGCTCCAAATAAAAAGGCCACCAAAATTATACTGAAAGGATGCAGCCTGGCCAGCCAGGCAACGATTACCGCAGAAAAACCATAACCTGGTGAAATGTCCTGCTGCAGACGATGGGTTATGCCAGACACTTCGATCATGCCGGTTATACCTGCAATTCCCCCGCTTATGATCATAACCAGTACAATATTCCTGGCCACATTCATGCCGGCATAACGCGCTGCATTCTGGCTTTCCCCAATCACTTTTATTTCATAACCCCAGCGACTGTAGCGAAGAACCAGATAAAATATCAGCGCAATAACAATCGCTATCAATAAACCCAGATGGACCCGGCTGTCACCGAATGTGGGCAGATAAGCAGCGTCTGAAAAACGCGGGGTAAGGGGGAAACCTTTACTGGCCGGATCTTTCCAGGGTCCAAAAACCAGATAACCCACCCAGGATATTGCTACATAGTTTAACATCAAGGTAACAATCGTTTCATTGACCTGCCAGTATCCCCGTAAAAAACCCGGTATAAATCCCCACACTGCCCCGCCGAGGAAACCTGCCAAAAACATCAGAAGCAAGAGCAGCCATGAACTTAAATGCCCACAGGTGAGGGCTACCCAGGAGGCAGCAAAAGCGCCCATATATAATTGTCCTTCAGCCCCGATATTCCACAATTTCATTCTAAAAGCCAATGATACTGCCAGCCCGGCCAGCATCAGGGGGATCGCTTTTACAATGGTTTCTGCAATTGCATAACTGCTGCCAAAAGCCCCTTTAAACATACGCAGAAAAGTTTCTCCCGGATCAAAACCCGAAAAATATAGAAATGCTCCGCTTACTACAAAGGCCAGCAATATGGAAAACACCGGAACACCTATGTCTACCGACAATGATCTATACTGGCGTTTTATCATTTTTGCCTTGATCATGATGTCTTCCTCTCGTATTCCGCTCCCAGCATCAGTGCCCCGATTTCGTCAATATTTGTTTCTACAACATGCAAGATCTTTTGGATGCCGCCAGCATACATTACCGCTACCCGGTCAGCATAGCGAAAGATATCTTCTAAATCTTCCAGTATTAAAAGAATACCCGTTCCTTTGTCTCTCTCCTGCAGCAGGATATGAAAAATGGATTCTGCTGCTGCAATATCTAATCCCCGCGAAGGATAAGCCGCCACCAAAACCCGTGGCTGCTGACTGATTTCTCTGGCCAGCAGCAGCTTTTGCAAATTGCCGCCGGACATATAATTGATGGGATGATTGATATCCGATAGAAAAATATTATAATTCTCAACCATCATTTCTGCTTCCTGGCGAATCAGTTTATAATCAATAAACATTCGGTCCCGGTATTTTTTCAGATAATAAGTTCGCAAAATAATATTATCCAGCA
>JAAYZA010000209.1 GCA_012515055.1 Syntrophomonadaceae bacterium | reverse complement strand
TGAAGAAACAATCAAGACGCTCTTCATATCAGCGGTTAATAAGCTCCTCGCTGACAGGGATGAAATCCTCGGAAACTTTGAACTTATAAAATATACGGTCTTTGACACTGCCGACCTAGAAAAAGAGCAAGCTGAACTGCAAAGCGAAATTGAGGTTGTAGCCGGGATGATTCAGCAAGCCATAAGTGAGAACGCACACTTCGCTCTTGATCAGGCAGAATACCAAGCACGGTATAACGAACTGGTTGATCGCTTTGACCTTGCCAAGGCTCGCCATACTGCGGTTACCGAAGAAATCACCGACAAGCAGACAAGGCTCAGTACGATTAATGCCTTCCTCTACACCCTCAGCAAGCAAGATAACCTACTTACCGAATTTGACGAAAAGCTTTGGTGTAGCCTTGTGGACTACGCTACTGTTTATGATAAAGACGATGTACGGTTCACCTTTAAGGACGGCACGAAAATTCAGGCATAATAAACTGCAATAAGACAGCCTGCCTTTAGGAGGGCTGTCTTGTTATTATGAGAAGTTTTAGTCAAAGATATCACCATTGCCTGAGTAACTTTGATGGATGTCAGATATCAAAAGCCTACAATCAGTCTGTGCACTCTCAAGCAGTTTACATGTTTGGGATTTACCAATACGCATATTTCTGATTTCGGAAATCTGTGAATCTATTTGGTTGATACGGGTAAGATAGTTTTTAGCCAAGAAATCGACCAGCGCATTGTTGAAGTATTTCACAACTTCGTTAGCAGCATTGTTAAAGCCAGCGCGGAGTTCTTCGCGATTTTTTCTCATTTCTTGCTGACGTTTATCAGCGTCCACATCTTCTTTAGCCTGCATTCCAAGCGAAAATACCACTCCGAATACACCAAGCACTTTACCTGCGACATTTATTCCTTTGACCCACTTGACAGCTTCCCACGGCTTAAAACTATGACCGAAAAAGTGGCCAATATCTAAGACCATTTGGTGGATGTTGCTTCCCGTAAACGCTTTTAATCCGGTCGCAGCAGCGTTTGTACCGGCAGTATTTGCAATTATTTTGCTACTGCCTTGAGCCAGAACATCAGACTTAAACAGACGCTCAATAAGCGGATTTCCTTTTGTATACTTACTTTCCAAGCGGAATTTCAGAGCCTGAGAAAAATCGGATTTATAAAATTCATCTAATTGCGCTTGGCAATCGTTTGACAATTCTGTAATTCTACGGGTCACGCTATCAACACAGGTGGCAGTGATTGTGTCGACCTCGTTGTAGGCAACGTTAATTGCTTCGTTTGCATCTGCTTCATTGTCAAAACTGTAAATAGAATTAGCGACATCACGGCCTTTTTCGCGTATTTGCGAAGCCGCATCTTCAAATATGGATTTAACTGCCGTTTCTATCCTCCATTGCGTGTTTACTATGATGTGGCGTTCTTGTAGTAGATGTTCTTCGAGTGCATCAATGTCGCTGTCGCCTGTAGTGGGTTGATACTCAAGGACAGCTTTTTGGAGAAATTCGAACAACCTATACAATACTGTCGTCATTCGCGAGGAAATAGCCTTATCTCGGACAAATGCATTTAATGTTTCTACGAGCGAATCGTAATTGCTACGTTCCCTAAGTTCTTCTGCGATTTCAATGTCCGATTCCGAAAGGCTATCTAAATATGATTCGGCGTCAACGAAAACTGTCCTCAGTTGAGCAGGAGTGTATGGCGTGGTTACTTTCTCCAAGTCCTTGAGCTTAGTTTCTCGGTTTTCAATCGTATTGCCGATGTCTGCCATCTTGTTTACAATCAGAATCATTTCCCCGGCTTTGTCTTTTTCGAGCAATAATCTGCGGAAGTTCTGACCGATGAAATCATCGAATAATTCCTGTGTAACGACATAAACAAGCATATCAGAGTTTGCGATTGCCTGATACGAGATTTCATCGTGGTCGGGGCGAAGTGTTGTATGGATGCCAGGAGTATCGATTACTTCGATCCCATTCCAATCATAGGAGTGGGCTTCTTGTGTAGTTATGCCTGCGCCAATTGCAATGTCTTCAATCCCCGTTAACGCTTTCAAAATGCTCGACTTCCCAGCACTATACTGTCCTGCAAAGACAAGGCTTACCGGTTTATTACCCTCAAATACATCTTGGGGCATACCGCTCTCATCGTATCCAATTTTATTGAGCAACTGCCGGACACTTTCGAGTAATTTTTTACTTTTTGCCGTCCATACGGCAATTGATACTGAATCTTGATCATTCATAGCGATTGCCTCCTTATTTCATAATCAGCAGTTCTGTAATTTGTTGTGCCATTCGTATGCGGTTCTTTGTACTCGCATCGACGGTATCAAGGGAAGGGATATGTGCGATTCGCGGAGTATCATCAATATATTGGATTCGAATTGTATCCCTGTCGCATCCCCGCCCTATTGCCTGTGATAGCATCGATTTTAAATTTTCTTTTTTGAACACAAACCAAACCTTTTCCTTAAGCAGATAAAATAAAGCTTTGGATGCGTCATCTGGGAAACGCTTTCCATCTTCAAGGATAATCATCATTGCGTATCCCGGTATTCTTGCAGTATTTGCAATATGCCATTCCAATCCAGTATATCCCAAATATGCTAATGCCTCTTTAATTACAGCCATGTTTATCTCTTGAAGCTTGCTATTAAGAGCAACAGCAAATTCCTGCTGCATTTTGGATAGTGTAAAGATTGAACTAATGACATCGTCAATTGTGCGGTTCATTGGGTATAGTTGTTTCTTCAATAATTCGTTGTACAAGACGTCAAGCATCTTCTTTCTAAGTCCAACAATCATTTTGTCGATGTGGTCAGAGAGTTTTTTCTCTAATTTTTGTCGGGCATCGCGAATTTTCTTCTCGCGGTCACTGAAAAGGAATGATCCCAGCCACCCAAACAAACCAACGCCCAAACCAATCCAACCTATGGGACCTGTAAGAAATAAACCGGCTATCATCAGGCCTCCACTTACCAGTGTCGTAGCCCAATTCCATATGCGTTTCCCGTCAACAAGCATATGCATATTGATGGAACTGTCAGAAAATACTGTGTGCGAAAACTTTATCTCGGAGTTTATTTCTCGGCTTATTTCGCGGAGTTCTTCCTCACATTCTTTGCCAAGTTGTTTTAACAAGTCTGAGGCACGTTGCTCAATATTCCGAGTTTTCAAAATTTTATTCCATTCGCCGCTCGCATTTGAGTTGTCATAATTGTCCTCTGCAAATGTAGCGATTTCGCGTTTTAATTCGCTTGATATGGAGGACAGTAATGTCTCAATTCGACTCTTTCCGTCGGACTCAAAATCATCTGTCCACTTCTTCAGCTTTTTCCGCTTGCCAACGAGAATAGACCCCTGTTCGCTGTTTTGTGCGCTCTGACTGAACAAGGTTTCCAAGGCATCTACGACAGGTACAACAACAATATCTGAAAATGCCTTTAGCTTGTAAAAGCTACCATTCTTGCATATTTCGCTTACAATTAAGTTCTCAACATAGTTAAAGCGAGACAATCCATACAACTCATCACTACTTTCCTTAAAATCACTTTGTTGCGAAAGGAATGCAGATTTTAAATGGACATAGGCAAATCGGATAGTACGCCAGTCCTGCCCATATTGTGTTCCAAAATCGAAAAACTGTTGTTTAATTGTATCCAAGCGCTCATTATCAAATTTCTTCTGGACATCACGCCTAAACATCTTAAGGCTGGTTGAATTATTAATGTCTGCCTTAATGTTAATTAGGCAAATTACCGGCTTTCCGAGTCCAAGGATTTTGTTCAGGCACTCTGCTTCACAGGCTTGTGGTGCATCATCTGTTATCAGGAATAAAATTAGGTCGCTCTTTTTAGCGGCATCAAATGCCACGTCTTCGTCTTCTTCTCCCTCGAATGCGGCAATACCCGGAACATCAGTAATGTGTAAATCTCTATATGTATAAGTCCTAACATCTCGGGTTGTGCGTTGTGCACCTTTACCGATAGACTCACCTCTGCCGTGGGTCAAAATCTCCATTAGTGTGGATTTTCCCGCCATGGTTCTTCCAAAAAGCGTTATTGAAAACGATGTTTTAGATATCGCATCTATATCTTCCATAAGACGTTGCGGAAGAATCTCAAAGTTAGCACGGATTGAAGATAGTTGTGACACCAAACTACCGGTAGTTGCATTGTCATTAAAACTGCTAATTTCGAGGTTATCTATTTCATCTTGCATTTTTTTTGATATAGTTCTAACCACACGCTTTAGCAACGACACAGCGTCATTCGCAAGCACATGGCCACGCTTTGCATAAGCTTTGCACTCGATTAATGCATCAGACAAATCTTTTAGCGGCTTGGTTTGTTTTGTTAAAAGCATAAATATCCCCCTGACATATGGCTTTCGTAGCTCTATTTTTCTTGCCCTGAAAGTGTCTCGGGAGTTTGCACCCCCTTTTTTTCACCTTAACCCCCTTAAGAAGCCTTCAAGTCAGGGTAATTAAATTGTATCGTTTTCGTAGTGATTATATCGTAAACCGTTTGCGAAGCCAATGTTGCACTATTAATGCCAATTAACTTGGCCATAATCCGTGAAACTTCGGCTGGGGTATAAAACTGGCCTTTACTTTTACCGCTTTCACTGGCAAAATTTTTCATTAAATATTCATAGGCGTCTCCAATAATGTCATCGCCACCAGCACGGTTCTTGCGAAAATCCAGGGATTCATTTTGAAAGATAGATACCAGATTAGTTAATTTATCGACTTTTTCCTTCCCACTGCCAAGTTTCGTATCGTCATCAAAGTCAGCAATATCTATAACCCCATTTAATGTTGGGTTGGCATTGGCAAGTGCTTTGATAATTTTGTTCATTCTCTCACCAATATCGCTTTTGCCCTTGGCTGCAATCATATCATTGAAGTTTCCGCCCTTCGGAACCTCTATCTCAGCATATTTATGGCCCATGAACCGATCTGTAACATATTTTACGAACAATAATGTTAAGACATAGTCTTTGTATAAGGATGCATCCATTCCGCCCCGCAGCTCATCACAACTAGCCCACAGGGAACTATAAAGTTCACTTTTCTTTACTGCCATGTTCTCTCTCCTAACGCATTTTATGAATTGTCTATACAGCTAAATAACCACCTTGTACTTCCCTGTTGATTGCCCTTTTAAGACTGGTCTTCGTTAGCTTCAGACCATGATCATCAGTCAAACGAATAACTTTCGGGTACCCATCACCGCTTTCGAGCTGTGTAATAACGCTTGATTTATCAAGCTTACCCTCCCCGGAATGGGGTACCGGGCCGAATAGAACTAAACGCACATTAGGGTTATATTGCAAATGATTAAATGGGTATCGTATAGCATTCTCGTAACCCAGATGCAATTCTACACGTTCTTTTTTAACTCCAAATTCTTTTAAGCAGCCATATATCTGGTTTTCCTTAATCAAGGCATCTCCAAATATCAGTATTTTACCATCTGGATTCGTATCGTATAGTGGATCTCCTTTTTCTTGGGGATATAAATCTCCCATTTCAATACTTAATAAATAGTTTTCTAACTCTCCATTTTTATAAGCTCTTTTAATTTCTGTATGTAATCGATGAGAAGCGCCTGCGATAATATCCAAAAGGTCTTCATTGGTGATTAGCATTAAATCACCCCTTCCAGAATGTTAGCCTTCTTATCACGAACGATATCCATTTGCTTTTGTAGTATAGTTAATTCATCACTAAGATTCTCATATTCTACGGCAATGCGATCCTGCTCCACCCTAGGCAAGTCAGGAATCTGAATCTTCTTTAAATCCTGTATGCTAATGTTCTTTACAAGACTCCCCTTGGCCAGGCGGTTTAATTGCGCCATACCGGTTTCGCTAAGCAGAAATACTTGAACAAAAATAGGATTTACTTTATTTTCGTCAAGTTCAATAAAGTATAAATTTCCATTAGCCACAATTGATTCGTTCTCTTTCACATGAGCCATTGCCACCTTAAAAGGCGATATCTTGGAAATGATGAGGTTTTTGTTATTGATACAGTGTTTCTGATATTTATTTTCTATTTTAATAAGATTGGGAAGGCTTGGATCAATAGCTCCTTCAGAAATATTCTGCAACATCAAATAGTGGTAATTTGTTTCATCGGTAGTCACTAATTCATCTAAAACATCAGAACTGATCATTGCGCCGCGATTAATTGACAAACAAAGGTCACCCAACAAAATGCCATTCTCAATTCCGATATCAGGCCCTATATAACGTTGTGGATTCAGTATATATTCCTGTTCTGCAAGCTCAGCTATGGTTACTTTTTTACTGATTTCAGTGTCTTCATGATAAGCTTTTATTATTTTTTCTACATTGGTTGGTTCTAATTCGTTTTGTCTGCGTTTCTCAGTATAAATCTTTGAAGCATCTACCATTTTAACCGTTTTATTATTCTGACTAAAAACTATCATCGTCAGCGGTGCCATTGTATAGGATAAAAGACGTTCTGGAAGCTGGATTACTCCTTCTACTGTTCCTTCTTCAAGTAATCTCTTACGAATGTTTTCATCTGCTTTATTCCATGTTCCAGCGTTGGTCATTAAAACAACAGTTCTGCCAGGTTGTTTTGTATTAAGAAATGCAGCTATATTAAATACCCAATCCGCCGTTACAGTTCTTTTTGCGTTCTTAAAATATTTTTTTAACTCGGGGTTTTTGTCAGCATACTTCTGTAATTCAGAAAGTCTGACTCCCAACGAATGATTTGACAAAACCTTGTTTGCAGATAAATACGTTAATCCCTGACTAATAACATTTCCCTGGATTGTGTTAATCGGCAATCCTACTATGCATCGACGAATGTTTGCAATAATCACGTTACTTGTATTGACTTCTACACCATATAGATTCCGGTTTCCTGATTCAAAAGCAGCTTGAATTAAAAAAGAATTGACTCCTGAACCAAGATCAAGAATGACGTCATTTTCATTTATGTTTAATAATGCTATAGCAAGTTCTGAGATTCCTTCTGGGGTTGAATTATCTGCTTCATATGGTCGTCTGGATTCGGTAAATAATGTTGCTGCTTTCAAAGTATCTTTTTCATATTTATCGGAGATTTCTTTAATCTGTACATTAAACTCTTTTTCTACCTTTTTAAGAAATGTAATGGTCGTTTCGTCACCGATCGAGTTTTCTAAATAATTCATCATCGAAGTTCTGTCACTGGTTTCTTTCGACACTAGTGCCATTGCAGTAATTGCAACTACAAATGACAAGTGTTCTTCTCTTCTAACACCGCTTCTAAGTAATTCTAAAATATGCCATTCTAACTCGCGAAAATCTTCTGACTTTAAAGTATTATAAGTTTGCTTATCCAATTTAATAACCTCCTTGGAATCAATCAACAATTTATATGGTTATGATAAACCACTATTTTTTATCTGTCAATGGTTTTCTATAACCATTTTTTTATATTCACTGAAGATTTATTACGCGGTCACTTTTTTAATGAACATCTTTTTTATAAAAATCATGATATTAAAGTAAATTTGACCCACATCAATAGAGATTCAATTCCCCCTATTCCTCCTTATTTCCTGCTAATTATTGCTAATTTTATATAAATTAAGACAATATTCCATTAATTATATCCGGCCTATTAAGCTTTTATATTTTGATTCCCCTGCCTGATATAAATATCCCCCCACAAAAAAATGCCCAATCATTTTTGATCAGGCATCAGTGCTTTATTGATATTTATTTTGCTAACCCACGCTAATCCTTCGTTATTTCCTCCCTCGGATGACACAGTAGTTGTCGGCCCAGGCCGTCAGGGGCGTCGGCCCCTGTGGCCGGTCTTCTCCTCACTGTAAACTTATTATTGCCTGCCGCAGTTCGGTGATGGCGATGGTTAGCTCACATAGTTTTCCTTCGACGCGTATCAGGAGGTATGCGGCTACGGCAATTGGAAATCCGACATTGGCGATGGTAGCGATGAATT
>JAAYZA010000298.1 GCA_012515055.1 Syntrophomonadaceae bacterium | reverse complement strand
GCCTCCTGCTGCTGCGGGCAGAGTGTTTGAATGGAGATGGGCAGCCCATACTGGCCCAGACTGTGAATAAAACCGGGGAAGTCTTCTATTGACCCCACTATAATTATTCTTTGCAGGTTACAGTGCTCTAAAATGTTTTTGATGAATACATGGGCCAGTGCCTTGATGAAATTATCACCAAAAACCATCACCTGCCCGAGAAAAATATCAGTGATTTCGTTTTTCAGACGTCGGTCCACCGCCAGAAATCTTAATTGGTATTCCTGCAGTATAGCTGACAGCCGCTGTGCCATGGTCTGCTGTCCGGTCTGCTTCAGGAGGTTTAGATGGCTGCTGCCCAGGGGAATCATAATATTCCCCCCGCAGGCCTCCATATAAGGCAATTTAATAATTTTCTGCAGCCGCGGGGCGAAAAAAAAGGGGGCCAGCATGTCCAAAAAGATTTTTTTGTATCCTGGCCCCGTTTTATTTTGGTTCACTATATTTAAAAAGGCAAAATCCAGATCAAGCATTATAACTCCCTTAGATCTACTACCCCCGGCTTAAGTTCCAGCTTGTCAATAACCTCGTAATAATCTGCCTCCGTTATTTGTTCGACCGGTTTGTTCATAAAGGTATAAATCAAAGCCTCGATCACATTGGTCCCGAAAGAGCGCCCGCCCATATCGGGGGTAGTGGTAATAACTTTGCTTATGCCCCGTTCTTTAAGTAACAGCATATCTTCCCGGGTAGTGGTATTGGTGATAACGATCTGTCCATCCAGTTTTTCCGGCAGATAACGGCGTATATAATTAAAATCACCGGCTAAAATATCTGCTGCATAATAATATTTGGAATACTTGGGGATTATGACTTCTTGCTGCTCCCCGGTAGGGTAAAGACTGTCAAAGGACATTCTGGTTATTATCGGCCCGGCAATGGCAGCGACCCATTGCAATGTCCTTAGATTATGGATGGGAATTGGTATCCCTACTGTGTACAATAAATCACCCATAGTGAGCCGGGCCCCCACCTGATCGAAAGCCTCTGCCATGCCGAAACGGTCAGCTGCTGAAACCAGCAGGACATTTTTGCCTCTTAAGTCAACAATACCATTTTCCTGAACATAAATTACGCATTTACGCTCCAGGGTGTTTTTCAGACCACCACCATCAAACATCGGGGTCTTTTTAGCTTCCGCTATAATTTTTTTGGCATCTTTTATGGTGTATCTCCTGCCGGCCACATGCAAATAAAGATCGATACCCCCCATGCCAAAGGCATCCACCTTACCGTCTAAAGTACGGACCAGTGCCAGGGTTTTATCCCAATCCCCGTCAGTACCGATACGTTCAATCAGGAATTTTTCACCTAAGAATTCAGTTTCAAAAGAATGGTCTCTTTTTGAGGAACCTAAACTTACGCTGACAATACGCTTCAAGACGGTCACTCCTTCAATTATATTTTACGGGAAGCTTTCAGGGTACGAAGGATTTTTTTCATCCCCTCCGGGTCCACCCATTTATCTTCGGTCAGGGGTGAGGGACCAATCTCAATGGTTATTACCTGACCATCAATGATTTTTTCCAATAATTTAAGCCTTTCGTCCGAACCAATCAGTATAATGGTTT
>JAAYZA010000388.1 GCA_012515055.1 Syntrophomonadaceae bacterium | reverse complement strand
CACTGGTACTGCTTTCTATCACCAGCCATTTGTCAGATAAAGAATCGTAATTATAGATGGTACGGTCCAAATAATAGATGTCAATTTCTGTTTTGACCATCTCCCCCTTTATATGCGTTTTTCCGGCATCCTTCTCGCCAGATACTTCACTTATCACCTCCTCTCGCTGTTCAATGGTAAAACCGGATTTTATATCATAGCGGTATGATTTTAATGCCTGCATGTTTTTAATCGCTTCCTGCAATTCGATTTCAGGCTCCAATTGTGATTTTATATACATTTTATGCAGCTTATCAGCTGATAACAGCCCCCCGGCAAGAAGCAGTATTATAATCGACAAAAAAACTACCCGGCGTTTCATTTTCACTCTACCCTGGCCCTTCCTTTGCGGAATTATCAAGTAATACATTGATATTAAATTCTTTTGCAATATATAACTTTCTGGCGGAGAACATAATCTTCCAGCAGCATTATTAAATGTATACCTTTTCAGTTGACATGGTTCCCTTTACTATATTTTCCTGATTTGATATAATTCCGTTGACATTGAATTATGTAAGGGGGCTGTTGGGCAAGTGTTTACTACCTATGATGAGGTTATTCGCTTTTGTGAAGACAATGAAGTCCAGATGATTGACTTTAAAATAATCGATTTGGTGGGGAGGTGGCGGCATTTAAGCATCCCTGTCAAACGCTTCACTCCTGACACACTGGTATATGGAATTGGTTTTGATGCCTCCAATTATGGTTTCGCCCCGGTGGAACACAGTGACATGGTTTTTATCCCCGATATAAAAACTTCCGTTTATGACCCTTTTACTCAGGTTTCGACTTTAAGCATGATCGGTGATGTCTTCGTCATAGCCCAGCCGGAAAATTATAGATTCAATCAGGACCCCCGTACCATTGCGGCCCGAGCAGAATCCTACATGAAAGAAACCGGCATCGCCGACGAAATAAGACTGGGCCCTGAATATGAATTCTATGTTTTTGACCATGTCAGTTACGAGCTTTCTCCCAATAAAACCGGCTTTTTCATTGACGCTGAACAGGCGGCCTGGAACAGCGGCGACAATAGCTGCCCCAATTCCGGTTATAAGATCCCGGTAAAAAGCGGTTACCATATTGCCCCGCCCCAGGATGTTTTATATGATTTAAGGGCCCGGATGTGCATTTTGATGGAGGAAAACGACATCCCCATCAAGTATCACCATCATGAAGTGGGAGGCCCGGGACAAATAGAAATCGAAGTGGAATTTGGCAATCTGCTGGAAATGGCTGACAAAACCATGCTGGCTAAATATCTGATCAAAAATCTGGCCTTCAGTGAAGGAAAAACTGTTACCTTCATGCCCAAGCCGATGTTTGGTGAAGTTGGCAGTGGTATGCATGTACATATGCATATGTTCAAAAACGGCCAGCCTCTTTTCTATGATAAAGACGGTTATTCGGAACTCAGCCCTCTGGCCCTTAACTTCATCGGCGGCCTTTTGCAGCATGCTCCAGCGGTACTGGCCTTTACCAACCCCAGCACCAACTCTTACAAAAGACTGGTCCCCGGCTATGAAGCACCGGTCAATATCTGTTTTGCCACCGCCAATCGCAGTGCGGTTATACGAATTCCCGCCTATGCAAAAAACCCTATGCACCGACGCTTTGAATTTCGTTCTTCCGATGCCACCTGTAACCCTTACCTGGCTTTTGCTGCCATTCTTTTGGCCGGTCTGGACGGAATTAAAAACAGGATCGACCCGGTGGCAGCAGGTTATGGCCCCTATGATATGAATCTTTATAATTTATCAGCGGAAGAACAGGCCAAAATTAAAAGCCTGCCCAAATCCCTCGATGAAGCTTTAGACGCCCTGGAAAAGGATCAGGATTTCCTCCTGGCCGGCGGGGTATTTCCCCAGCGCCTTATCGATACCTGGATCCAGATCAAGCGTAAGGAAGCGCGGCGGGTCAGTGAAATTCCCCACCCTCTGGAATTCGAACTTTATTACGATCTATAAAGCGATCTAAAAAAAGGAGACCTGTAAAGGTCTCCTTTTAATATGCATTCCTTTATTAAAGGCGGGTCCGGGATTACATCATTCCCGGGGGCATGCCGCCGCCCATACCGGCCATTGCTTTAAGGTCATCTTCTTTGGGAGATTCAGTTACAACTGCTTCAGTAGTCAGGACCATCGCTGCGATACTGGCAGCATTTTGTACTGCCGAACGGGTCACCTTGGCAGGGTCGATGATGCCAGCTTCGATCATGTTTTCATATACATTGCTGAGTACATTGTAACCAACGCCTTCGGCAGCTTCTTTTACCTTTTCAACTACTATGGAACCT
>JAAYZA010000320.1 GCA_012515055.1 Syntrophomonadaceae bacterium | reverse complement strand
TTGACCTGGGGGCATGTTGTGGTAGGAGCAGTGTTTTTGCTGGCGCTTTTATGGTGCCAGGCGGAAATGGGGAAATTTGCATTAATGTCGGTGGCACCCTTTTATCTGGCCCTTGGTTATGCCGCCAATAATATGAAAAAGAATCTGGGTCAATTGACAACGGTTCTTCCCATAATGGCGATCAGCCAGCTGGGGTTTGCCCTGGTCTTAATCATTGGTTTACTGCTTCAGGTTGTGCCCCTGCAATACATTGCCTGGGCGGTAGTCGCCCTTATATTCGGTGCACTTCCGGCTGCAGTTAATTCTCAGGCTAAAAAAATATTCAAGACTTGATCAATAACTGATTGCATTTTGAAAAAAGAAATATATATAAGTACACCCCTGATACTGGTTGGAACAGTCCCAGCTCAGGCGGTGTATTTTTTTGACCTGTTTCCCGATCATGAATGCCGGCGATTACCATCTTAAAATAGTTTGCTCCAGCATAAGCAGATGGCTCAGGGAGAATATTATACTAGATGCATCTTTACCCTCAGCTGAATTTAAAGCATAATTAATATGAAATGGATTTATTCTGGGAGGTGTATAAATGACGAAGAAAATAACCGGTTTGATCAGTTTGCTGTTTATTATTACTGCCATCGTCATCTGGCCGGTATCTGTCCAGAGCCAGACGGAAAAGCCGGTTGTTTATACGGTAACAGTTGAAGATATGGTCACTGCGGGAACGGCTAAGAATATCAAGCGGGCCATTGAGCACAGCCAGAATCGGAACGCTGACGCTCTGGTAATCCAGATCAACACCCCCGGCGGTTTGGTGGATGCCACCCTGGATATCATTCAGGATATCTCTGCTTCCCGGGTACCGGTAATAACTTATGTAACACCGAAAGGGGCAATCGCCGCTTCGGCAGGTACTTTTATCCTGGTCAGCGGACATCTGGCAGCAATGACGCCCGGTACTACCTGCGGCGCTGCCATGCCGGTAACTATGGATCCCCAGGAGGGCGGAACGGAAGCAGCTGACCAGAAGACCATCAATTTTCTGGCGGAACATATGCGCAGTATCGCCGAGGATAAAGGCCGCCCCGGAGATATCGCCGAAAAATTCGTTCTGGAAAATCTCAGTCTGGGGAGTCAGACAGCACTGGAAGAAGGAGTTATTGATGTGGAGGCCGAGAACCTGGAAGAATTGCTGCAAATTATTGACGGCCGGGAAGTTATCACAGCAGCGGGGAAAATAAATCTTAAAACGGCCGATGCCGAACCTTTCCATTTGACCATGAGCACGGAAGAAAAATTGATCCACATCATCAGCAATCCCACTCTGGCAGTTATATTTTTGATACTGGGCATTTATGGACTCATCATCGCTTTCAGTTCCCCTGGTTTCATGCTGCCGGAAGTACTGGGTTCCATAAGTCTTATCCTGGGTCTTTTCGGTCTGGGGCTCTTTGAAGTTAATCTGGCTGCCGGGCTGTTGATCATACTGGGAATCCTGTTGCTGGTCGCGGAGCTTTTCACACCCACCTATGGGATTTTAGGTGTAGGGGGAGTTGTGAGCATTATTTTAGGTATTGTTTTCCTGCCTATCGAACCATTGATGCCAGTGAACTGGTTTGCTGCTTTCCGGGGCATGGCCATAAGTGTTGGCATCGTAGGGGCCGGTTTCCTTTTCATTGTCTTAAAAGGCATATTGAATTTACGCCAGATCAAACCCATGCAGGGCCCCGGTGAATTCGCTGCTGATGAAGGTATAGTCATTGAACCGTTAGACCCCGCTGGCGTGATAAAGATCCGCGGGGAGATCTGGCGGGCAAAAAGCCTGGGGGGTGAAACCATCCCGGCCGGGACCAGGATCAAAGTGGTCAAAAGGGACAATATTCAGCTTCTGGTAGAAAAAGATCCGGATCAACCTGCTGAAACAGCAGAGGAACAATAGAAATAACAGGAAGATAAAAGAAGGAGGCGGGACTATGGAAATTGGATTATTTTTCGATTGGATAATAATCATTATTCTGGTGGTAGCTATCTTGAGTGCGGCTTTAAAAGTCATTCCCGAATATGAAAGGGCCGTTTTGTTCCGTTTGGGGCGCCTGGTCAAAGTCAAAGGGCCGGGATTGATATTCATCATCCCTGTAATCGACCGGATAATCAGGGTATCCCTCAGGATCATCGTTTTTGATGTTCCCACCCAGGAAGTTATCACCCGGGACAATGTCACCTGTAAAGTGAATGCGGTACTGTACTATCGGGTGGTGGATGCCGATAAGGCAGTTGTCAATGTCGAACAATACCATGAAGCCACCAACCAGTTAGCCCAGACAACCCTCAGAAGCGTGGTGGGAACAGCAGATCTGGATGAATTGCTGTCCAACAGGGATAAATTAAATCACCGGATCCAGCAAATCGTTGATGATGCTACTGACAGCTGGGGGATAAAAGTTACGGCAGTGGAAATCAAAGACGTGGTACTGCCCACCGAAATGCAAAGAGCCATCGCCCGTCAGGCTGAAGCGGAAAGAAACCGCCGGGCGGCAGTCATTCAGGCGGAAGGAGAAAAACAGGCATCGGTAAAACTTTCGGAAGCCTCAGAGATCTTGACCTCAGTACAGGGAGGCCTGACCTTAAGAATGTTCCGTTCCCTGTCAGAGATGACCAATTCCCAGAATACCACCATCCTCTTCCCCTTGCCCATGGAATTGCGCGGAATCCTTCCCGAGATAACCACTTTTCTGAAAAGCAGGGAAGGAGAAGAAAACGAAGAGGAACCGGAAAACAAATCAACAGAAGAAGTCTGATAAAGCTTGATACAGGGCTGCCCAATTATCGGGCGGCCCTTTTATTTTAAAACGATCACCAGCAGGACTGAATAAGCATAAACTACTGCTGCCATACATCCGGCTCCAAAAAAAGATTGGACAACATCTTTTTTGGTTAAACCTTTAAACATAATTATCGCCTCCCCAAGAAATTTGAAGCAGAACAAATGTTCTAACAACATAATAAAACGAACGAATGTTCCTGTCAAGGGAAAATAAATAAATATTTTCCGGCTGGGAAACCGGTAAAAATTTATTAAGCCGGGCTTTAATGAGCTATAATAGTAAGCGAAACTTATTTTTATCTGCCGGGCATCCCTTTTTACAGGATCATTCCCGGCAGCAATTCTGCTGATCAAGCTGGGAAAAGGAGTTAAAAAAATGGACAATGCTGAATCAGTATTACCGGTGAATTTTATTCAAAATATTATTACACAGGATCTTAAAGCCAGCAAGAATAACGGTAAAGTGCATACCCGCTTCCCGCCGGAGCCCAATGGCTATCTGCATATAGGCCATGCCAAATCCATCTGTCTTAATTTTGGACTGGCCCTGGCTAATAAAGGTATATGCAATCTGCGTTTCGATGATACCAACCCCAGCAAGGAGGAAGTTGAATTCGTCGATTCCATTATGGAGGATGTCAGATGGCTGGGCTTTGATTGGGAGGACCGGCTTTATTATGCTTCCGATTATTTTGAGCAGCTCTATCAATATGCAGTTAATTTAATAAAGGCAGGTAAGGCCTATGTCTGCAGCCTGACTGCTGATGAGATAAGGGAATACCGCGGGACTTTGACTGAACCGGGCCGGGAAAGCCCATACCGCAGCCGCACCATGGAAGAAAACCTGGATTTATTCGAGCGTATGCGGGGGGGGGAATTTGCTGACGGCCATTGTGTTTTGCGGGCTAAAATTGATATGGCATCACCAAATTTAAATATGCGTGACCCGGTTTTATACCGGATACTACGGGAAACACACCACAGGACCGGTGATGATTGGTGCATTTATCCCATGTACGATTATGCCCATCCCCTCTCAGATGCTCTGGAAAACATCACCCATTCCATATGCACCCTGGAGTTTGCTGACCACCGCCCCTTATACGACTGGTGTATCGAGAATGTCGATTATTCCGGGGAGGCCTGGAGCCGGCCCCAGCAGATAGAATTTGCCCGTTTGAATCTTACCTATACAGTGATGAGCAAAAGAAAGCTGCGGGAGCTGGTGGAAAAAGGTTTTGTGGACGGCTGGGATGACCCCCGCATGCCCACTATCAGCGGACTGAGGCGCCGGGGATATACACCCGCCTCCATCCGGGATTTTTGCGACCGGATAGGTGTGGCCCGGCGTGACAGCACAGTGGACATAGCCCTTTTGGAGCATTGTATTCGGGAAGAGCTCAATGCCAATGCCACCAGGGTGATGACAGTTCTGCAGCCCCTGAAGGTAATTCTGGAAAACTATCCGGAAGGACAGGTGGAGTGGCTGGAAACGGAAAACAACCCGGAAAATGAAGCGGCGGGTAAAAGAAAGATGCCCTTTTCCCGGGAACTTTATATCGAAAGGGAAGATTTCATGGAAGACCCCCCGAAAAAATTCTTCCGTTTACGGCCCGGCGGTGAAATGCGTTTAAAAAGCGCTTATATAATTAAATGCGAACAGGTAATAAAAAACGATGCCGGTGAAATAACCGAACTGATCTGCAGTTATGATCCTGATTCCAGAAGCGGCGGCCCCACCAGCGGCCGGAAAGTGAAAGGGACTGCCCACTGGGTATCTGCCGCCCATGCGCTGGATGTGGAAGTCAGGTTATATGGTAATTTGTTTAGCAGCGAAAATCCCGATGAGGAAGAAAGCTATGAAAGGGTTTTGAATCCCGATTCTCTGGAAATATTAACAGAGGCCAAAGCGGAACCGGCCCTGGCGGAATTGCCCGCCGCAAGTAAATATCAGTTCCTGCGCCAGGGGTATTTCTGCCAGGACAGCAAACTTTCCCGGCCGGAAAAAATGGTTTTTAACCGTATCGTATCTTTAAGGGATACCTGGGCCAAAGTATCCAGAGCATAGAGGGTGTTATTGTGATTAATATGGGCACAGCAAAAACGAAGTTTGGCGTGATGGAGTTTATAAGTATTAAGGAGGGAAATATTTTGCGTAAATCATTAACGATGGTTTTAGCCCTGCTTCTGGCGGTTTTAATGACGGCACCGGCAGCGGCGGCACCAGAGTTCACCCTCAAGGTGAATGGCCAGGTTTATGAGGGGGAGTTTGAGGTCATCGAAGGGACCACAATGGTTCCCCTGGATTGGATCGGCGGTGTTATAGGTGCCCAAACCAGTGTGGAAAAAGAAGAAATAAAGATGGAAAAAGAACAGGACATTCTGATTCTTGCTGTTGGCAGTAAAGAAGCGGAATTCAATCAGCAGCAGGGTATTATGTTTCAAGCTCCGGCAATTAATAATGATAAGTACATGGTTCCATTAAGATATGT
>JAAYZA010000065.1 GCA_012515055.1 Syntrophomonadaceae bacterium | reverse complement strand
CAATAAGCTCCTCAATTATAATGGCCAGTTTTTTATCCTCGGTGGCTAAAGAATCAAAATTGCTTCCCTGGTAACGGGCAATGATCAGTCCCTGGGGATTTTTTAATATATCATTGAAAATTGCCTCGGCCATGGTATGATCGGCAGGATAACCAACAGCAGCAGCGCCCTCTTTAAAATCCTGACCGTTGGTAGCCAGGATCCCGGCCAGCAGGGCCAGATGCACTGAACCCAGAGCCTTGCCCAGGGTCTCGGCCATAATGATGGGGGCCAGTCTGATATGCTGCTGGTTTTTCCCCAGATAGGCCCCCATGGCTCCCAGGTATTCAGTTATACCTTTTTCACCAGCTTCATAAAGGGCTGCCGGCAGTTCCGGCAAATATCCCATGGCTTTGATTAAATCCAGGATTATGGCTCCGTTTTCCCGGCTTTCCTCGCTCAATGGTTCCAGGATGGGCGGCCGCATCTGTACATAGAGCTCGGGATAAGAATAATTGAAACAGGTGGTATCGTACATTTCCATGTAGCTGCGGGCGGGCAGGACATAATCGCACAGCCTGGCCGTCTCGGTATAGGAGATCTCCAGACATACCGATAGATCCAGGGCGGCAAAAGCTTTTTCATATGCCAAGGTATCCGGATATGAGCGCAAAGGGTTGCAGCTGCTGACAATCAATGCCCGGGTGCGCTCTGGATGATCGTTTAATACCTCATCGGGGAAAATAGCCGGGGGAAACGAACCCAGAACGGGAAACATATCATGTTTGACAGTGCGCCAGGTTTTGGGATTACGTTCGTCGCTGTTGCTGCCCATGGGGAACAAAAACGCTGGAATCTTTTGTCCGCCATCCATGCAGAAGCGCCCGGTTATTGCCCTTATAATATGCAGCATATAGTTGTTTATAGTGGAATGGCGGTTCATATAAATACCCAGATCCTGATGGATGCTGGATTTAGTAAGGGCGATGAGCCGCGTGACTTCCAGTGTCTGTTCATAATCCAGGCCGCAGACCTCTTCAATAGCCCGCCGGGCATCAAAACCTGCAAACAGTGGTTTGATCTCGTCCCAGCCATTTACATGTTCCGTAATATAAGCTTTATTCTCCCAGCCCTGTTCGATAATTATGCTGATCATGGCTTTTAGCAGCATGACATCAGTGCCGGGACGCACCGCCAGATGGATATCCGCCCGCTGCGCTGTTTCTGAAACCCGGGGATCAATAACTATCAGGCGGCGATCAGGATCAGCTTTTATAGCCTTGATAAGCTCTCTGGTGCGAGGTTCCTGATGGCTCATCCAACCGTTCCAGCCCCAGGCCACAACGGTGTCTGCGTTATGTGAATCGGGGAGACTGATCAAAGGCTGCTTGCCCAGAACCCGACCATCTACCCAGAATATATTGGAAAATTCCTGGGCTAAAGCATTGTAAAAATAACGGGAGCCCAGAAGGCTTAATAGTCTGAGTCCCAGCCCGGCTTCCATCTGTCCGCCGGTATTGCCCCCGCCCATATAGGCAATGGCTTTGGGCCCATATTGTTCACGAATGGCTTTCATTTTATCGGCGATCTCCTGGATGGCTTGCTCCCAGCTGATCCGTTCATGCCTGTCCCCCACTTTTTTCAGGGGATAAGCGAGCCGATCGGTATTATGGATGTTGGAGGCAATGTTTAAGCCTTTGCGGCAGGTGTATCCCTGACTGCGGGGGTTGGATTTATCTCCTTTCACTCTGGCGATCCGGTTATCCTCCACCAGTATTTCCAATCCGCAGTTCTGGGCACAAAGAACGCAACCGGTCTTTTTCCATTCTCCCATTTCTTCTCTCCTTTCAAATGAATTCGCTATCCTTATTCTTGCTGTAACTAGTTTGGTTTCAACATAGCAAACCATTACTACATTGTCAATTTATATTTCGTGAGCCACATATGAAGTCTTTTATTCTTTTTCACTAATAAGAATGCCTTAATCAGATTACAGAAATACCTGCAAAATAACAAAGGTTAAGCATTTTTGCTTAACCCTTACTGTTAAATAAGAACAACTGGCAATGCAAAGTTAGCAGCAAATGCCAACTATGTCATAAGACCTTATTTAGAAACCACATACCAGGCCGTACGCATCAATATAGTTATTCAGCGGCAGTCTCCCCACCTATTACTATGTAGGTATATTCTAATACCCGGCCATTATCGAATTGGAAATGCACGACAAACTCAGTGTCATCGGGTACCACCGAAATCGGAATTGGCAGGAGATCTTCCAGGCCTCTTATTATCGTGATTTTTCCGGTGCCGTCACCATAATTCTCAACAGTATAGTCAACTCCTTCTACCGGGAAGAAATCAACTCCCAGTACCACAAGCCTGACTCCGAGTAATTCAGTTGCCGTCCCCCAAGTGAGATCCAAATCTATATCTAGCGGAGAATTTTTGTCTATATAACCACTGGCAGGGACTATCCCAGTCCCTTCGCCGGGCAATGAGTCGATGAACCCCGCATAATACTGCAGGATCATGGCGGCATCTTCAAGATCAACTACATCGTCATAGTTAACATCGGCAGCGTCCCATTGTTTATTCGTTAAAAAAAACCGTTCCTGGCAATAACGCAAAATCAGGATGGCATCGCCAGAATTGATCCTGCCATCACCATTTAAATCACCTTGATCAAGGCCTGCGGTAAATTCATGAAATGCTGCCAGGACTTCCGTTTCTTCGATGGTCCCTTTATCGGAGGAGATCGTTGCCAATACAGACCCTGGCCGGACGCCAATTCCGATATCTATGGCAAAGTATCCCCCCTCATCACTGCCAATATTGATCCGTCCAACGGAATCCGCGCTGGTATTGGCGCCGATAAATATTTTAAGGACCTGCTGGTCTTCCGGGTCAATGAGCCAGTTAAAGCTTGCTCCGGCTAATGACCAGGCTCCATATACAGTGTTTACATCATCGTCATTCCATACATACCCTTCCGGCAAAACTATTTCAATAATTTCATCGTTTTTAAAAGCTCCAACTACTTTCTCGGCTATTATTACGGTATCGATCATCCCGCCGGGTTCATAGATGTTTTTTGTACTTTTAACCAGGGTATAAACTCCACTTTCCCCGTATGCCGCTTGCGGGGCGGCGCTGAAAATCAATAATAATGCCAGCATGAAACAGGAATATTTTATTATATCACCTGTTTTTCTCATAATATTTCCTCCCTTCCCCTTATCAGCTTATCGGTTTAAAAGCGCTGCTGTTACTGTTACCGCTTCGGCTCTGGCGGCATTGTCCCGAGGTTTAAAAGTATTGTCCGGGTAACCGCTCATCAGTTTATTTTCGGTAACGGCAGCTATCCAGCCTCTTGCCCAGTCAGAAACTGTATCTGCATCATTAAAAATCAACTCTCCAGCCACAGTTTCCAGACCGGCAGCTTTTCCTATCATGACTGCCATCTGCTCCCGGGTTATGAGATCATCAGGACCAAATTCCTCATTATTATATCCGGCCACGATCCCTGCTGCCACTGCCGCCGCTATATATCCATGGGCCCAATGATCTGCAGTATCGGCAAAGGCCTGACCCTTGCCTTCTTGTAAATCAAGAGCCTTGACAATCATCAGAGCAAATTCAGCCCTTGTCACTGTATGGTCGGGGCGGAAAGTATTATCCGGATAGCCGGCAATTATGCCGGCGGCGACCAATTGCTGGATAGCAGCATTGGCCCAGTGGTTGTCTATGTCACACAGTGTTACCACCGGGGTGTTGATTGCCGGCGGTTTTTCATCCGGGATAACTTTAACACTGACAGCTAATTCCTCGGTTTTATTGCCTGCTTTAACAAGGATCTTTTTCAGGCTGGCATCCAGCAGACTACCGTTTGCAGGTAAAATCACAATGCCAGATCCGTCAAAATCCGCCAGCCCCACTTCTTTTTTGCTGCCATCTGAATAAACCAGATTTACTATCAAACCAGTCAGATCCAATGCTTCTCCTTCATCATACACAAGCTTTGCAGGCGGTGATTTGATCTCTATATTCGCTATATCTGAGATAACAGCAACGCTGGAACCCCCCCCGCCGCCGCCTCCGGAGTCAGATGATCCTTTTATGATTTTAACCTGACCGTCGGTCCTGTTAAGTGCTACAGGTCTGCCATCAATGTCAAATGCCTCTGCTGACAACCAGGAAACTGTCGTTACTCCGCCATTTGCTTTACTGTTCACTGTAAATGACAACACTGCCAGACTGCCGCTCGATGTTATTGCTTGGCTATCTGCCCAGACAATGAATACTTTATCTCCGCTTTCGCCATAATCAGGATTATAAGCCATAATCCCTGTCTTTATTGCAGTGCCAGCCTGAACCTCTGCTCCAGGTGTCAGGACATCAGGGTCGTATTGAATCAAAAACCCATATCCGGCTATGCCAACTGGTTCTTCAAGACTTATGGGGATTTTAACCGTTTCACCCGATGAGGCCTTCTCTATTGCACCAATCTTAACGGAGCCGTTGAGAACAGTGCCTCCGCTTCCGCCGGAACCTGTTCCTGCTACCCTTATATTTTGCTCAGCTGATTTGCCGCCATAGCTGACGGTTATCTTCCTATCACTCGTACCAAGGGCAGTATCTGGCGCATAGATATAGGCCAATATTATTGCGCTGGTTTCATCATCATAATAAGCAGTTACCTCCATACCCGCCGGATCAAAGAACTCACCTTTTTTATATTGGGTTTTTGTCGGCGCCTTCGTTATAGCTATGTAACTTATAGCTGCTTCAGCATCCGCTGTATTTACTGCAGTATAAAGCAACTCCGAATTGACCGGATCCGCCCCCTCGACATCTTCGGCCAGCACCATCGGCGACACAAACATCATAGTAAAAAGCAATGCCAGTGCACATATAAGAGCCACCGTCCTTTGTTTACATCTCCTTATTATTACCAAAACTTTTAACCCCCTTTTTTGTTAACCCTCCGCTATTTATAAACTGTAATTGCCGATCAGTTACAGAGTGATAAACTATTTCTATGTCAATTTATGCTATTCCTTTTAATATTTATTTATATTTTCTTTATTTTCCGACACTTTTTCCCTTTTGTACTTGGTATTATGTTTTTCACAGTTATTTCCTTTTCATCGCTGATCCCCCCTCCTGATCTAGTGTTGTTATAAACAGGAATTTGATTTAACCAGACGCCCCTCGGTTTAAATGGCAATCATAAAATTCCAGAAAAACAAAAAACCCCTGAGAACATTCAGAACTCAAGGGTTTGATAGCATATGGTGCGGTAGAAGGGACTTGAACCCCCACCTGCGTTAACAGACTAGAACCTGAATCTAGCGCGTCTGCCGATT
>JAAYZA010000141.1 GCA_012515055.1 Syntrophomonadaceae bacterium | reverse complement strand
GAAGCGATATTTTGACGATTTTCACTCAATGGGTTTTACACCCATATGTGCTAAAAGCCTTGATATATAAGGGTTTTTCACACACTCACTCTTTTGTCCTTGACATCAATGTCACGCACTCAACGTGTGAAGTCCAGGGGAACATATCCACTGGTTGGACAGACACTGTTTTATATGCTGATGCGCAGAGGATTTTTATATCTCTGGCCATTGTTGCGGGATTACATGAAACATAGATAATCTGGGAGATCTCTTTGGCAATGACTGCATTGAGCAAATCCTGATGGCAACCAGCCCGGGGCGGGTCTAAAATGGCTATATCAAAATCTTTGTTAATTTCCGGCAGTATTTTTTCGCAGGCGCCGGCGGCAAACTCGCAGTTGGCCATATGGTTAAGTTCGGCATTCATTCTTGCATCTGCGATCCCGGGGGCAAAGGCGTCGATCCCCAGAACGGTATCATGTTTTCCAGCCGCATAAATGGCAATGCTGCCGGTCCCGCAATAAGCGTCCAGGATCCTTTGATCCGGTCTATCTCCAACAGCTATTTTTATTTGATCATATAGTAGTTTAGTCTGCTCATTGTTAACCTGAAAAAAGGCCAGGGGTGAAACCAGATATTGCCTGTCACCAATAATGAAATCCATTTGGCCACTGCCAAATACCTTTTGCAGTTTGTTATCCTGATATATTAAAAGGGATTTGAGATCTGGATAGCCATTTACCAGGCTTTCCAGTCCCGCTTCATCAACGGGCCCTTCAACAATGAGATAGAGCTTTCCCCGTGTATCCTGACGGATAACCACTTGCTGTCCCCTGTTCATTCCCGTGATATCCAGATAAACGTCTAAAAACTTACTGAATTTCATTATTTCCGGTGATATGATGAGGCAGTCACTGATGGGCAGGTGCCGGCGGCTGTTGATCTGGTAATAGCCCAGTCTTTTCACTCCGTTGTTTTCCCCAATATGCCAGGTGACCTTGTTCCGGTAGTTCCAGGGATTTCCCATCCCTATCACATCATTTATAACTGCCTCTTGTTTACCGATCCTTTGCAGTGCATCACTGACTACTTGCTTTTTTAGCTGCAGATGCCGCTGATAATTTACATGCTGATGGGAACAGCCCCCGCATTGATAAAAATGCTGACAAGGTGCTTCCACCCTATCGGGGGACGGGGTGATGATTTCTTTGATCTTTCCCCGGGAAAAACGTTTTTGTTCATTTATTATTTCAATTGAAATTTCCTCGCCAAGTATGGTAAAGGGAATAAAGACTGCTTTGCCCTGAGCACGTCCTACCCCTTCTCCCTGATGAGTAATCCCGTCTATTATCACATTCATAAGGCAATTCTCCCTGCTTGATGTCATTGCATTTATCTTCATATCAAAGAGTTATGTCCTGAAATAGTATAAATATATTATCAGCTAAAAATCCTGGCATCAACTTCATCTGTCAGGACAATAGCAGGTCCGTATCAATTTTCTTGATCTACTTTTGTCCCGGGGCATTTGCTGCATGATATTCCCAGAGCACAGCATCTGCCGAACCAGCAGCATAATTTTCATACACATACTGGGCACAATAATTCTGAAATGATTGCAACTCCTCCGAATCCAGGGTCCCATTGTTATTACGGATTCTGGCGATAAATTCCCGGGTATGATCGAGGACAACCTTTTCAATCTCCAGGGTCCAATCCTGAACTTTCGCCAGTTCTATTTTATTTATTGTGGTATCAAATGGACCTGTAATTGCATTGCCGCGATTGGAACTGTATATCATTTTTTTATATGTTTCCCGCTGGTCTGCCAAAAGATTTAATGCACAGACATCTGATTTATCAATACCTGAACCGGGTGTGTCCTCATACAGATAGGGGGAAACATTTCCTGCGCCAACAAATGTCGGTACATAAACTGACAGGGAGGGTTCACCCAACGCGCACCAGAATGTTGTCAAGGCTGGATCTTCTCCGGCGGCTGCTCCCTCAACAACCAGACCAGATCTGGTTTGGCTGCGGCTGATACAATAGGTCGTACTGTACTGTAAATCCGTCCCGCTTTTGGGTTGTATGCCCTTAACATCTTTACTGAGGACTCGCATTATATTAGCCGGGGTAAGGCCCTCCTCATCGGACTTTGATTCTTTTAACTGTTTAAATAGATATTCAGCTCTTATGGCCCTTTCACTTCCAGTATTGTTGGGAAAAAATGAATTAAGGTTACTGCTGACATAATAACCGGCAAAGGATTCCTGGGCGGGCTCTATTATTTTACCGGCATGATCACTGACCTGCCCGGTATTGGCATCGTATTTTCTAAACTTGAAATTATCCAGGGGAATCCACTGATTAGCCATATGAACTTCATAAATTGCTGCCCCTCCCCGGGCATCAATAACAGCATAATTAGCACTGATTGACGAATTAAGATTTGCTTTTCGCCATTTTTGCAGATAGTTGTCAAAATCAGGAATACTGGCACAATTGGCTGTTGCGTCCATCAATAGTCTTGTATTGGCATTGGTGGAAGCATTCAATATATTTATATCGGAAACTGCCGCCACAACAATTGAAAAACCTGCTTCATTAATACCAGCCTGTGGTATAATTGCTGATTTATAAGCCCATAAGGAATTATTATCATGATGCAGCAAATAGTAATTTCCGATAAGATCATTTTCTCCTTGGAAATATTTGACCTGCTGGTGCCAGTACTGTGACATATCATAGTTTTTCCATAAAACAGGGCGCCCTTCTAAAGATGCTTGCGACGACACCACTGCAATAGTACATGAATGGGCTGAAAGACTAAAATAAAAAATAATAACTGCCGTCAGCAGCATCACAATAATAAATTTGATCTCAAGATTAACTTTTGCCCCAACTATTTTCATTATTTCTCCCTGCCTTTACCACCAGAGGAATATTATGTTTCATCCTATGTCGGTTTTCCATTATTGGTTACAAAATGTAATTTTCTTTCTTTAACCTGAAAACTTATTTTAGCCGTTCCACCGACAATTGTGTTTTCGAGCCTCAGTGCCCGGAAGAAAAAACGCCGATTAATGCATTCTGCACTATATCGGCGTTCATGAACAATATTAACTTATCCGGGGGCTTTGATTATGCCAGCTTAAATCCTTCCCGGAAGGCTTTAAGATTAACATCCAATGCTTTAGCAGGAACGATAGCCGTGACCGCTTTTTCAACTTCTTCGGCTGGTATGCCCATGGCCTGGGACAGCATCCCCACCAGAACCACATTGGCAGCCCGGGAATTACCGCAGCGAACGGCAATGTCCGTCGCATCAACAATGGTGGTTTTAGGAACCAGCTCCGCCACTTTTTCATGGATCTGGTCAGGATATTTGACCTTGCCGCTCATGACCGGCAGCGAATTGACTCTTTCATTATTTATGATAACCATTCCCTCTGGTTTTAAATAATCCAGCCAGCGGGCTGCTTCTATCTTTTCAAAGGCCAATATGATATCGGCCTCTCCTTTGCTTATTATAGGCGAGAAGACCTGGCTGCCATAGCGGACCTGTGATACTACACTGCCGCCCCGCTGGGCCATGCCGTGGATCTCTGATACTTTAACATCAAAACCCATCTGTACCGCCACCTGGGCAATAATACGGCTGGTAAGCAAGGTGCCCTGCCCGCCGACTCCAACTATTAAAATATTGGTTACTTTCTCTTCCACCTTACTTCACCTCCGTTCTTTTTACTGCCTCAACTTTGCAGACCTGTTCACACAGGCCGCAGGCAATACAGCTGTCATTGATTTCGGCTACTTTCTCCTCATCGATAAAAGTTACGCCGGGGCATCCCAGACGGATACAAACTTTACAGCCATTGCAAATTTCCTTATCCACATAGAGGCTGTAAGGGGGTTTTACTGCCGTACTGAGCAATGCACAGGGACGTTTGCAGATGATAACAGAAGGCTCCCTTCTATTAAGTTCCTCTTTTAATGCCGCTTCCAGTTCCTTTAAATTCAGTGGATCTACCACCCTGATGTTTTTTACTCCGATGGCTCTAACCAGACCTTCTATATCCAGTTTGGGAGCGGGGTCCCTTCTTATATCCATTCCCGTTGCCGGATGATCCTGATGCCCGGTCATAGCAGTTGTATCATTGTCCAGAATCAAAACTGTGGAAGTCCCGCCATTATAAACTACATCGATAAGACCGGTAATGCCGGAATGAACAAAGGTGGAGTCACCTATGACTGCTACGGTTTTGGCCGCAAATTCTTCACCGCGGGCTTTTTCCATCCCCAGAGCAGTTCCGATGCTGGCCCCCATGCAAATGCAGGTATCCATCCCTTCCAGAGGACTTATAGCCCCCAGGGTATAACAACCGATATCCCCGGCCACCACCAGTCTCATTCTCCGCAGCAAATGGAAAACACCCCTATGGGGACATCCGGCACATAGCAGGGGCGGCCGGGCTGGTATTTCTTTATCCAGTCCGAAGCCGGCTGGTTCCTCGATGCCGGCCAGTTTAGCCCGCAGGAATTCAGCACTATATTCACCCAGGAGAGTAAATTGTTCTTTGCCGATTACATCGATGCCCCAGGACCTGACCTGTTCCTCGATTACCGGTTCCAGTTCCTCCACCACCACCAGTTTGTCCACCCGGGCAGCAAAGGTAGTTATCAATTCTTTGGGCAGGGGGTTGACCATGCCCAGTTTTAGAATAGAGGCCTGGGGAAAGGCTTCCTTAACATATTGATAGGGTATGCCGCTGGTTATGATGCCCAAACTGGTATCATCCATTTCCACCCGATTTAGCGGGGTAGTTTCAGCATATTCCTGCAATTGCTGTAGATGTTTTTCCACTTCCACATGCCGCCCCCGGGCATATCCAGGGAGCATAACATACTTCTGAGCATTTTTCTTGTAAGGTTTTAATGGTATTTCCTGTTTTTCCCCTATTTCCACCATTGTCTGGGAATGGGCCAGCCGGGTGGTGATCCTTAACATGACCATGGTATCGAATTGTTCACTGATATCAAAGGCCAGTCTGGTATAATCCAGCGCTTCCTGACTGTCCGAGGGTTCAATAACCGGGATCTTGGCAAATCTGCCATATCCCCGGTTGTCCTGTTCATTCTGAGAAGAATGCAAACCGGGATCATCGGCTGATACGATAACCAGCCCGCCATTCACACCGGTATAGGCAAAAGAAAATAGCGGGTCAGCCGCCACATTGACACCCACATGTTTCATGGCTGCCAGGGTTCTGGCACCACCAATGGAAGCGCCTGCAGCTACCTCCAGTGCTACTTTTTCATTGGGTGACCATTCGGCATAGACATCGTCATATTGCGCAAAACTGCTGACGATCTCCGTGCTGGGTGTTCCCGGATAAGCACTGGCCACAGTAGCCCCGGCTTCATATGCTCCCCGGGCAATAGCCTCATTGCCTATTAATAGTTTTTTCATTATATCCTCCTTACCCCGTCGCATATTACTAAAATTTAAATAAAAACCCTTCTGTTTAAAATCAGGGTTTTTAATATAACAACTATTATACCAACCGAATATTTTAAATGATTCTACAAAATAATAGCATATCTGTTTTTCAACTGTAAACAATAGCAAAAGGAAACTAATCCCTTCCCTGCTGATAAAGGCCGCAGATGGCACCGGCTATTATTTGGGCCATGGGATAAACAGCGGCCAGACTGCCTTGATTGCTGCCGATCATTATATTGCGCTCCTGATTGCTCCCCAGTACCCCGGTTATAGCATAGTCACCCACCGGGGGCAGCTTTTTAGCCAGGGCTTTACCGGGAATGATGGGTCCCTGCCGCACCTTTATATTGCCAATATCCTCGATACTTCCTACGGAGGCATCGATGGCTATGATAAAATTTTCGGGGTGGCGGAAGTTTATGATCTCGATCTCCCGGCTGATGTTTTTGGCATGCAAGGGTGCTTCCAGATGGCCGTAAAGAAGAATACGGGGGTTCTCCTCTCTGACCATGGTGCCGATCAAAGGGCCAAAACAATCTATTATATGCCGGTCGGAACCAATGCAGATGAAAAGAGGCGGGGTTGACTCCCGGGCCTTGATCTGCCCCAATGTCTCCAGAAGTTTTTCCCCTATGGCTGTATTTCTATAATGAATATCCAGTATCATCGTAAATCAAGCCTTTCTTATCCCTGCAGCTCTTCCATCTCCTGTAATACCTTTTTAAGGGTTTCAATTAATCTTTCATTATGACCCGGCATTCCGATGGTGACCCGGATATGCTCTGGGTAGCCGAATGAGTCACAGGGGCGGATGATTATCCCCTTTTGCTGCATGCGGGAAGAAACTACCCGGGAGTTCCGCCCCATCCCCACCAGTATAAAATTACCCTGGGACGGGATATAATCAAGTCCCATTTCGTCAAAAGCAACATATAAATATGCTTTGCCCTGGTTATTTATTTCCCGGCTCATCTGTAAATGGTGATGATCGTCCAGGGCTGCCAGTGCGGCAGTCTGCCCCAGTAAATTGACATTGAAGGGCTCGGAGACCCTTTTAACCGCAGCGGCGATTTCCGGTGTTGTCAATGCATAACCGACTCTTAAGCCCGCCAGTCCATATATTTTGGAAAAGGTTTTTAAAACCATAACATTTCTGCCGGCCTTAATATATTCTCTTCCGCTGACAAAGACATCCTGGTCGGCATATTCCCCGTATGCTTCATCAAATATTATCAAGATGTCCCGAGGGACCTGCTGCATGAATTTTTCAATCTCCGCCTGACCTGCCAGAGTCCCGGTGGGATTATTGGGATTACATATATAAATAATTTTAGTCTTATCGTTGATGGCCTGCCCCATTGCCGCCAGATCATGATGATAATCCTTAAGTTCTATCCTGGTGCAGCGGGCACCCATTACCCCGGCAGTAAATTCATATTCAGAAAATGTGGGCTGAGCAAAAACCACTTCATCACCAGGGTTGATAAAGGTCTCAGCGATCAGGCGCAGAATTTCGTCGGATCCATTGCCGATCAACAGGCCGGAGGGATCGATATCATATATTTCCGCCAGTTTTTCCTTCAGATAATAACAATTGCCATCAGGATAATAGTTTATCCGCCCCATGTTGTCCTTTATGGCCTGGAGTGCCAGGGGCGAAGGCCCCAAGGGGTTTTCATTGGAAGCCATTTTTATAATATCAAAGATCCCCAGTTCTCTTTGGACATCTTCGATGGGTTTACCGGGGACATAGGTCTTTAAAGCAAATATCTCCCGCCGGGCATTTTTTTTAATAAAATCATTCATATCAATCACCTGCATTTGTTTCTTCCTGGACTGTTATTAGTAGATCACAAAAATTGGGCAAAATAAAATGCCCTTGTTTCTGATCCCCAGCATAAATATATAATCAATTATTACTATTATATATCTATGACAGTGGTATGGACCAAAAATATTGGCATCCTGTCAATAAATACTGGTTTATTTGTTTTTCTTCTCTAAAATTATTTTCTCCAGGCGAATTTTTAAATTCGCTCAGCGCAGCATTTCCTTGATATACTGCGGCAATACAAAGGCCGCACTATGAACTTCTTCGTTATAATATTTCATCCCCGCTATAGCTTCTCTTTCTGCCGCCGGTACCAATGGATCATATTTTTTGGAACCCAGTGTAAAGGCCCAGGGGCCGCTTATATAGCCTGGCATGGTAGTCAAATAGGACATTGTTTGGGGAAATATAGCAGCAATATTTTTATAGGTGTTAACAAAGGTTTCCCCATAAAAAAATGGCGATTCTGACTGCACTACCAGAATGCCGTCATCATGGAGCCGGGCAAAACAATTCTGATAAAACTCGTAGCTGAACAATTGTACCGCCGGGCCGACTGGATCGGAAGAATCCACTATTACCACATCATAGAGTTCATTAGTCTCGGCCATATATTTTACCCCATCGGCAAAATCCACCCGTGCCCGGGGATCATCGAGTCCGCTGGAGATATCAGGAAAGTATTGCCGGGACAGCTCGGTTACCCGCCGGTCGATCTCTATCATAGCAACATTTTTCACTCGGTGATGCCGTAATACTTCCCGCAGGGCCCCTCCATCCCCGCCGCCTATTATCAGGATCTTTTCGGGTTCCGGGTGTATTGCCAGGGGTACATGGGCAATCATTTCGTGGTAAATAAATTCATCCCGGTCACTGACCTGTAAGGCACCGTCCAGTGTCATTATCCTGCCCAGTTCAAAAGTTTCTAAAATGCTTATTTGCTGATAATCACTTTTTTCATCATGCAGGATGTCCTTTATCTTCCACCTTACCTCATAACCCGGGGTATGATTTTCATAAAACCATAGATCATTCAAATTCTTCACCTCCTGATTTATCTGCTTCATCTTCCATATCTTCCCGGGCCTCGAGTAAATCGACAATGACCTGGGTATTGAAGGCCGCCGACTCTTCCTCCGACCAGTCCGCCGCCAGCAAAGTTGCTTTGATTATCTGATCCAGCTCGGAATTATTATAGCCTGCCATCCAACGTTTCAGTATTTCCAGCTGCTTTGATTCATCTTTTTTATAAATTGTTCTTTCCAGTAAATTCAGCAGGAATACCTTTTCTTCTTCGCTGATGCGGCGGCGGAAATTAAGATCATAAATGAGATTGGCTGCTCGAATATAAATGCTTTCCAGATTTTTATCCAGGGGCATCGGCTATTTCCTTTCTGCATCTTTCATGGTTTGCTTCTGCAGATCAAAGGTAATGGGCAGGCGTATACCGCTTCTGCCGTCACGGTTTTTTTCGACAATCACATAATAATTGGGGTTTATATAGTTTTTAAGATCTTCGTTTTCGTCCATTTCTTCTCTGGGGATGGGTGCCAGCTTCAAAAGCAGGTCAGCCTCATTTTTCATGCGCTTGGCTCCCTGCAAAGTGCCATCCGGGTTTAACTGCACCAGGCACATAACGGCAATATTCAAGTTCTGCGCCAGCATCTTCTGAGTTTTCACGATTTGTTCCAGCATCTGCCACTCCTGCAAGCGGGGATCTATTTTATCCATACGGCCGATATAGTCGATGATCATCAAATCAATCTTCTTCTGGACCCGGAATTTCCGGGCAATGGAAATAGTTTTCTCCGGGGTAAGATTGGGACAGGGATAAGAATAAAAACCGCTCTGCCGCAAACGCGAATAACTATTGAAAATGATGGATAATTCTGTTTCGCTGATATTACCGCTGCGGATACGGTCATGGTCGATGGCAGATAACATGGCCCCCCAGCGCAGGGCGATCTGCTGCCTGCTCATTTCAGTATTTAAGTATAAAACATTATG
Source organism: Syntrophomonadaceae bacterium (assembly GCA_012515055.1). Lineage (GTDB taxonomy): Bacteria > Bacillota > Syntrophomonadia > Syntrophomonadales > Syntrophomonadaceae > UBA1368. Next base: position 12,083 of record JAAYZA010000141.1, on the reverse strand, counting down.
CTGACTGTTGACCGCCACCTCTTTGGCAGTGTGCAGTGCAAAGGCAGTTTTACCGTGCCCGGTCTGGGCCCCCAGTATGATCAAATCACCCTGTTTGTAGCCCAGTGTTATATGGTTTAAATTATCAAAGCCCGTTGGCAGTCCATCTAATGGCAGTACGCCTTTATGTATTTCCTGGATCTCCTTGTAGCGAATGAACCTTCTTTCAACTTCTTCGTAACCCAGACGGGACATGTCTTCGGGAGTATCGATCCTGTCATCTATTTCCAGTGCAGTCAGATTGGTCAGTTCTTCTTCCGCTTCCATCAATATCTGTTCGGCTTCCCTGTCCATTTCTTCATTTAATCTTTGATATCTGGTGCGGAGAAAGCTTTCGTATTTTCTAAGGCGGGATTTATCCTTTACCCTGCTGATCCAGTATTTGACATTCTCATCATCAATATAATGTTCTGCTATATATTTTATTTCTTCCAGGTCCCGGGGATTGGTGAATATCCCCAAACTATGGCCTTCCTTTAATAATTCCACATAGGTGGGGCGGATCTCCCGATCAAATAAACTGCAGATCAATTCAAAGATGGTGCCATGTTTGGGCGAGTAAAAATCAGCTGCCGACAGGGTACTGTACCCTTCGATACAAGCTTCTTCTGAATGCATCATAGAAGATAATACTCTTCTTTCGCTTTCCAGATCAAATAATAAATCTTTTTCGAGGCCTTCCCATAAAACTGTGTTCAAACAATGCCACCATCCCGTTTATAAATTCTATTTGCTTTTAATTTCTTCTCCTGCTGCCGGTGGTATAAAGATTTCATAATCACTTAAATCGGGTGTGACCGGTTTCCTGGTGTTGGAATAATTGCTTTTTTTAGACTTGCCCTTGAACTCGGCAATTTCTTTTTGCGCTTCTTCCACTTTGCTGATATTCTTGGCTTTCCAGTTGGCAAGTACGCTGTCTATGTATTCCAGTCCCCCATTTTTGGTGCGCTGGCACATGACTTCGCCGGCTTTCATTATCAAGGCGTGAGTAAAAGCCCAGTCATATCTCCATTTATAATAGACGTTCCGGCGTGCTTTAGCTGACATATCAATACCGGTATAATTACCAAACTCCATAACTTCAGGATCGAACTGGGTGAAAGTTGTACGGCTTAAATCGGTATCAACATATTTTTTAAAATATAAATTGAGCCCCTCAACGGTATTAATGGAATATTCCTTTAAATCGGCGGCGATCCTGGTAATGTTTTTGGGATTATGTATATTACGTTCAAAGCTTAATTCCAGCATACAAAGAAGGAATTCCGGAGTATATTTCATTTCGTCCAGCCATTTTTTCAGCTCATTGGACATTTTGATGCTTAAAAGATTGCCGGTTTTTTTGGCAATAAAATCGGCCACCAGTTTAAAATCCTTATCATTGCCGGCATTATAATCTACATATATCGCTTTGCGCCTTTCCTCTTCCAGCTGCAATTCCAGCTGTTCGATCCTTACGTTCAGTGCTTCGCTGTTTCTATTGTTCTTTTCTTCTATTGTTATTTGTTCGTTTAACCGATCATGATCCCTTATCACCAGACGACACAGCTTGTCCATCAAAGGCTCCAAACGAATTTCCCTTTCATTGAAATTTCTATTCTTATTTTCCACGCTGATGATACCCAATTTCTCCAGGCGGTTGATATTACGGGAAAATTTATTTTTGGTTAAAAAGGGACAACCTTGAATAACTTGCCCGGTATTGATCCCGGTTTGGCTCAGTGGTTTGCTTTTCTGAAAGGCATAATAAATAGCAGTAAGTACGCCGATATCTTCCATATTTAAATCCAATTCATTGGCATACCAGAAAATTACTCCCGGTATATTGGCATTTCCCCAGCGAGAAGTTTCAAGCGCAGCGGAAAACTTATCCATATAAAAAGGCCCCCGTTTTAAGTGAAGTAAATGAATTATAGCACCAAAAAAAGATCCGCTTCAAGTTGTCAATGACTTAGATTTATTCTAAAAATGAAACCTTTAAAGCAATATCAGGCAAAATCCTTGCGGGAGAATAAAACCAAAGTTGCCAGGATAATTCTTCCGGATCCTGATCTTAAACAATTAAGGAGCGTTAAGCTTTATGATGCTTTGTACGCTCCTCGTTTTACAGCCGAATACTAAATTGCTTTCTATTAAGCCATCTTGGAGTCAATACTGGAATTGATGTCCTCCAGCAGTTCAATAATTCTATCGTACTCTGCTTTGTCCCAGTGTTCAGCAAAAGTACGGTTCATTTTAAGCCTTAAATCAAGATATAGTTGTTCTGCCACCAGGGCTTTGTTCTTATCGACGCCGGCATAAACTGTTCTGCTAAGTTCCTCGGCGGGTTTTAAATTATATTCGTCCAGCCAGTCGGGAATAAAAATTGGAATATTGAACCTTGATTTGATTTCGCTGGCCAGACTGATCTGGGCCTCTTCTTCTCCATGAACAAGAAAAACTGCTTTCGGCATTATTATAAACTGCTGCATCCAGTCCATCAAACCTTCCCGGTCGGCATGAGCAGAATAGGCATCGATGGTTTCAATGTCAGCTTTGACCGCCACCTGTTCCCCATGGATGGTCACAATTTTCTCTCCTTCTACCAGACGGCGGCCCAGAGTTCCCTTAGATTGATAACCCACCATTAAAACAGTTGATTCCCGGCGCCATAAATTATGGCGCAGATGGTGCTTTATCCGTCCGGCGTCACACATCCCGCTGGCAGAAATGATAATGGTGTTTTCCCGTCGTTGGTTTAACAGCATGGAGTCCTGCTGCGAGCGGGAAAATTTAAGATTGGGAATTTTTAAAAAGTGATTGCCCTCGGCGACCATTTGTCTGGTTTCATCCCCATAGAAATCAACATTGCGTTCAAATATTTCCGTAGCAGCAATAGCCAGCGGGCTGTCAATATATATATCGATAGCCGGATCCAATCTCCCATCCTGGTATAAGATATTCAAATCATATAATACTTCCTGGGTTCTTTCCACGGCAAAGGCGGGGATGATCAGATTCCCTCCCTTGGCCATCGTCTTATCGATGACTTCTTTTAACCGCTGGGGGCGATCACCCATTTCCTGATGACTGCGGTTACCATAGGTTGATTCAATGATAAGATAATCCGTGTTTTCTATTATAGTCGGGTCTCTTAAGATAGGCTGCTTTTCATTACCCAGATCACCAGTAAAAACCAGTTTAAGTTTTTTCCCGTCTTCGATTACCCATAGTTCAATGATACAAGAGCCCAAAATATGCCCGGCGTCACGTAGCCGAACTTCGATACCTGGTCCCAGTTCGATCATTTCATCCATATTGATGGGCTGAAATTGCCGCAGACATTCCAGTGCATCCTCAGCAGTATATATGGGTTTGATCTCTTCTTTGCCGGCCCGCACCAGCTTGCGGTTTTTTCTTTCCACTTCCATTTCTTGAATATATCCGGCATCTGGCAATAGAACAGTAGAAAGTTCTGCCGTGGCATAACTGCAGTATATAGGGCCCTTAAAACCATGTTTGCATAATTTGGGGACCAAACCGGTATGATCGATGTGAGCATGGGTCAGAATCAAAAAATCAATGGAACCAGGGTCAACAGTAAAATCACCATAGTTCCTTTCCTGTATTTCCTTAGAGCCTTGAAATAATCCGCAATCAACAGCAAAGCGCCGACTATCGGTTTCCAGCAAAAAGAAAGAACCAGTCACCGTTTTAGTGGCGCCCAAGAATTTAATTTTCATCCCTTCATCCCCGATTCCTAATTTAAATATTATTTCATCTATTATACAGCAATAATTTTTCTTGCGTCATTATTTCGGGACAAAACTATGTAATCCTGATAGAATTCGCGGACTTCCAGGCGGATCAAATCTTCATTCCCTGATTGGAGAGCCTGTTCAATATTTTCAAAAGCGTGGCGTCCGGTTTCTCTAACAATCTCATTACTATCAAGATTATCAACCACCTCACTGTATTTGAAATGTACTTTTTGGAAAGTACTGTAATACAATTCCTTTATTTGTTTTATCCTCCTGGTGACCAGTTCTACATCCAGTTCCCTTCCTTCTATGATGCGAACCAGACCGCGCAGCAGATTGTCCATCAATTTATTATTAAATATTGATCCCATTACTTCCCGGCGATATTGTTTGCACAATTGATAACGGAGATATTCCTTGATTTCCTTTTGCCCCTGCGTGGTTAGACATTGATAGGCATTAAGGAGTTCGACCTCATTCGATGTTAATTCCAATGCCATCTTTCGACCCTCCATATTCTTTCATCATGCTTATATAAATTTCGCAGGAGTAAGGTCTATTCCTCCAGTTAAATAAGGCTTTATTCCACAATTATCAACCACTGTTCGCTATATTTACTCTCCTTTTTTGATCTGATCAGCGACAAATTACATTAAGGTAAACATGTCCCATACCTTTTTTCGCGGATAATACGGATTCTTCATCTATCAATAGCCATTGACAGCAGTCGACAAATTACTTATCGATGTCGATTTAAAAAATTACCCATTCTTATGATGGCTTCTTCCAGATCTTTTACACTGGCAGCATAGCAACAGCGGATAAAGCCCTCGCCGTTGCTGCCAAAGGCATTGCCCGGCACCGCCGCCACCTTTTCTTCCTGCAGTAATCTCTCACAAAATTCCTCGGAATTAAACGGGGTGCTTTTAATCGAAGGAAAACAATAAAACGCTCCCCGGGGCTCAAAACAATCCAGACCTATTTCTTCAAATCCATTTAAAAGCAATTTCCGGCGGTGATTATAGTTTTCGACCATTTTGCGCATCTGCTCTTCTCCATTGCGCAAGGCCTCCAGTGCTGCTTTTTGTGCCATAATAGGGGCACACATAATGGTATATTGATGGATTTTGGTCATGGCGGCAATAATATCACGATGCCCGCAGGCATATCCGATTCGCCAGCCCGTCATGGCATAAGCTTTGGAGAAACCATTCATGAGTATTGTCCGGTCCCTCATTTCTGGCAGGGCCGCTATTGAGGCATGCTGGCCATAATAGGTCAGTTCTCCATAAATCTCATCAGAAATAACGATCAAATCATGCTTTTTAACCACCGCGGCTATTGCTGCCAGATCGTCCTTTTGCATAATCGCCCCGGTAGGATTACTGGGAAAAGTAAGGATCAAAACCTTACTTTTTGGAGTTATACAGCTCTCCAGCACATCAGCGCGCAAACGATACTCATCCTGATCATATGTCGGCACCGGGACAGCCTGGCCAAAAGCCAGACGAGCACCAGGCGCATAGGACACATAGGACGGATCAGGAATCAACACCTCGTCACCCGGTTCGATCAAAGCCCGCAGTGCAATGTCAACGGCCTCACTTACTCCAACCGTTATCAGGATTTCACCGTCAGGATTATATTCTACTCCCACCTTGCGTTTCTCATAAGCGGCTACTTCTTCCCGCAGTTCCATAAGACCGCTGTTAGAAGTATACATTGTATAGCCTTTTTCCAGCGAGTACCAGGAAGCTTCCCGGATATGCCAGGGGGTAACAAAATCAGGTTCTCCTACACCCAAAGAAATGACACCTTCTGTTTGGGATACCAGGTCAAAAAATTTGCGTATCCCCGAGGGCGGAATGGTCCTTACGACTTCAGACAAATAGCGGTTCATGTCACTCATGGACTCACCACCAGCCTTTTATCATCATCATTATCATTGAACATAAAATGTTCCTGTTTATATGTTTTGAGAATGAACAGGGTAACCGTGCTCTGTATCTGGTCCAGGGTTGACAGCTTATGGGAAACAAACCATGAAATATCCTTCAGGGTCTTACCGGTGACAATCACTGATAAATCATAGGTGCCGCTGATCAACTGAACGCTTTTCACTTCGGGGAAACGGCAAATACGTTCGGCGATACGATTAAAACCCACTTCCCTTTCCGGCTGCATTTTTACTTCGATCATGGCTGTAACTGTTTCATCGCCTATTTTATCCCAGTTGATAATGGTGTTATAACCCAGAATAATTCGTTCATCTTCCATTTTTTTGATCATCGCTGTTACTGTTGATTCATCCACATCCAGCATAGTGGCAATTGTTGACGCATTAAGCTTGGCATCCCTTTCGAGCAAGTTTAAAATCTGCCTCTGTAAATCCATTAAAACTCCTCCATTCTAAACCATGATATAATATAAAAACCCCTCATCCCCATATAGGGACGAGAGGATCAACTCCCGCGGTACCACCCTGGTTGGCGTACGCCCGGCTTAAAACTTCTAACGGTGGTTGCCGTTCGGCTTCCTTCCTGCGAATTCACCGAAAACTCCCAGATGGCATCCTTATTTCCCGTCTGTCGGTTTACACCCGGCCCGACTCTCTGCAAAACGGACTTTTAAGGTTCTTCTGATCATCGTCATATATGATTTGCTAATTATGCTATCATTACGGCCTTCCATAGTCAATATGAAAAACTTCTTGCCAGGAGCAAGTTACAGGCAATTTTTTTTCAGCCTTTGCATATTATTAGTTCAGGATTTACTGCGGAGGTGGAAAAATGACAACCCAAACTTTGACATGGGAAGAAAAACAAACACTGGTGAAAATCGAAAACTATTTTAAACATCCTGACATGAGTCTTTATGATAAAATTTTTAATGCCCTGGTAATCGCTGAACAGGAACTGATTGATCACTGTTTTGCCAGTGAAAATGAACGGTTAAGAATCGAAAAGTTTAAAGACATCTTAAATGATCTGCTGCCCAAAATCAGTATTGATGAATAATAACATGGGGCCGGCCCTGACCGGCTATAACAATTCCGTTAGCCGAGCCGGTCTTCCAGATCCTTCAACCTTTGCAGCAAAGCATCATATTCTTCCCGGGTCACCATATCCTTATGCCTGCATTTAACTTCCTGCTGAACGAAATCCTTGACCTCTTCCCGGGCTTCCTCCCCACGTTTGATCAAATCGTCAATAAATTTACTGCCTTCTTCAGATGACATTTCACCTTTTTCCACCATTTCATTCATAAACTTTTCCGCTTTTTCTTTGGTAAAGCTTAATGTTCCCAGTCCCAGATAAAAAGCTTTTTTAAACATGTCTTCCATGTCAAAACCTCCCGGTTAAATATTTGTCTCCATATTATTATACTACCTCAATTATCCCCAACATACACACAACAGGAAAAATTATATTTATTGGGCAGCAATTATGTTTTTTCCCGGCCGCTGCTTTAATAATACCCGCTGCCATACCCTTAACTGATAACCGCTCTGCCCTTATCGGTAATCTTATATATTTTCGCAATTTCCAGTTGGCAATTATTTGCCTTGCTGCAGCCGGGACAAATATCAAATCCGCAATCCTTAACCATTTCATCTTTTTCTATATATCCCATTCGCTGCAGCTGGTTAAACCCTTCCTCGATAACCGACTCCGATGTTTTCAGTTCAGCAGCCAGCAGCGATTTGGATATATAACCATCCCGTACTATAGTTTTTAATATGTCTTTCAGCATTTTTAATCACCCTGCCTCATATTTTGTTTAGCCGAAGCCCAATAAAGTACCGATCTGAAAAACTGCCACCGCTGCAACCCAGGCCAGAGCGAAAGTTATAACAGCCACAATAGTCGGCCATTTTATTGATTTTGTTTCCTTTGCTATTATCGCCAGAGTAGCTGCACAAGGTGTATAAAGCAATACCATGACCATATATGACAAAGCTGTTAAGGAAGTGAAATGCATTTTTATTGCATTAACCAGGATCACACCTTCTTCCATATACTGTCCGGCATAAAGCATCCCCAGTGTGCCAACAACGGCCTCTTTAGCCGGTATTCCGGCAAACAGGGCCACCGCTTCCTGCCAGGTACCAAAACCTGCCGGTTGGAATAGCGGAACTAAAAATGTACCTATCCGGCCCAGGTAGCTGAACTGACTGTAAGGTTCAGCCGATACCGGGAAAACAGCCAGAACCCATAAAAATGTAATTACGAGGAAAATGATAGTCCCGGCCCGCTGTATAAAGCCCCACACATTGTCCCACATATTCCTCAGTACATTTCTGACTGTTGGAATCCTGAAAGGCGGAAGCTCCATTATAAAATATGAAGATTCACCCGGAAACAAAGTCCTGTTGAGTAATTTGGCTGTAATCAAAGCCACCAGTACCCCCAGTGCATAAAGGGTAAAAAGTATCAATCCGCCGTGTTTAGAAAAGAAAGCCGCAATAAACATGGAGTAAATAGGCAGCTTGGCCCCGCAGGACATGAAAGGAATTATCAGCATTGCTATCATCCTGTCCTTTTTGTTGTCCAGGGTCCTGGTGGCCATGATACCGGGCACATTGCAGCCAAAACCTATTATCATGGGAATAAAGGCCCTGCCCTGCAAACCGAATCTGCGCATCAGATCATCCCAGACATAAGCCGCTCTGGCCATGTAACCGCTATCTTCCAAAAAGCCCAGGAGCAAATACAACACCGCGATCAAAGGCACGAATTCAATAACTGCTCCTACCCCATTAATTATCCCGTCGACAACAAAAGAAACCATCAAATCGGGGGCGTTAAATAAAACCAATAAGTTTTCCAGCCAACCCCCGAGGCCGTCGATTAAATCCGCGGCAATTCCGCCTAAAAGTTCTTCCCCCACCGCAAATGTCAGCTGGAAAACAATCAGCATTACAGCAGCAAAGGCCGGTATCCCCAGATACTTGTTGGTAAACATTTTGTCTAATTTATCAGTGAGGGTAACTGTTTCTTTTTCCGGCCTGATAACGGTATTCTCAGCAGCTTTATGGGCAAAAGCATATCTTGAATCAATGATATCCAGCTCAAAACTATCTTTACTGTGAAATTTATAGAAATCCTTGATTTTGCTTATGGAGCTTTCGCCTACACCTGATTCTTCCAGCCTGTCCATTATTTTAGAATCGCCTTCGACTATTTTAATCGCCGTCCACCTGACCGGATAAGGCAATACAGTGTCCTTCAGTATCTCTTCAATATGTTCTATGTGATGTTCAACATGCTCATTGTATCGCAAAGGGTTTTTGTAGGTTCTTTCTTCATTGATAGCATCTATAGCAGCCTGGATAACTTCTTCAATCCCGGTATTTTTATAGGCAATTGTAGGGATCACCGGAATGCCAAGTTTTCTTGACAGCTCTTTAATATCAAATTTAATATTTCTTCTCTCGGCCTCGTCGGTCATATTAAGAGCAATTACTATATTCTTTTCCATCTCTAAAAGCTGGGTGGTAAGGTAGAGATTCCTTTCAATATTACTGGCATCAATAACATTGATTATTACATCTGCATCACCGGTGAGAATATAATCACGGGCAATCATTTCATCCTCAGAGAATGCTCCCAGACTATATGTGCCCGGAAGGTCCACAACTTGATATTCTATTTTCTCATATGTGAAACGTCCTTCTTTTTTTTCGACGGTTACTCCCGGCCAGTTGCCCACATGCTGGTTGGATCCGGTAAGGACATTAAAAAAAGTTGTTTTACCACTATTAGGATTACCCACCAGCGCTATTTTCCCGTTTTTCATCTACAATCCCCTCATCTATTTTAAATAAATCTGTGAATCTTTATTCTGAATATATGTTCCTATGCTTCACTACTGCAATTCTAACAATATTTTTCCGGCCAGCCCGCGGCCCAGAGCAACCTTGTTGCCATTTAAACTTACTATGACCGGACCGGAATCATTTTTAATTATCTTAACAAGAGCACCGGTATTGAAGCCCAATTCATATAATCTCTTCGTGGCAGTTTTTCCAGCATCAATTGCTTTTACCCGGCCTCCGTCTCCCTTGCCTAGTTTGGTTAAATTCCTGGTCATTTAACTCACTCCTTTTATTTATGCCATCTGATTATCTAGTATATCTGGTATCCAGTGAATTTTTTAAGTAAATTCAGGGGTCAAGCTAATGTAGTTAGTTCTTCCTAACTCAGGTTAGTCTTTGCTAACTATTTTGTCAATAGGTAAATCTGTTTTTGCTATAATTTTGTGCTATGATTGTTTTAGTTAGGTTAGCATAACCATTCAGGAGGCAGTTAAATGCAGGTTGGCGAAACAATTGAAAATTATCTGGAAACTATATTTATGCTCTTGCAAAAGCAGGATTCCATTCGTTCTATCGATGTGGTCAATGAGATGGGATATTCCAAACCCACTATCAGTGTTATGATGAAACAATTGCGGGAGGGCGGTTTTATAGAGATAGATGAATCCGGTTACATTACCCTTACAAATGTCGGCCTGGATATAGCTAAACGGGTTTACGAAAGGCATGTTCTGCTTACGGAGATATTAATTAAACTGGGTGTTACGGAAGAAGTAGCCCATGAGGATGCCTGCAAGGTCGAGCATCAATTAAGCAAAGAAAGTTTTGCCCGGATAAAAGAATACTATCTCAAGCATAAATAAAGATCCGCCCATTATTTTATGGTGTGCCCCGGTTTTATTTTTACCCCTCCTTATACCTTCCATCTTCTACCTTCCAGCTTGAGTCGGCGTTTCCCTTATTGGGTCCTGCCATGTTATTACCGCTATTTACCGCTATTTTTCAATTCTTATCTTGCTATCTATTCTGACAGCGTATATAATATTCATTGCAGTATTCATGGGCCATTAGCTCAATCGGCAGAGCAGCTGACTCTTAATCAGAAGGTTACAGGTTCGATTCCTGTATGGCCCACCAGCATAAAAGGCTATACCTCCGCACTTCGGAGGTTTTTGTTTTTTCAGTTTTCTACGGCAAATTAAGAAACGGGGTGGCAACGGGGGGCATAAAACTAAAAACGGCTTTTATCCTTTTTGGGGATGCCATTGCTCACCTGCTGTTACATTATTGTTGCATACTTGTTGCAAACCTGTTTCTATTCTGTTACTGCAGAATCATTTATTGTTTATCCTGGTCCGTTCTGGCACCATCGTATTTTTGACGGAGTGCTTCCATCTCATCACCGAACCATATCTGCCAGCGCTCATCATAATAAACCGGCATTTTTTCCATAATATAATCCCAGGGCAAATCAGCATATATACCATGATGGTCAATATATTCAATAAAGGGATTGCCTTTAAGATCCGTTTTGGGTAGCAAGGTATCATTTTGACCGTCAAAATCGGCTGCTGCTGCTCCCATCCTTTCACATAAAGGCTGGTCAAAGGTGGCAGCAATATTTACCCAGCGATCATTCAGCCAGACCTGACTATAACCATGGGGGAAGAAAAGATTGCCCCCTAAAAGTTCTACTACCTCCGAGGAAATCAGGTGGTTGCGAATGGCTACAATGACCAGTCGGGACGGTATTCCTGCTGCCCTGGACAGGGCGGTGAACAAGATTGCTTTTTGAATACAAAACCCCTTCCCGGCCGACAGAATCCTGGAGGCTTTGTAATCTTCGGCATTGCCGGAAACAGCATACATATTGTAGGGTATATCATCCCGTACAAAATAGAAAATTGCCTTTAGCTTCTCCCCTTCGGATTCGCATCCGGAAGTTAATTCTTTAACCTTGTTAACGATGGCGAGGTCTTCGATATCTATATAATTCGTTGTCCCAAGATTTGCATCTTTCATTAACGCAGCATCCTTTCCTCATCATGATGAATTCCTGAATAATATACTAATAGTTTTTACCCTATAAATAAAGGATAGGAAAATAATACCCGGCTTGATTGCTGCCGGGTATTATTAATGTAATAACTGATTTTGTTATTCCTGATACATTTTGCCGATTGTATCACCATAGTTTTCAGCGATTATCTTTCTTTTGATCTTGTTACTGGGAGTCATTTCACCGCTTTCCACTGTAAAAGGTTTATCTAAAAGCTTGAATTTTACTATCTTTTCATGTGCCGCCAGATCTTTGGATTGCCCTGCTATCCGATCAGAATAAAGCTGTACGATCTGAGGTTTGGTCAAAAGATCAGGAATATCCTTGTAGGTGATGCCTTTATCCTGGGCATATTCTTCCAGAGCCGGAAAAGCCGGAACAATCAGCGCTGTAAGATATTTTTGCCGATCGCCGAAAACCACCATCT
>JAAYZA010000145.1 GCA_012515055.1 Syntrophomonadaceae bacterium | reverse complement strand
TAATTGGCCGGCAGATTTTCTGGGACCAGCTGTAAATTATGAACTGGTTTGACCAGATTAACGGAATAAGTACGATAACGATAGGGGCTCTCCATAAACTCAGTCAGATGGGCTTCCTTGGCCATAGCAGTGCCATCCCGCAGCATTGGTGCTGCTTCGGACTGGAACAGTGCCTCATCGGCCATGGCCACCTGTAGATGGGGATTGGTTTGCTGTTTGTTATTATTATCAGTATCTTGCCAGGGAGCGCGAGTGTCGTCATAATCAGCAATAGAATCTAAGAGTATGTCAGCTTCGGCGGCAACATCATAATTTTCCCCGGAGTCAGTCATCGCTTCTTCCTTAACCATCAGGGGTGAGGAAGCTGACTGTTGCTGGAGCAGACCGGTGTCATTCACCGCTATATCAGTCTGGGGAACCTGTTTGAAATTATCAAACCAGCCCGGGGTAACTGCAGTCAGCAATAAAACCACAGCGGCAGTGGCGGCCAGGTAAAAAGCCGGACGCCAGAAACGGGCGGGTTTGATTCCCGGCGTATTATCCGGGACCATATTTTGGGCGGCAGCGGGAAGGGCTGCCATCACCCGGGCAGTAAATTGATCATCCAGAGGGAGATTATCAGCCGTCAGTGCTTCCAGTAAGGCCTCATTCTCCAAACGGATTAAAACCAACAGATCACGGCATTCTTCACAACCCAGCAGATGTTCCTCGAATTCCCGCACTAATTCAGGGGACAACCGGGCATCACAGTATGCATATATATATTTATCTGCTTGCTGGCAATTCATCCGGCAGCCCCCTTTCCTTTATCTTTTTCATATATAGATTGCGCATGGCTTTCCTGGCCCGATGCACCTTGACCTCGACATTCTCCTTGCTTATGCCCAGGGACTCAGCGATCTCACCATTGGTATAATCCATCTGGTAACGCAGGGCGATGATGATTCTATAACTTTCCGGCAGTTCCATTATAACTTCATTGATAAAACTGCTTAATTCATTGCGCTCAAAATATACCTGGGGATCTTCAGAGTCCCCGCTGGTATCATCCTGGATATAGGTCTCATCAAAACTGATGTTGATCACTTTTTTCTTTTTTCTTAAAGCGCTGATGGCAGTATTTACAGCGATTTTATGTATCCAGGGGGCAAATTTTTTGCCCATATCGAATTGATATAGTTTTTCATAGACGGTCAAAAAGACTTCCTGGGCGATATCTTCTGCTTCCTGATATTGACCTATGATCCTATATACTATGGCAAATACAGATTTTTTATATTTATTGACCAATTCTTCAAAAGCGTCGATATCACCTTGCAAAGCCCTGGACGCTAACAACTCGTCACTTACCAAAATCTCCAGCTCCCCAATTACTTAAATATAATACGATAGACCTATGAATAGCTTACACTACTATCAGGCAAAACAACATGTCCAATTCATTTCGGTGGGCAGAAACATCACGTTTGAACGATTTATATGATAAAATAGCAAGAAAAAGAGGGGTTTATCTTCTAATATCATAAAAAAGGTAAAGATTGGAGGCTGGTGTGAAGATTATCGTCGATGCAGATGCCTGCCCGGTCAAGAAGATTATCGAAGACCTGGCCCGGCGCCGCCAGATAAAAGTAATAATGGTGTCAAATTACAGTCATCAAATCAATAGTGATTATGCGGAAACGATAGCAGTGGATAAAGTAGCTGAGGCTGCCGATATAACTATTGTGAATATGACTGAACCGGGTGATATCATCGTTACTCAGGATTATGGACTGGCTTCCATTGTTCTGGGCAAAGGTGCCGTGGCGGTTAGTCCCAGCGGCAAAGTATATACCGAGCAGAATATCGATATACTGCTGACCCAGAGATACCTGAATGCCAAAGCCAGACAGTCCGGTGGCAAGCATATCAATCCCCGCAAAAGGTCGGCCAGGGAAAATCGGCATTTTGAGGAGGCTTTTAAGGGTTTGCTGGATAAAATCAGGTAATCTGTTGAATATAAAAGGTAATCAGATAGAATTATAGAGTAATCATTATGAAAAAAGGATCATATGATGGAGGGTTTTGCATAATATATTTTTTATTGCTGCCCGCAGCACGATTAATGCAGCTCCATTACAGGGACAACAATGTACTGCCAGCATTACGTTGCTAATGCTTAGGATGAGAGTAATGGGATTATGCAAAATACTCAAGCAGTAAAATAATTTAAAGGGGGACCTATAATGTCTGATGGATGTAAATCCTGTGCTTCCAGTGGCTCATGCAATATTGACCCAAATGATTGCGATGGAGCAGTGGAAATTGAAAAAAGCCTGATCGGCTCATTAAACAGTATCAAAAACGTGATCGTGGTTATGAGCGGTAAGGGTGGTGTGGGGAAATCTTCCGTCACGGGTCTGATTGCCAGTGAATTGGCCCGGCAAGGAAATAAAGTTGGGGTTCTGGATGCGGACATAACTGGACCCAGTCAGCCGCGAGCCTTTGGGCTGAAGGATATTCAGCTGCAAGGATCAGAATATGGCATCATCCCGCCGGTGACTAAATTGGGGATCAAACTGATATCCATCAATTTCTTTTTACCCCGGGAAGATGACCCGGTTATCTGGAGAGGGCCGATTCTGGCTGGTGCCGTAAAACAATTCTGGGAAGAAGTCGACTGGCGGGACCTGGACTATCTGGTGGTAGACCTGCCGCCGGGAACCGGTGATGTTCCCCTTACAGTTATGCAGACCCTGCCGGTGAAAGGTATTGTCATAGTTTCATCACCCCAGGAGCTGGCAGTAATGGTGGTTAAAAAGACCATCAATATGGCGAAGAAAATGTCGATCCCCATATTGGGACTGGTGGAGAACATGAGCTATGCCATTTGCAGTCATTGTCAGGAGAAATTACAAATATTCGGGGAAAGCCAGGGAGAAAAAGTTGCCCGCGACAATGACATCGATTATTTAGGCGGACTTCCCTGGGATGCAGTGCTGAACCAGGCCGTTGACCAGGGGCAAATTGAAAACTATGACTCACCTGACATAAAAGCTATTGCAGCAAGGATAATGGCGAAAACTGGCGGAAAATAAGAATAGCGTTCTGCGAAATAATGGGGTATATCGCCATAAGCTGCGGACGAATTATTTGCTGACGAAATGAAAGTTATATTGTTAAAAATGAGTATATATATTAGAATAAATATATATTTAAAAGGTAATAAATTTTGGCAGCAGCGAGTGGAGGGTGATTTATGATAACCAAGCTGTTTTTTGAAATAAAAAATATCATAGCCGAATTGGCATCATCACTTATTTTGGGTAAAAACAAGGATGCCGCTGGATTAGCCATAATTCTATCGGAAAAAAGCCGGGCACTGGCAGAAGAATTAGGCAAGTAGTCTTTAGTTGATGCTAAAACGAAAACACTGTCTTAAAAGGGACAGTGTTTTTCTTTAGGCCCCGGGATAGATTTCCCGGGTCATCTTTAACCCTCATATCCAGGCATCTACATTATTGGTGTCGAAAGAGATAAAAAAACCTTTACTGTATTTCTGGCTTTGGGGAAAAGACCGGATTAAGCAAGCTAAATCTTGACAATTTCTTAAAGATTTTTTGATATTATCCTCATAGTAGTTTCATATCATAGGAACTGGGATCGATACGATCCTGGAAGGAGGCAGAAATGATGAAAAATAAACCGATGTTAGTAGTTGTTATGGTAATTTCATTGTTGTTAGGCGGTTTGGCCCTTAATGCCATTGCTGCCGGCGGTCCATCTGAAACTAAAGAGGTTTTGCGCCAGGGGATCATGGCTGGACAGCAGCGAGCTCAGACAATGCTGAAGGCTGTTGCGGAATTGACCGGCCTGAGCCAGGATGAAATCTGTGTACTGAGGCAGGAAGGGAAATCTTTTGCCGCTATTGCGGAAAACGAAGGAGTAAGCCCCCGGGATGTCATCGACAAGGTCGCAGCTGAACGTACCGCTGTACTTCAGAAGCTTAAAGCGGAAAATAAGATCACTGAACTGCAATATGAAAAATGCGTAACGAATATGCAGGAGAAAATCAAAACAAATATGGAAAGGACTTCTGCCGGCCCCAATAAATCAGGAATGGGCTATGCCAGAGAAGACGGAGAAAAAAGAAATCAAGGCCAGGGTCAGGGAATGGGCCAGGGTCAGGGACAGGGACAAGGTAAAGGCATGGGCAGAGGAATGGGCGGCAATCAGGGCAATTGCCCCTACATTCAGTAATCCTTTATTTAGCTGCCTGGGGCTGGATGTCCTGACCAAAAAATAAGAATCTGCGAGCAAGCTCCGCTTCAGTCGACCATATTTGACAGCGGGGCTTGTTGGTTTTATTCAGCCCTGGATCCGGAAAGCCGGGAGAGGGAAATTTAGCGGTGGGGAATTCGTTTTAGCTTAAGTGTTATACTTATGATAAACAAGACCAGTGTGCGGATGTCCTTGTAACCATAAAGGGGGCCGTGTTTTAGTGGAAACAGTTATTTTGCTGGCAGAAGATGAAAAAAAGCTTCGTGACATGATAGCTTTACACCTTGAACAGGAAGGTTACAAAGTGGTCCCGGCGGCGGATGGAGCTGAAGCCTTACATTACTGGCGGGAGATCAAACCTGATCTGCTGGTCCTGGATCTGATGCTGCCCGGATTATCGGGATGGGAAGTCCTGAAGAAAATCAGACAAAAGCATGATACCCCGGTTATCATCCTGACAGCCCGGGCAGATGAAATCGATAAATTACTGGGCCTGGAGCTGGGGGCTGATGATTATATGACCAAACCCTTTTCGCCGCGGGAGCTCAGTGCCCGCATAAAAGCAGTTCTGCGCCGCAGCCGCCCGCAGGAGCAAAGCACATTGGTGTCATACCACGATCTGCGCCTTGATCCCGAGCGGATGGAGGCTTTTATCGGCGACACTTTGATGCAGCTTACTGCCAGTGAATTTAAGATTCTTGTGCTATTAGCCGGAAATCCAGGACAGGTCTTCTCCCGGCTGTATATTTTAGAGCGGATCTTCGGAGATATGTATGAAGGTTATGAAAGGACAGTCGATACCCATATAAGCAATATCCGGCATAAAATGGAGGCCGCCGCCGCCAGTCAGGTGAGTATCAAAACCGTCTACGGCATCGGCTATAAATTGACTTCAGGAGAATGAGAATGGCTAAATCAGCGCTGGCAAATAAAATTACCGGGACATTGATAGTTATAACGGTATTAGCAGTCATTATTACAACATTTTTGATGCTGCTGATCACCCGCCAATTGTTTACTGATTACATCAGGCTTTATGATCAGGCGACCCTTGATCAATGGCTGCCAGTGGTAAGCGAGTATTATGCATCGAAGGGGCCGGAAGGTCTGCAGGAATTCCTGGGATCCAGCCCGGCCGGAAACAGTATGGGGCAAGGGATGGGGAAACGTCGGGGCGGTGCAATGATGCCGATGAAATCGAAACTGGGACAGCGCCTGATCGTTACTGATATGCAAATGACGGTAGTAGCAGATAGCAGTGGTTTGCTGACCGGAAAAAAGGTACAGATCGACTTGAATGATGCCAGTTCCGAAATCATAAAGGTCGATAATGAACCCCGAGGTGTTTTATATATAGTGAGCCCACTGGGAACTGGGCTGGCATCTTTGGAAAACGATTTTATCAGCAAACTGACATTTAATGCAGGGTTTATAGCCCTGTTTATGGGGGTGTTTGCCTTGCTGCTGGGGCTGGTCCTGGGCAAAAGAGTCAGTGCCCCCCTGGGGGAATTATCCACTGCCATCCATCAGGTAGCTCAAGGGCAGCTGGATAAACGGGTTGATTTGACTGGGGATCAGGAGTTTGTGCAGCTGGCAAATGATTTTAACAAAATGGCCGGGAATCTGGAGGAAGCAGAAGCCCGGCGGCGTCGTTTGACTGCTGATATCTCCCATGAATTACGGACACCCCTGACCCTGCTCCGGGGCCAGCTGGAAGGGATGCAGGCCGGTAGTATCCCCGACGATAATGAAAATGTCACATTGCTTCTAGACGAAGTCATAAGACTATCACGGCTGGTAAAGGACCTTGACAATCTGTCCCTGGTGGAAAATCAAGCACTCTCCATAACGGCAGCTTCTTTTGCGCTTTCCGAGTTAATGGACCGGCTGCACCCGGTAAGTTTCGCTGCTCAGGATAAAGGAATTGTATTTACTATTGAAGTGGAAAATGATATCTCGCAAATAACGGCTGATCAGGACCGCTTATTACAAATACTGCTTAATCTGCTGGCCAATGCTGTCCATCATGCTGGCAGCGGCGGCATTGTAACCTTATCCTTGAAACGGGATCAGGGCCGACTGCTGTTTTCCATTACTGATAATGGACCTGGAATCAGTGAGCGGGATCTGCCCCATGTTTTTGACCGTTTTTACCGGGTTGATGACAGCCGCAGCCGTCTGGAGGGCGGTATGGGGCTGGGGCTGGCCATTGCCAGAGGTTATGTGGAAGCTCACGGAGGAAAGATCTGGGCGGAAAGCCGCCCGGGGGCAGGGACCACCTTTAGTTTTACTTTGCCCCAGTAATAAAGGAGTCTTACAGGAGGGGACCTATGAAAAAGATACTTATCATTTCAAGTCATCCGGGAGCCGGACAGACTACTTTGGCAGTGAACCTGGGCAGTGGACTGGTCAGGAAAGGGTATCGGGTCATGATCGCTGCTTCCAGGGGCAATCATAAACTCCATGATTATCTGGATAGTCTGCATAGGGAAAATGCTATGGAAAAGGCAAGGGAAGATGAGGAGTCAGTGCAGATACCTTCACTGGAAATCATGGCAATGGGTCTGCCCATGGAAAAGGATGCCGATTATATGCTTTTGGTCCCGGAAGAAGATGCGGAATGTGAGACCCTTATAGGGGAGTACGACCACTTGCTGGTCTGCATTGATTTTAACAGGGATGAAGAGGTTGAAAAAACAGCCGGCTGGGAAGAAATATTACTGAGCAAGCCGGAAGAAAATGGTGGGATCACTCTTATTGTTCCTAATAAAATGAACAGCAAGGAATGGGAACATAATAGTCAGGAGCTATTTGCCCTGGCGGAACATTTTGGTCCTGAGAGGATCGCCGATCCCATTCCCGCCTGTGAAAGAGTCCATGATCTCCCTAGGTTGGGGAAAACAGTCTGGCAGATTCAGCGGCAGAATCTACAGGAGGCCTTTGACCGCCTCATCGAAACAGTGGAAAATTTATAAAAATTAAGACAAAAAAAACAAAACAGTTCGGAGAGGCTTCCCCGAACTGTTTTGCTTGAGCAGTCAGGGTCCTTCTAAAAAGGAAGAAAATTAGGAGGAATAGAATGAATTCTGTTATTAACTATAAGCATAATAAGTATGTGGGCATATGTCAATTACTAAATATAATTATTTGAAAGACTTTATGACCTGGTAATTCGAAGGGATGAATTTTAAACCCATCAATAGCTTGACAAGATAAAAAGCTCAGGGTAGCATTTTATGTGGGCATATGTTCACTAACCGGGAACAATATAGCCCGGATAAAATTTTTAGGAGGAAAAGCAATGAAAGTGGCGATACCAACCAATGAAAGGGCGATGGACAAAGGCATATGCAAATCATTTGGCCGGGCCCCCTATTTCCTTATTCATGATACGGGAACCGGAGAGGGTGAGTTTATTGAAAACGCGGCGGCTTCCAGTCAGGGAGGAGCCGGTATCAAAGCTGGCCAAACTGTTGTGGACAGTGGCGCCAAAGTCTTGCTGACCCCGCGTTGCGGTGAAAACGCAGCGGAAGTGATCAAGGGTGCGGATATTAAAATATATAAAACTGAAGGTGATTCCATCCAGGATAATATTGGAGCTTACAAGGGCGGCAAATTATCCTTGCTGGAT
Source organism: Syntrophomonadaceae bacterium (assembly GCA_012515055.1). Classification (GTDB taxonomy): domain Bacteria; phylum Bacillota; class Syntrophomonadia; order Syntrophomonadales; family Syntrophomonadaceae; genus UBA1368. The sequence continues at coordinate 1,656 of JAAYZA010000145.1, read as the reverse complement.
GAGATCCATGCCGGCTTGCACAACAATGGCGGAAAGTAGGATGAAAATTGCCATATTAAGCGGCAAGGGCGGCACCGGTAAAACCCTGGTTTCAGTGAATCTGGCCGCAGTATCCACCGGCTCTTCCTACATAGATTGTGATGTGGAAGAACCCAATGGACATCTGTTTTTTAAACCCCGGCAGATCGTCAGTGAAAATATTGCCGTCAAGATACCTGTGGTGGATGATGAACGCTGCAATGGATGCCGCATCTGCGTTGATTTTTGCCGTTTCAATGCCTTAGCCTATTTCAATGATAAATTGCGGATATTCGATGATATTTGCCATTCTTGCGGGGGATGCACTTTGCTGTGTCCGGAAGAGGCTTTGACAGAAATTGATAAAAACATAGGTGTGATACAAAGAGGGATCTCCGCAGATATCAAAGTCGCCACCGGCATATTGAACACCGGCGAGCCAGCAGGGATACCCATCATTGAGAATCTATTGCAGGGACTGCCGGAAGCAGGAACAGTTTTCATTGATTGCCCCCCAGGGAGTGCCTGTATAGTCATGGAAAGCATAAAAGATGCTGATTACTGTATTCTGGTAGCGGAACCCACATTATTCGGTGTGCATAATCTGGCCATGGTCCACGAACTGGTCAAGCTTTTCAACAAGCCCCATGGCGCAGTACTCAATAAATGTCTGCCCGGTGAAAACCCTGCCGAGGTATATTGCCGGGAAAATGGTGTTACCATACTGGGAAGGATTCCTTTTGATCACGAATTAAGCTATGTAAACTCCAATGGTCTGATTGCAGCCCGGGAGGAAGCCAAATACCAGGAGTTATTCAGTTCATTGCTCCAGAAGGTATTAAAGGAGGTGCCAGATGCAGCAGCTATTGATTCTCAGCGGTAAAGGGGGGACGGGAAAGACGACGGTTGCCAGTGCATTTATTAAGATTCTGCAGGCCAGAGCTCTGGCCGATTGCGATGTTGATGCACCTAATCTGCATTTGGTCATAAACCAGACAGTTGAGCCCCGAAGATCTGATTATATGGGCATGCCCAAAGCCCGTATCGACATGGAATTATGCACCAGCTGCGATTTATGCCGCGAGCACTGCCGTTTTAATGCTATCCTTTATGATGAGAACAGTGATGAATACGAAGTGGACTATTATGCCTGTGAGAGCTGCGCTGTCTGTGAAGCGATATGTCCGGCGGGAGCGATAGAATTGTATCCCTATGTAGCCGGTGACATGATGCTCTTTGTTGATGAGGGGGTATTTTCCACTGCTCAGCTGCGGATGGGCAGCGGTACGTCAGGATTACTGGTTACAGAAGTGAAAAACCAGATGACGGCAGCTGCCAGGGAAGATGTAGAGCTGGCCATCATTGATGGTTCGCCGGGGATAGGCTGCCCGGTAATCGCTTCACTGAGCGGTGTGGATATGGTTTTAATCGTGACTGAACCTTCCATTTCGGGGTTCAGTGACATGGAACGCATTATAAAAACAGCGCAGCAATTTCAATCCAGAATCGCTGTTTGTATATATAAATATGATACCAATCCAGCTAACACAGAAAAAATCGAAGCTTATTGTCGGGATAATAAGCTGCCACTGGCCGGCAGGATCCCTTTTGATCCTCTGGCAGTGAAAGCTGTCAACC
>JAAYZA010000157.1 GCA_012515055.1 Syntrophomonadaceae bacterium | reverse complement strand
GTTATTAAGCAGGAGGAGGTCACACAATGGAAGGCATATCATTTGATTTGATAGTTACCATTGTAAACAAGGGCAAGGCGGAAAAAGTAGTGGAAGTATCAAAACAGGCCGGTGCGGAAGGGGGCACCATACTTTTTGGACGTGGTACCGGCATCCATGAAAAAGCTAAATTGTTTGGTATACCCATCGAACCTGAAAAAGAAATAGTATTAACCCTGATTCCCCGAGCCAAAACTCAAATTGTTCTGGATGCGATTCTTAACCATACTGATTTATGCAAACCCGGAAAAGGCATAGCCTTCGTCCTTCCCGTTGATAAAATAGCCGGGATCCATCACGATATTTAAATTAATATTTTAAAAAAGGATTATTTTCAATGGGGTAAGCTTGAAAATAATCCTTTTTTTATTAACCCTGGCCTAAATAGGCCAGTTTAACTTCTTCTTTCTCCGCTAATTCTTTCCCCGGTCCTTCCAGTCTTATATTACCGGTTTCCATTACATATCCGTAATCCGCTATTTTTAATGCGGCAGTGGCATTCTGTTCGATCAATAAGATTGTCATACCTTCATCGTTAATATCCCGTATGATATTAAAAACTTCTTTGACCAATAAAGGCGCCAAGCCCAGAGATGGTTCATCCATCATCAGCAGACGGGGGCGGGACATGATAGCCCTGCCAATAGCCAGCATCTGCTGCTCACCGCCGGAAAGAGTCCCGGCAATTTGTTTCTCCCTTTCTTTAAGACGGGGAAAACGAGCGAAGATTTTTTCCATATCTGCCAGGATCCCCGGCTTATCACTTCTGGCATAAGCCCCGATCAGCAAATTTTCATGTACGGATAAATTGGCAAAAATCCGGCGTCCCTCCGGGATGAGAGTAATGCCCATTTTGGTTATTTCCACCGTCGGCTTGTTAGTAATATCTTTTCCCTGGAAATATATTTTCCCGGCAGCAGTCGGCACTATATTGCAGATAGTCCGCAGTGTAGTGCTTTTACCTGCACCATTGGCACCCACCAGTGTTACAATCTTGTTTTCCGGCACTTCCAGACTGATACCTTTTAATGCATGTATACCGCCGTAGTACACCTGTAAATCCGTTATCCTAAGCATCCATATCCACCCCTAAATAAGCTTCAATAACTCTCTGGTCAGTTTGAATTTCCCGGGGATTGCCTTCGGCGATATTTATTCCATAATCAAGCACATAGATACGTTTACATATCCCCATGATCACTTCCATATGGTGTTCTATCATAAGGATGGTCAAATTGAATTCATTTTTTATCCTGGTTATAAACTCCATCAGCTCCAGTGATTCATTAGGGTTCATCCCCGCTGCCGGTTCATCGAGCAATAACAGAGCAGGTTCAGTTGCCAGTGCCCTGACAATTTCCAATCTCCTTTGCTTGCCATAAGGAAGTGAAGTCGCCATTTCATGAGCTACATCATCCAGCTGCACCTTCTTTAAAAGCGCCATGCATTCCTGATAATGTTCATGCCTTTCCCGGTTATATCGGGGTAATCCCAATACCGCATCAATTATATTGGTCTTGCGCCGCAAATGCTTGGAGATCATGACATTTTCCAAAACCGTCATGGAATTGAACAGGCGTATATTTTGAAATGTCCTGGCAATACCCAGTTTGGCAATTTGGGCCGGATTTAAACCGGTTATATTCTGATCATTAAAATAGATCTGTCCCTCTACGGGAGTATAAACTCCGGTTATCATATTAAAAACCGTTGTTTTTCCAGCACCATTGGGGCCAATCAAGCCAACAATCTCGTCGGGGAATACTTGCATATGCAGGTTTGAAACAGCCCGCAGGCCGCCAAACTCCATACTGATATGATCAGTGGTCAGAACCTCTTTCATCATGTCGATGTCCCCCGTTTTCTGATAGAATCAATTCTATCCAGAATATAATCCCAGTTAAATTCCCTGGTCCCCATCAAACCCTGCCTATAATACAGAATAACCAGGAGCAGGCCCAGAGCAAATATAACCATCCTCATCCCTGGAAGGCCTGGTATTTGCAGTATCCCCAGCAGATTCATAGGCTGCTCCACTACCCGGAGCACTTCCATTAATATTGTGATGACAACAGCCGATATTACTGATCCGGTCAGACTTCCCATGCCCCCCAAAACTACGATCAAAAGAATCTGAAAGGTGAAGGTAAATCTGAACATGGTCGGATCCACCGAAGTAATCAGAAATGCCATCAAAGCACCGGCAATCCCAGCAAAAAATGCACCAATGGTAAAAGACAGCACCTTATGGCCGAATATGCTTATGCCCATTGCTTCTGCGGCGATTTCATTGTCCCGAATGGCTTTAAAGGCATAACCCCAGTTGCTGTTAATAATTCTTTTAAGGATGATCACGGTTATTATTGCTATACCCCAGTAGACCCACAAGCTTTTTACCGAAGGTATGTTTTTCAGACCCAGGGCACCATTGGTTATTGTGATAGTATTGGTCACCACGATACGAATAATTTCTGCAAACCCCAGTGTGGCAATAGCCAGATAGTCATCCCTGAGCCTTAACGCAGGGATACCAATGAGAAAACCAAAAATAGCCGAAACTACACCAGCGGCAACAATGGCAGGAAATATAGGCCATTGTACATTGGCCAGCACCGGTGTTATCGGTTCCATGAAATAGATAATTTCCTTGCTGGCTGGTGACATGGTAAGTATGGCAGCAACATAGGCCCCGATACACATAAAACCCGAATGGCCCAGGGAAAACATCCCGGTAAAACCCAGGACCAGGTTCATGCTGATGCCTAAAATAACAAAAACTGCCGATAGATTGAGTATCCTGATATAAAAAGCCGATAAATTCTGTTGTCCCCACCATAATATGATGCAGATGACTAATAACAGGGCAATATTAAGCACCATTTTAATATTTTTTCTGTCATCCATCAACTACACCTTCTCTACTGTGTTTTCGC
>JAAYZA010000402.1 GCA_012515055.1 Syntrophomonadaceae bacterium | reverse complement strand
ATGCCGATAGTTTACTTTATGGATTATTTCACAGTTCCATGGCCGGGCGCGGTAATTATACCGGTTATCATAATCCCCAGGTCGATAAAATTTTAGATGAGGCCCGGGCAGCAACAAAAAGCAACAAGGAAAGGCTGGCATTGCTGGGGAAAGCCGAGAGCATCATTATTGATGATGCCCCCATGGTGTGGTTGTTTCAGAAGAAATCGGCTGCCATAGCCGGAGAGCAGACCCGGGAATTGAAAATTGATCGCCTGGGCATGGTTGACTGGCATATGGTTCAATTGAAAAAATCCGAAACAACTGCCGAAAAGGTCAGCAATAACCAATAAATGCTCGTTTTACCTTTATTCTGATGCAATTGACACCACCTCAACAACTATTGTATAATTCCTATTGTCGGATAGGATAATGCGGCGGTGGTGGAACAGGCAGACACGTACGTTTGAGGGGCGTATCCGCGAGGGTGAGGGTTCAAGTCCCTCTCGCCGCACCATAAAAAATAAATATCCTGGAATATTCGTTAAGCCTTTATTTTGAACCTACAAAACTGTTACGGGAGTTTACGAGGCTGAATCTGGATATCAAGCCCTGGCAGAAGGGAAGAATGAAGGATTTACAGTGACACCCACCTATCAAGAGATAGGAATCAAAATGGGGCCGACGGTATTTTGGGTATTGATAAACAGGAAAAATGCGGATCAATGGATCGGCGTTTTTTTTTGCCCGGGGACAATCAACGATAAACAATTGATTTAGAATAAGCATAGTCTTCCGGGTTATTCAAGGTTAACCCCAGATTGATACAAACTAATTAATATCATCCCGGGATTTCCTGCCTATTGCGCTTGTTTACTTCCTGATGCCCCTGGGCTTGCTGCATGATTAAAAGACGAGGACGGACTATAATAATAGTAGACTTCGAGGCCATTTCCGGAGTTAGAATATGGAAGGTGAAATCATGATTACCCCGCAAAACACTTCAATCAAACGCTCCCCTCTGTAGCTTCCTTATTATTTAAGCCAGATAAGATTTTAAATTATATATAAAGCTGTGATTTACTATGATTTCAGCACTATTTTCAGGTGCCCATAATATTACCAGGCAGCGGTGTACTATATGACCCGTTGATACTGGCGGCATATTTTATGGACAACAAAAGCAGAGCAATTTTTTAAAATCGCAGTTTGACCAATAATAAGGAAGGTGACATTATGAACCAACCGGCATGTAAGGTTGAATGTGCCCGAAGCAAGGACATACCAGCAATGCTGAGATTGGAAAAAAGGTATTTTGCATCCTGCTGGCATTCTGAAGCCGCGTTTATCCATAAATTAATTGAAAAAGATCCCATGATGTTCCGTGTTTGTAAAATTGACGGTGAGGTCAGGGGATATTATTGGGTCATCCCCCTGGAGCATTCTGTCTGGCAGAAGGTTTTAACCGGGGAGATGAATGAAAACGAAGCAATGCACCATATAAAGTCTTTTGCTGATCCCGATCTGTATCTGTATATCTGTTCAGTCATCGTTGACCTGGATGATAAACAGCATAAGCAGTATACCCGAGCATTGGTGCGGGATTTTGGCCGAAATTTCGTCAGGCAGCAGGGAACGGATAGCCCGGACATCAATGCCATTGGGGCGTTTACTATTTCCGAAGGCGGGCGGCGGCTGATGGAACGCTCCCATTTCAATTACCGAGGGAGTTTTAAGGCCGGCGGCCAATCAGTTCGTTCCTATGCCATAAAATGCAGTGCCCTGGTGCAGCAAGCTGCCGCTGCCCGGCGCACACTGCTGCAAAAGAAGATTGCCTGAAAAAATTATGGTTTAAACGTTTATCTGGCCGGATGAAAACAACAGGCCAGGCAGAAACAAGCCGAGTAGAAACATATTGACAGGAAAACTGCTTGTTCTGTATAATAGATGCAATATATTAAAATCACGATGACAGGGAATAGTAAGCTGAACCTCGGGTCATAGAGAGCCGCTATATGGTGAAAGGCGGCCAAAGGGAGCAGCAGAACTCGCCCTCGAGGTGTCGACCGAAATCATTATGAAAGTAGGCTCGAACGGGACTTCCGCCGTTAAAAGGGAGGGGATATCGGATCCGGCATCCGGCATCCTGATCGAGTGAACGGGTAAACCGTTAATTTGAGTGGTACCGCGGAGTTAAACTCTTCGTCTCAGAATTCTGAAACGAAGAGTTTTTTATTTTTCGCCCGGACTGTAATGATACACTGGTTCTCTTGTGAATATATTTTAAAAAATCAATAGTACAGTAACAGGGAATTAAATCTGGTCTTTTATTTACTTGGGGATAACCCGCCAACATACGGCGGGAAAAGAATGGAGGAGTTATTATGTTAGAAATGAGAATCAACGGGTTTGGCGGGCAGGGTTCCGTGACATTAGCCCATTTATTGGCCCAGGCTGCTCTGGAAAATGGTGAGCAGGGGCAGGCTCTGCCCTTCTTTGGGGTGGAAAGGCGTGGTGCACCGGTACGGGCAGCAGTACGCATGTCCCCCACCGCCATTCATGCCCACAGCCAATGTGAATTACCGGATTTCGTGGTGGTTATGAGTGAAAAATTGACCGAAGCGGCAGTGCAGGAAGGCATTGTCGAGAATGGTACTGTAATCATAAATGCGCCCTTTGCTGCAGTTGTCAATGAACATCCCACCTGGCATATAGACGCCGATGCTATTGCCCGCGAAGCCGGCCTGTTTTCAGCTGACGGGCCTTTTATAAATATTCCTCTGTTTGGGGCGGTGTGCCGGGTCCTGGATATCCCTCAAAGTATCATGGAACAGACCCTCAGGAACAAATGGCCCGGAGTTTCCGGCGAACGCAATTTGGGTGCGGCAGGCAAGGCTTATAATATGGTGACCCGTATAAATTTCTAAACTATTATTATTTTGATTTGTGAAAGGAATGGAAACAATGAAGTCAGTTACGAAAGCCTACCGCCCTATATCCTGGCCGACGAAAGGCTCCGGCGGCGAAACCGGTTCCTGGCGGACACATCGGCCGGTGATCGATTATCATATTTGCAACAAATGCCAGATCTGCTGGGTGTACTGTCCGGAAGCAGTTATCGACCGCGACATAACAACCATAGATTATCGTTATTGCAAGGGCTGCGGCGTTTGCGCCCTTGAATGCCCCACCGGTGCTATTAAGATGGAAATGGAGGAGTAATTTGGTGAAAACAGCGCAAGTAATAATGGATACTGGTGCCCATGCTGCGGCACTGGCGGTAAAATATGCCCGTGTTGATGTAATCCCCGGCTATCCCATTACTCCTCAGACCAGCATCATGGAAGCCATTGCTGATATGGTTGACAGCGGCGAATTACATGCCCGTTTTATTCCGGTAGAAGGTGAACATAGTGCCATGGCAGCAACAGTTGCTGCATCAGCAGCTGGTGCCAGGGTATTTACAGCTACTTCATCCAATGGGCTCTTATATATGTGTGAAGTGCTGCACATGGCCTCCGGCGGCCGTCTGCCGGTAGTGATGTGCAATGTCAACCGGGGCGTATTCGCCCCCTGGACCTTATGGGCCGATCATCAGGACTCATTTTCCCAGCGGGACACTGGCTGGATTCAATTTCATTGTTCTTCCAATCAGGAGGTCTTCAACACTGTTTTGCAGGCTTATCGGGTGGCGGAACAGATCAATATACCTGTGATGGTCAATTTTGATGGCTTTGCCATATCCCATTGTTTGATGCCCCTGACCTTGCCGCCCCAGGAAGATATCGACCGGTTTCTGCCCCCCCATGAACCGGAGTGGCGCCTGGACCCGGGCGATCCTTCTTCCTTCAGTAATGTTACCAATGCTTCTGAATATGCACCTTTCCGGCAGATGCTGTCCGAGGATATCATGGCAGCCATACCGCTGGTTAAACAGGCCGCCCGGGAGTACCAGGATATCACCGGTATGTGGAGCGGTGATACTATCGACACTTATCTGCTGGAGGATGCGGAGGTGGTGGCAGTGGCCATCAACAGCATGGCAGCAGAATTAAGATTGTCCATTGATATTTTACGTGAACAGGGGATAAAGGCGGGGCTTCTCAGACCGCGTCTGTATTTGCCTTTCCCCACCGAGGATATTATTGCAGCCCTGCCCCAGAATGCTCAGGTGATGGTCCTGGACCGCAATTATAATTTTGGGCATCCCGGCGGCATTCTGGCTCAGGAACTAAAAAGTGTTCTTTTTGGCCGGCGCAATGATGTTACGGTTAAAAACCGGGTAATGGGTATTGGCGGAGTCGATCTTACCCGCCGTTTTATGGCGGCCGAGATCCGCGCCATGATGGATGAATAAAGAACTGACCACGAAAGGAATGAAGAATACATGGCAACCAGTATAAAGAAATTACCTGATAATGAACAGGTTTTAAGCGGCAATGGTGCTTGCGGCGGATGTCCTTCCACAATGGCATTGCGCATGGTGGGGAAAGCCCTGGGGCCTAATGCGATCATGCTTTTGACCCCGGCTTGTTCAGTGGCCAGTATGGGGATGACTCCCAGGCTGGGATATGATTGGCCCTGTATCAATATTTGCTTCGCTACGGCGGGCTCTTCCGCTTCCGGTATTACCCATGCCCTGGAAATAATGAAGGAAAAAGGACGGCTTAAAGGGGAGACTCCTACGGTATTTAATTGGGTAGGAGATGGCGGTACTTATGACATCGGCTTTCAAGCCCTTTCAGCTGCTGCCGAACGCAATGATAATATCATTCATTTTTGCTATAACAATGAAGCATATAGCAATACCGGCGTACAGCGCAGCGGAGCCACACCGCGGGGGACCTTCACCACCACAACTCCCAGCGGTAAACGTCAGCCCAAGAAAAACATGCCCCTTCTGATGCTGGAGCATAATATCCCCTATGTGGCTACTGCGACGGTGGCTTATCCGGGTGATTTATACGACAAGGTGGTTAAAGCCAAAAGCATCCCGGGGATGAAATACATTGAGATACTGTCCCCCTGCTATCTGGGCTGGCAATTTGATATGGCGGAAACGGTTAAAATGAGCCGCGTGGCTGTACATAGCGGTGCCTGGCTGCTGTGGGAGGCGGAAAACGGCCATATCACTTTCAACAAACCCAGTGCCCAGATTATAAATGGGAAAAAAGCCCCATTGCCCGTTGATGAATATGTAAAAAGCCAGGGCCGTTTCAGCCGTCTGCTGAAGGGTGCCGATGCAGAGCGGCGTATTGCTGAAATCCAGGGAGATGTCGACCGCGAAATCGCTTTCATGCGGGAAAGGGCTAAAATATCAATTTGAGCCTGTCCCATTTTTATTATTGGTAAGAAAATCATGAAAAAAGATTTGACCAATCAGGGGGAGGATTTAATGAAGGAAAAAGAAGGGATAAACCGGGCCGGCAAAGCAGATAAAATAGCTCTGGGAGCAGGTGCGGTCTTAACAATTGCCTTTGCTGCGGGGCTCCATGTGGCCAGAAAATCAGGTGAAACTCTGCGCAGATATACTGCCTTAAGCACCAGTCAACAGGAAAAGGATTACTGGCAGGTTGATTTTATTCAGGGGGGTGCAGGGGAGACCCGTTATTTTCATGGTTCCGAAAGGGCAATCCGCCGCCGGCTTAAATACTTGAGCGGTGAAATGCAGGTTATCAAGAAGTTAAGCGCAGCAGAGGTTCAGGCCATTAAAACCAACCAGGTCCGGATCATAGAAATATAATGTCTGGTGGTCTGCTTTCTACCAGATTTGATTCCGCTGGGCTTCACTGTGCAGATAGTCTTTAAAATCCGGGTGGGCAATATTTATTAATTCCTTGACCCGTTCCCGGACGGAACGCCCTCTTAAACTGGCCACACCATATTCTGTCACCACATAATCCACATCTATCCTTGAGGTGGTGACCGTTGCCCCCGGTGATAAAAAAGGAACGATATGTGAGACAGTATCATTACGGGCGGTGGATAAAAAAGCGATAATCGATTTACCGCCGGGTGAATATTGCACCCCCTGGGCGAACTCCTTGTGACCGCCGGTTCCGCTATAATGCCTGCTCCCGATAGATTCTGCACAACACTGGCCGGTGAGATCCATTTCCAGTGCTGAATTGACGGCCACCATTTTATGGTTCTGCCCGATGATCAGCGGGTCATTGACCACACTGCCCCGGTGAAACTCAACGGCCATATTATTATCGAGGAAATCATAAAGACGCCTGGTGCCAATGGCACAATCGGCAATGAATTTGTCCTTCCAGATGGTCTTCTTGCGGTTGGTTATTGCTCCCGCCTCATAAAGATCCAGCAAACCTTCACTGAATAGTTCGGTATGTACTCCCAGATCTTTTTTATCCGTCAAGGAAGCCGTGACAGCCATGGGGATACTGCCGTAACCGATTTGCAATGTCGATTCATCCTCGATCAGATCGGCAACGTACTCACCGATGAGTTTTTCCTTAGCACTGATTTTTACTTCCGGCATAACCGGCAGCGGGCGGTCTGTTTCAATTATGCAATCGATGGCAGAGATATGGATATGCGTATCGCCAAAAGCCCGGGGGAAATTAGGGTTCACTTCTAAAATCACCGTATCAGCTCGTTCAATAATCTCTTTTTCATATACAGAATCAATTGATAGGGATAGATAACCATGCTGGTCCATGGGGCTGGCACAGCCTAAAAATACATCTGGTTTGCGCAGGGCACTGCGGCTGGAAACGGCCCGGTGCAGTTCCAGGGGGATATAGGACACCGTACCATTGGCATGGGCCTTACGGGCGCCGCCGGTATAAAACCAATTATTAAAAGTAAAATGACCCCGCATACCAGGGTCCATAAAAAAGTCATATTCATAGGTAAGCAGGGCGGCAACCACTGATACATCTTCGACCCTGTCCTTGATGGTATGCAGCTGGCTGAGCATGGCAACCGGCTCACAGGCTATCAGGGAGCAACAGATTTCCTGCCCGCTTTTGATGTGATTTAAAGCTTCTTCTACACTGACAGTTTTACGCCGATAAAGTTCGTGATTTTTCATTCTTTCACCCCATGGATATCGTAATGTCATACCCTGCTATTATCCCATATATTTTCCGCATCTGACAATACTTTCGCCTGAAATGTAAAAAACAAAATAGTGTCCGTCCATATTTCTATTTCTCCTTTCCTGGCTTAAAATATATAAAAAGATTAAGTGAGGGACAAATGAAAAAGATTGAAAAAATATCTATAGTAGGATTAGGGGCAGTGGGCAGTGCTTATGCCGGCCAGATGCTCCAGTTCCTTCCCCGGGAAAATATAAGGGTTATCGCTGATGGGGCCAGGTATGTAAATTACAGGAACGAAGGCATAAATATAAATGGCAGCACTATTAAATTTGATATTTATGCCCCGGAGGAAAAATGCTCCCCGGCCGATCTTTTGATATTTGCGGTGAAATTCAACCAGCTGGAGGAAGCAATACAGCTGGCCCGGCACCACGTGGGGGACGATACCATAATCATTTCCCTGTTAAATGGTATCACCAGCGAGGAAATCATCGGAAATGTTTTTGGCCGGGAAAAAATCCTTTATTCCCTTTGTTTTGGGATCGATTCCGTCCGAACAGGCAATCGGGTGAGTTTTAAGAATCTGGGTACGATTGCCTTCGGGGAAAAGAACAACCACCCGGGTGATTACTCCGCCAAAGTTAAAAAGCTGCAGGAATTCTTTACCCGGGTGCAGATAAATTTCTCCGTGCCGGAAGACATGATGCGGACCCTGTGGTGGAAGTTTCTGCTCAATGTGGGGATAAATCAGGTATCGGCTGTTTTGCGGGCCCCCTATGGAGTGTTCCAGAATGTACCGGCAGCCAGAGAAATCATGCTGGGAGCCATGGAGGAAGTAATCAGCATTTCAACTGCCGCCGGCGTAAATTTAGGGCAGGATGACATACAGGAATTGCTGGGAGTCATAGACGGGCTTTCTCCTGCCGGCAAGACATCTATGCTGCAGGATATTGAGGCCCGGCGGCAGACGGAAGTAAATATATTCGGCGGGACAGTTGTTGAGCTGGGAAGAAAATATGGAATAAGTACCCCCATAAACCAGATATTACTGGATATCATACGAGCCCAGGAAAAAATATTTATATATCTGCCCGACTGTCAGGACGGGAACAGAAGTTAATAAATATTTTGCTTATTTTAAGATCGCTGCTGCAGCGATCTTTTTTTATGGGGGAACTGCCAGGTCTTTCCCCCTTTTTTCGGTCCGGCAAATCATTATATAACTTGTGGAGATAATAGAATCAAAAGGGACTTCCTGACCAGCCTGACCAAAACTGACCAATGCATTTAGCTGGAATCTGGTACAGCGTATTAATTTGATAAACAGCTGACGATCATCAGCTGCCAGCAGCAATGAATCATCCAGAACCGGCGGCGGAAATTTTTTAAGCATACAGGCGGGCAAAACAAGGATAGATATGATAACCATGCGGGATCAAGCCGGCTTAAAATAGTGTTTGACTAATGTTGACTATTAAATAAAGGGGTATTATAATTGATTAAGAAGATCATTTAAACACTGGATGTGCAGTCAAAAAAAGAAGTAATCAGCTTTTTAGCTGGATATAGTTTGATAAACAAGGAGGTTATTAAAATGGCAAAAGCTTTAGGTATTGATTTAGGAACGACAAATTCAGCTGTGGCAATCATGGAGGCCGGCAGCCCGGAAGTAATAACCAATGCTGAGGGAGGCAGGACTACTCCTTCGGTGGTGGCTTTCAAAGGTGAAGAAAGACTGGTGGGGCAGATCGCCAAACGCCAGGGCGCCTTAAACCCGGAAAATACCTTTTATTCGATAAAAAGATTCATTGGCCGCAGATATTCCGAAGTTGCTGATGAAATGACTCTGGTTCCCTATAAAGTAATAGCCGGAAAAGATGATGCAGTAAAATTTGCCGTGCAGGATAAACAATATGCGCCGGAAGAAATATCGGCAATGGTTTTGAAGAAACTGGTGGAAGATGCCTCTCGTTATGTGGGAGAGAAGATTACCGATGTAGTGGTTACAGTCCCGGCTTATTTTAATGATGCCCAGCGGCAGGCCACCAAAGATGCCGGCCGGATCGCCGGCTTAAATGTAATGCGGATCATAAACGAGCCCACAGCTGCGGCATTGGCCTATGGGTTAGACAGCAAAAACAATCAGACCATATTAGTATTTGACCTGGGCGGAGGCACTTTCGACGTATCGACACTGGAAGTCGGTGACGGTGTTTTCGAAGTAAAATCCACCAATGGCAATACTCATTTGGGCGGGGATAATTTTGATAAAAGGATCGTCGATTGGCTGGCCGAGGAGTTTAAAAAAGACTATGGCATAGATTTGCGCAAGGATAAACAAGCATTACAGCGCCTGACGGAGGCCGCTGAAAAGGCCAAAGTTGAATTGTCCAGTGTAATGGAAACCCAGGTTAGCCTGCCCTTTATTACGGCAGACGCCGATGGTCCCAAACATCTGGAAATGAAACTCACCCGGGCCAAATTTGAAAACATGATCCATGATCTGGTGGAACAACTCCGGGCGCCGGTGGATAATGCTTTGAAAGATGCACGTCTGACCAAACAGGATATCGATGAGGTCATTTTAGTGGGCGGTTCGACCCGGGTGCCGGCAGTGCAGAAATTAGTACAGGATCTTATCGGCAAGTCACCTAATATGGGGGTAAACCCTGATGAAGTAGTGGCAGTTGGGGCAGCGATTCAGGCCGGAGTATTGTCCGGGGAAGTCAAAGATGTAGTTTTGCTGGATGTTACCCCGCTGTCCTTGGGAGTTGAAACCATGGGCGGCATAATGACCAAAATCATCGAGCGGAATACTACCATTCCGGTACGCAGGAGTGAGACTTTCTCCACCGCGGAAGACAATCAGCCGGCAGTTGACATACATGTACTGCAGGGTGAAAGGGAACTGGCCAGGGACAACCGTACACTGGGACAGTTTAAACTAGATGGGATTCCGGCAGCTATGAGAGGGATGCCGCAAATTGAAGTGACCTTTGATATCGATGCCAATGGGATATTGAAAGTAAGTGCCCAGGATAAATCCACCGGTAAAGAACAAACGGTGACCATCAGCAATTCCTCCAATCTGGAAAAAGCGGAAATAGATCGTATGATTGATGATGCGAAAAAACATAGTGAGGAAGACCGCCTGAGAAGGCAGGAGGCTGAAACACGTAATAATGCTGATGCCATCTGCTATAACGCCAGCCATCAGCTGGAAGGGCTGGCAGAAAGCCCCGACAAGGAAAAGGCCCGGGGGGTCATAGACAGCTTGCGCAAATTATTGGATGACAAGGCACCAATTGAAGAGATTGAAGCCAGAACCAGTGAGTTGGAAGCAATCATGCAAGATCTGGGCAATGCAACTGTCGGCGAAAGCCACACAGAAACTGATGAGGCAGAAGTCATCGATGCTGAGTTTGATGAGAACTAAAGTTGTTTCAGGTTAGGAGGCTGATGTTATGGCAGTAACCTTTCGGGATTATTATGAAATATTAGGCGTTCCCCGTGATGCGGACGCCAAAAAAATCAAGGCTGCCTATCGGAAACTGGCACGCAAATGGCATCCTGACCTTCATTCGGAGAAGGACAAAGAACAGGCGGAAGAAAAATTCAAGGAAATCAATGAAGCTTATGAAGTGCTAAGTGATGCCGAGAAGCGGTCAAAATATGACCGCCTCGGCAGCAACTGGAAAACCGGTGATAGTTTCGATCCCGGTGACATGGGCAGTTCCTATTATTACAGCAATGATTTCAATCCTGAAGATTTTCAGGGATTCAGCGATTTTTTCGCCAGTATATTCGGCAGCAGACCCGGCGGCCGCAGAACCGGCAGCCGTTATGAAGGAACCCTTAAGGGACAGGATGTGGAAAGTGAAATAGCACTGACATTAGAAGAAGCATATCATGGTGTTACTAAATCACTGCGCCTTTCAACCGGCAGCGTATGTAGCGAATGCCAGGGGCGCGGGGCCAGCGGGCGAACAGTTTGCACACGCTGCGGAGGGACCGGTTCGATTCCAGGGCAAAAAAACATTGATGTAAGAATACCCCCGGGGGCAGCAGAAGGCAGCACCATCAGGCTTAAAGGCCAGGGCGGTGAAGGCTTCGGCGGCGGGGAACGGGGGGATTTATACCTGAAAATCAGACTGCTGCCTCATCCGCAGTTTACTGTTAAAGGCCAGGATGTGGAAAGTATATTGAATATCAGGCCCGATCAGGCGGTGCTGGGTGATAAAGCAGCGGTTCCCACATTGGATAAAACAGTGGTAATCACTATTCCGCCGGGCACTTCCAGCGGCCAGAGGCTAAGATTAAAGGGCCTGGGGCTGCCGGGCAGGAAAGGGCCGAAAGGCGATCATTTTGTGCGGGTCAATATCGAAGTAAAAAAGAATATCACTGCAGAAGAAAAAGAATTGTATCAAAAGATAAAAGAGATTTATGAAAAATAGGGGTGATTTTTTATGAAAATGGTTCGCGTAGTTTTCCCCGCCGAAGAAGAATGGCTGCCGGTATCCATGCTTTCTATTCACCCCGGACTTCTGGAGATCCTGGAGGAACTGGGAGTCATTGAAGTGGTAAATGAGAAAGTTGATTGCCGGGATCTTTACCGGATAAATAAAATTGCCCGTTTGCGGGATACGTTGGGTATCAACCTCAATGGGGCGATTTTGATTTGTGATTTATTAGAAAGGATCACGGAACTGGAAAATGAAATTCGCCAGTTGAAAGAAAAGAGGTAGGATAATATGAGCATGGATAAATTAACGCAAAAATCCCGCCAGGCTTTGCTTGATGCCCAGCAGCTGGCGGCGGGCAGTCATCATCAGGAAGTCAGCGGTCGCCATCTGCTGATGGCTTTATTGGAGCAGGAAGGCGGAGTAACCATGCGCTTTCTGGAACAAGCCGGCATCAATGTGGTTTCATTACGGGAGGGACTGCAGCGGTTACTGGAAAAAATACCTTCGGTATATGGTTATGAAGGTTCAGTATATATAAGTGGCAATGTATCGCGGATTTTGGCCCAGGCGGATAAAGAAGCGCAAATTTTAAAAGATGAATATGTCAGTGCCGAACATTTGATTTTAGGTATTCTCCTTGAAGGGGAAAATGATTTAAAAGAATTATTGGCTGGTGCTGGTTTAAGCCGGGAAAAACTGCTGGGAGCTATGCGCAGTATCCGCGGGTCCCAGCGGGTGACCAGTGATAATCCGGAAGACAGCTATGAAGCCCTGGAGAAATACGGGCGTGACCTTACCCGGATGGCGGCAGAAGGCAAACTGGATCCGGTTATTGGCCGGGATGAAGAAATCCGCCGGGTGATAGAAATACTTTCCCGGCGTACCAAAAACAATCCGGTATTGATCGGCGAACCCGGTGTGGGTAAAACTGCCATAGTGGAAGGCCTGGCCCGTCGTATTACAGTGGGGGATGTTCCGGAAGGCTTGAAGGGTAAAAAATGTATTGCCCTGGACATGGGATCACTGGTTGCCGGAGCCAAATATCGCGGTGAATTCGAAGAACGTTTAAAAGCAGTTTTAAAAGAAGTCGAAAGTTCTGACGGCCGAATTATACTGTTCATTGATGAATTGCATACAGTGGTAGGTGCCGGGGCTGCGGAAGGGGCTATGGATGCCAGCAACCTGTTAAAACCCATGCTGGCCCGAGGAGAACTGCGGGCTATTGGGGCCACGACCCTTGATGAATACCGTAAACATATCGAAAAAGACGCCGCCCTGGAAAGAAGATTCCAGCCGATAATGGTGAATCAGCCTTCAGTAGAAGATACTATTTCCATTTTGCGCGGTTTGAAAGAACGTTATGAAGTCCACCATGGGGTACGGATTCAGGATGCAGCATTAGTGGCGGCAGCAGTATTATCCGATCGTTATATCTCTGATAGGTTTTTGCCAGATAAAGCAATTGACCTGGTGGACGAAGCAGCGGCCAAGCTGCGGACCGAAATTGACAGCATGCCGGCGGAACTGGATGAAATAACCCGGCGGATAATGCAGCTGGAGATCGAAGCGGCGGCTTTGAAGAAAGAAAAGGACAGTGCTTCCCAGGAAAGGCTGAGTAATCTTTTAAAAGAACTGCAGGATCTGCATAGTGAATCAGACGCCATGCAGGCAGGCTGGCAGGCCGAAAAACAATCCATTGCCCGGGTGCAGAAAATCAAAAAGGAAATAGAAGAATGCCGCATTGAGATAGAAAGAGCGGAAAGGGAAGTTAATTTAGACCGTGCCGCTGAATTAAAATATGGCCGTTTAAATGATCTGGAACGTAAGCTCAAGGCGGAAGAAGAGCATTTAGCCGGCAAACACCAGGCCAGCCGCCTGTTAAAAGAAGAAGTTGACGATGAGGATATAGCCAGTGTCGTAAGCCGCTGGACGGGTATCCAGGTCAGCCGCTTACTGGCCGGTGAACGGGAAAAACTGCTGCGGCTGGACGATATTCTGCATCAAAGAGTTGTGGGACAGGATGAAGCAGTTTCAGCAGTGGTTGATGCCGTGTTAAGGTCCCGTTCCGGGTTAAAAGATCCCAATCGGCCGGTGGGCAGTTTCATTTTCCTCGGTCCTACCGGAGTGGGGAAGACAGAACTGGGCAAAGCATTGGCTGAGGCTCTTTTTGATGATGAAAGAAGTATAATCAGGATCGATATGTCCGAATACATGGAAAAACATAGTATCGCCCGCCTGATCGGTGCTCCGCCGGGATATGTGGGCTATGATGAGGGGGGGCAGCTTACTGAAGCTGTAAGACGCAAACCCTATACAGTAATACTATTTGATGAGATAGAAAAAGCCCATAATGACGTATTTAATCTGCTCCTGCAGATATTGGATGATGGGCGCCTGACCGATGGGAAAGGCCGGACAGTTGATTTCCGCAACACCATCATTATAATGACCTCCAATATCGGCAGTCATGAGATTTTAAATTATCAGGAGACGGGCGGGGATTACGAAGAAATGAAAACCCGGGTCACTGAGATGTTAAAAGGCTATTTCCGGCCGGAATTTTTAAATCGTGTAGATGAGATCATCGTCTTCCATGCTTTAGATCAGGAACAGATTCAAGCCATTGCAGAAATACTATTAAAAAACCTGGCATTTCGTTTCCGCCGGAACATTGGAGCACATCTGCACTGGGATCATGATGCTTTGCAGTACATGGCAGAACAGGGCTATGATCCGGCCTATGGTGCCCGGCCTTTGAAACGATTGGTCCAGCATGAAGTTGAAACCATGCTGTCCCGGTATATAATCAAGGGGGAAATCGAAGCCGGTGACACAGTTACTTTGAGTGCTGCCGATGGGCAATTGCTGGTCAGGGTGGAAAAAGCAGATGATGAAAATAGATGATAAAAGTAATTTGACAACCATATTGTAATGAAGTACAATAGCTTTGCCTTGTTCTTAGTATGCCTCCTTTGCGGGGAAAAATAAGTCCAAGAGTTTACTCCTACAAAGGGGATGTTTATTAGTGGCCGAAGACAAATACCTTACATGTAAAGATTGCGGAGTTGAATTTTTGTTCTCAGCTTCAGAACAGGAATTCTATGCAGAGAAAGGTTTCGAAAATGAACCTGGACGCTGCCCGGATTGCAGAAGAGCCCGCAAACAACAGCGCGGCGGATATGGCAATCGCAGGGAAGACCGCGTAATGCACGATGCAGTGTGTGCTTCCTGTGGCGCTGAAACCACAGTTCCTTTCGAACCTACTGGTGAAAGGCCGATTTATTGCAGAGATTGTTTCCAGGCTAGGAGAAATGATTACAGATAAGCCAGCGTAAATAACAGGGATCAGTTAAAACTGATCCCTTTTTTATTGCCGAAAATAATGCATTGGTGCAGCAAATCCTTTACTCAAAGAGGGATAAATAATCACCATAACCCTCTTCAGCCAGCTTTTCTCTGGGGATAAAACGCAAAGCGGCGGAATTGATGCAATAGCGCAGGCCGGCTGGTGCCGGACCATCATCAAAGACATGTCCCAGGTGGGAATCGCCCTTGCGGCTTCTTACTTCTGTGCGGTTCATGAAATGGCTTCTGTCACTTTTTTCTTTTATACTGGCAGCTTCCAGAGGCCGGGTGAAACTGGGCCAGCCACAGCCAGAATCGAATTTGTCCAGAGAACTGAACAAAGGCTCCCCGGAAACAATATCAACATAGATCCCTTCTCCTTTATAATCCCAGAATTCGTTGTTAAAAGGCGGCTCGGTAGCATTGTTCTGGGTCACTTCATATTGCATTTTGCTTAGCTTTTTGCGCAGTTTTTCCTTATCATAGCCCCAGTGGCGTTTAATAAAATAATCCCGTCCGGAGGCTTCCCGGTAGCGGCTGTAATGATAAGGTTCTTTGCGGTGATAATCCTGATGATAATCTTCCGCCGGATAAAAAACACCGGCCGGCAAAATTTTTGTTGCTATGGGTTTTTTAAAACGCCCGCTGTTTTGCAGCTGCTCTTTGGAACTTTCCGCTTCCAATTGTTGTTCCGCATCGTGGTAGAATATTGCTGTCTGGTAGGATACTCCCCGGTCATGAAATTGTCCCCCGGCATCGGTGGGATCAATCTGCCGCCAGAATTCTTCTAAAAGGTCCCGGTAGTTTATTATCCCGGGGTAATAAGTAATCTGCACCGCTTCCATGTGCCCGGTATTTCCGCGGCAGACTTCCTCATAGGTAGGATTTTCACTGT
>JAAYZA010000230.1 GCA_012515055.1 Syntrophomonadaceae bacterium | reverse complement strand
ACGATATCCATGGTCCCCAGCAATGGCTGCTTAAATATCCCCCGCATCAATATATTAACCGTAACCAGCACTGCCATGGCAACAATGCTGGCTGCTGCTATAATATCCAGTCCCCGGCTCAGAGAACTGATGATTCTGGTATAAGTCTCCATTCTTATCCTCCGAAATAATTATTTAAACTCCTGATTGTACTTCTGAGCCAGTTCTTTTGCCGTATCCAGGATCTCCTGTCCATTCAGACCCAGTTTATCCATACGCCGGACGAAATCCTGCTGTACCGGTTCCGTTCTTTTTATCCATTCATCGGTTTCTTCCGGAGTCAAGGAGATGATTTCCATAGCATTGGTTTTAATATCGCCATTTAAGGCTGTTTCATTTTGTTTATCCCACAGGCCGATGCCCACCTGTTCAAAATATTCCCGGGTAACTTCATCGATGGTCTGCTGGAGTTGCGGATCCAACGAATTCCACACTTCCTTATTGATGGTCACAAAAAATAAAGTATTGTATAAAAAAGGTGTTTTAGTGATATAGGAAGTCACCTCGGCCTGCTTCCAGCCCTGCAAAACTTCTAAAGGACCCAGATTCCCTTTTACCACACCTTTTGAAAGTGCTTCATAGGCATCTGATTGGGGCATTGCAACCGGCGCCGCACCCAGAGCCTGCAAGGTAGCAGCGCTCAGCCCCGTTGCCCTGATCTCCATTCCCTGCAGATCCTGCAAGCTTTTTACCGGTTTTTTGGTATAGAGGTCCCCGGGACCGGTAGTAATGACCATCAAAAGATGTGTATCCTGAACTTCAGCAGGTGCCAGCTGTTTGATCCCTTCCCAGGCTGTCATGCTGGCGGCTTTGGAATTGTTATAAGTGATCCCCGGCAATTCAAAAACTTCACTGACGGGGAAATTGCCCCGGGTATAGGAAAAACAGGAAATGCCTATATCTGCAATACCATCTTTGACTCCGCCATAAATGTCAGCAGCCTTTAATAAGGTCTCACCTGGATAACTGGTGATCCTGACCTGCCCTCCGGCAGCTTTTTCAATTTCAGCCGCCCAGGGCTGGACCAGATCAGTTTCTGCCGGATGCGAAGCCGGCCAGAAATGAGCCAGCTTTAATTCGATCTGCTGGCCAGGCTTCTCTGCCCCGGTTGAAACAGCCCGATCCCGGGCACAACCGCTGACCATAGCCAGCACTAACATCATCACTAACCCTGCCAGTATCACCCGTCCTGCCGATAATTTGCCCTTTTTTCCAAAATCATTTTCCATTCTGCCATCCTCCCTGAAAATTATTATGGAAATAAAAAAAACCCCGCAGGGTTTCGCACGGATACTCCCATCTGCCGTCTAAAAAGACACAAAAGATAAGAGCCTATATTATTCCTACCGTACTGCCGACCTGCCCTTTTTCCTCCGAAGCCGCCTGGCCCCGGCTATTTCCATACTACCCTTTTAATATACCCCATGACCGCGCTTTTGCCAAGAGGTCATTTAAAGATATTTACTTAATAATATGCTTTTCATGCCGCCCCGAGAATCCTTTATCAGAAATCCTTCAGTGCATATAAATCATTGTTTTGGCAAAATCTTAACAATGAACAGATAGTTATAAAGGAGTGTCTTATGCAATACAATGCCTGGAGCGGATTTGCCCCCGGAGAATGGACCCGGGAGGTAAATGTCAGAGATTTTATAGATAAAAATTACACCCCCTATGAGGGTGACGAAGCTTT
>JAAYZA010000224.1 GCA_012515055.1 Syntrophomonadaceae bacterium | reverse complement strand
TTATAAAGGAGTGTCTTATGCAATACAATGCCTGGAGCGGATTTGCCCCCGGAGAATGGACCCGGGAGGTAAATGTCAGAGATTTTATAGATAAAAATTACACCCCCTATGAGGGTGACGAAGCTTTCCTGTGTTCCTTAACAGAGCGCAACCGCCGACTATGGGACAGGGTAAAAAAACTGATGTGGCAGGAACATGAGCAAAACGGTGTTTTAGATATCGATACCCACACGGTATCATCTATCAACTCTCATTCCCCCGGATATATTGACCGGGGACTGGAAATAATCGTGGGCTTGCAGACAGATGCCCCCCTGAAAAGAGCCGTGATGCCGGCGGGAGGCATCCGCATGGTCAATGCGGCCCTGGAAGCTTACGGCTTTGAAACCGACCCGGATATGGAAAGAATCTTCACCCATTACCGAAAAACACACAACCAGGGAGTGTTTGATGCCTACACCCCTGAAATCAGAATAGCCCGCAAGGCCGGGATCATTACCGGGTTGCCCGATGCCTACGGGCGGGGACGCATTATCGGTGACTATCGGCGGGCAGCCCTGTATGGCATCGATTATTTGATTGAAGACCGAATTATTTTGCTAAAAAGCCTGGACCGTCCGGTATTTAATGAAGAAGTGATCCGAATGCGGGAAGAAATATCGGAAGGCATCAAGGCTTTAAATGAATTGAAAGAAATGGCGCACACCTATGGGTTTGACCTTTCCCTGCCCGCCCGCAACGCCCGGGAAGCCGTCCAATTTATCTATTTTGCCTATCTGGCTGCCGTTAAAGAACAAAACGGGGCAGCCATGAGTCTGGGACGCATTTCTACTTTTCTGGATATTTATTTTAAGCGGGATCTTGATCAGGGGGACCTTGATGAAGCCGCCGCCCAGGAAATCATAGATCAGCTGGTGATCAAACTGCGGATGATCAGGTTCCTGCGTACCCCGGACTATAATGAGCTGTTTTCCGGTGACCCGGTCTGGGTCACTGAAGCATTGGGAGGAATGGGGGTCGATGGCCGTACCCGGGTGACAAAAACCACTTTTCGCCTGCTGCATTCCCTCACCAATCTGGGGCCGGCCCCGGAACCCAACCTGACAGTTCTATGGTCACAGCATCTGCCTTCTGCCTTTAAGAAATACTGTGCCCGCATATCTATTGAATCCAGCTCTATCCAGTACGAAAATGATGATCTGATGCGGCCTTTATGGGGCGATGACTATGCCATCGCCTGCTGCGTCTCTGCCATGCAGGTGGGAAAACAAATGCAATTTTTCGGCGCCCGGGTCAACCTGGCCAAAGCCCTGCTCTATGCCATTAACGGCGGCATGGACGAAATTATGGGCCAACAGATTACCCCTCATTTTGCACCCATAACGGCAGATTATCTGGATTTCGATGAATTATGGGAAAAATATGAACAGATGCTGGAATGGCTGGCCCAGATCTATGTGAACACAATGAATATTATTCATTATATGCATGATAAATACGATTACGAAAGGCTGCAATTCGCCCTGCATGATCTGCATATCCATCGCACCATGGCCTTTGGCATTGCCGGCCTTTCCGTTGTGGCTGACTCCCTGTCCGCAGTTAAATATGCCCGGGTAAAGGTAATTCGCAACCAGGAGGGCCTGGCCGTCGATTTTGCCATAGATGGAGAATTTCCCGCCTTCGGCAATAATGATCCCCGGGTGGATGACCTGGCAGTAATGGTGCAGAAAAGCTTTATGCAAAAGCTTATGAAATATCCCGCTTACCGCAGGGCGCAGCATACCATGTCGATTTTGACTATTACCTCCAATGTGGTCTATGGCCGCAAAACCGGCAGCACACCTGACGGCAGAAAAGCCGGCGAACCTTTTGCCCCCGGTGCCAATCCCATGCACGGCCGCGATCACCGGGGAGCCCTGGCCTCCATGTCCTCCGTAGCCCGGCTGCCCTATGAATATGCCCTGGACGGCATTTCCTACACCTTTTCCATCGTCCCTGGCGGTCTGGGACGCAGCAGTGAAGAAAGGACCTCCAATTTAGCCGCCGTCCTGGATGGTTATTTTGCCAGCGGCGGTCATCATATAAATGTCAATGTACTGGAAAAAGAGACCCTGGAAGACGCCATGCAGCATCCGGAGAAATATCC
>JAAYZA010000216.1 GCA_012515055.1 Syntrophomonadaceae bacterium | reverse complement strand
GTGCCCCCTTCCGCACCGGCCTGTTTTGATACTTCCACTACTTTTTCCGCCTTGCCCTTGTTTACAATGGTAACTATCAAATCAAATGATATGCCTTCCATTGTGTGACCTCCTCCTGCTTAATAACTGTTTTTTACCTGTTCTTCTTCGTCCTCTTTTTCCGTTTCTTTGTTCAGTCTAGCATAGATAAAACCCAAAGTTAATACGGTTAAAATAGGCGCCAGTGCTACCAGCGCAATCAATCCGAAGCCTTCTTGCACAGGGTTGCGGCCTTCGATAGCCGTTGCAACTCCAATGGCCATTGCCAGTATAAAAGAAACTGTCATTGGTCCGGTGGCAACACCGCCGGAATCAAAGGCAACGGCAATAAATGTTTCGTTGGTGTACCGCATCATGAAAAAGACCAGAAGATAACCGGGGATTAGTATATAATGCAGTGGTATTCCATATAGTATGCGTGCCATTGCCAGAGCAACCGAAAGGGCAACCCCCAGGGAGATGCTATAGAGCATAATCCTTTGCGGTATATGACCGCCGGAAACCTTTTCGACTTCATCATTCATTACATGGACGGCAGGTTCAGCCAGTATGGCCACAAAACCCAACAAAAATCCAATCGGGATGAGTATCCAATTATTAGGAAATGCACCCAATACATTTCCCAGTTTATGACCTACAGGCATGAATCCGCCATAAACCCCCTGTAAAAACAAGGTGATACCAATGAATGTAAAGAGGAACCCTTTGACAATATTTAAGAAAGCCTCTCGTTCCATACGAAAAACAAACCACTGAAAACAACAAACAATGATGAAAATAGGGGTTAAGGCAATTGCTACCTCTTTTAAGATTTGGCCAAAACCCGCAAAAAAGCTGGTTATCATCGTCCGAAAAACACCCCCAGAAGCATCACTGCCAGAATGGGCCCCACGGAGGCCAGACCGGTAAAACCGAAACCGGTCCGCTTCCCGCCAAAGGCACCCGCAACACCAACACCCAGTGCCACAATGAAAGGCACTGTTATGGGACCGGTGGTAACACCACCAGAATCAAGGGCAACGGGTATAAAATCCGGCGGGGTGAATAATGCCAGCAAAAAAACCAGCGTGTAACTGGCAATCATAATATATTTTAGATGTATGTTCTTGATAAGTTTAAACAGGCCTAAAGCAATAAAAACTCCGACACCCAGTGCAACAGCAGCTATTAAAAGTACCCGGGGAATTTCACCCCCTGAGACTAAATCGACCTGTGTGGCAAGTATCTGGACATCTGGTTCTGCGATGGTAATAGCAAATCCCAGTACCAATCCCGATATTAAAAAGGGCAGTATTTTGCCACTTTGGGGCAGATACTCTCCAATCATCTTGCCAATCGGAACTACACCAATCTTTGTTCCCAGAAAAAACAACAAGAGACCCAAACTTACAAAGAGTGCACCCAGCAGGAATTGAGCTATATCAGCCCAGGAAAACTTTATAAGAATCAGAATAATAAATATCGCTAATGTTATTGGAAGAACCGAATAAATAACTTCGACAATCAGTTTTTTCAATGGGTTCATCAATGACCTCCAGGGTTCTATCCAGAATTACTTATTATATCATTAGCTGATAATAAATCAAAACATAGAACACAAGAAAAGTTTACTATATAAATAAACCATGCACAAATAGCAAAAATGATTTAATTATTATAAGCAGGACAATAAAAAAAGGCTTTGCTGCGGCAAAGCCTTTTAAAATGGAGATCAGATTGTCAGTGTATCATCATAGCCCCGGTAATCATTTTTACGAATTATGAAAATAAAAACAGCAGCTAAAAAACCAAGAGTAACAAAACTGAGAATCGTGTACAAGAGGGGGGTGTTTTCAGTTGTATAGCAACTGAACAGATAATAAAGGGCTCCGATGGTTAAAACAGTCATGGCCAGGGAAAAGATTATACCAACATTAGGTATCTGGGCCAGGACCATACATCCCGCCATACCCAAAAGCAGGTATAAACCGGGTTTGTCAACATGGAAATCTCCGATTTTTAATGGTCCGATTACTTCGCCCATAGTATAAAATTGTCCGATGGGGATCCAGGCCAGCCAGGCATTCTCTATATTGCGGCGGTTAGCCATTGTATAGAGACCATAAGCAAAAAGAATATACATTACTGCGCCAAGTATGAAAAAAAGACCGATGAAAGCACCCCACACAGCCAGTGCACCATAATCTGAACCCATAATATCACTCCTTTCTAAATTATTATTTCTTTCTGTTTATATAGTGATGTTTCCTGCCATTTACTGTTCCTGATGGGAAAAAGATATATTAAACAAGAAAAAGACAGTATGTCTTGCATAGAATCAATCGCAAATGATATCCTTTTATTGTAGAATGGCAAGAATAAGAATAGTCTGGCAAGGCAGTATGGCAGGATAATGGGGAAAACAGCCATAAAACCATGGACGCTGATTTAGTCCGTGGCTTTTTGTATTTTTCTCATCTCCCCAAGGAAAGGGATGGTTTTCATGATTATCGTAATGGAGTCCCGGGCAACAAAAGTACAAATAGAACAGGTCAGTAAAAGGCTGGAGGAAAAAGGCTTTCAGGTCCATTTATCAACCGGGGTTGAACGGACCATCATAGGAGCAATTGGCGAGCGCACTCAGGCGACCCAGGATCTGGTAGAAACCTTACCCGGGGTAGAGAAAGTAGTCCCTATCGCCCAGCCTTTTAAGATGGCATCGC
>JAAYZA010000284.1 GCA_012515055.1 Syntrophomonadaceae bacterium | reverse complement strand
GGAGTGAAGAGTGAGGCGAACCCGCGCCAGACCTATGTTTCTCCGGACGACCGATGACTGACGACTAACGACTGACACTGTAGGGGCCGACGCCTCTGTCGGCCCAGACTGTCCGAAAACTATGTTAGTTTAAGGCCTCGCGGTTAAGAATTTATTTAATAAAAATATGCAGGAATACCCTGAAACAATGGGACTTCGTGGTATTATTAGGATCATGAAATTCTATGAATGGCGGTGCTAACTTATGGGGTATATAAAAGCCTGTGATAGATATCAAGTAACATTGTTTCCTGAAACACTGGATGAATATATAGCAGAAAACAATCCAGTTAGAGTCATAGATGTATTTGTAAATAACCTTGATTTGAAAGAAGCGGGCTTTTCCAAGCATACCCCTGCAAAGGAAGGTCGCCCTGGTTATGACCCCAGATCTCTTCTAAAATTATATATATACGGATATTTTTACAAGATTCGTACTTCAAGAAGACTGATGGCTGAATGTGTAAAAAATGTAGAATTAATGTGGCTTATGGGCAAACTAACCCCTGACTTCCGCACCATTGCGGATTTTAGAAAAGATAACCCCCAACCATTGAAAAAAGTCTTTAAGACGTTTGGTAAAATCTGCATGGAATTAAATTTATACGAAAAAGAATTGATAGCAATAGATGGCAGTAAATTTAAAGCCGTAAACTCTAAAGATAGGAACTTAACGCTGTCAAAACTGGAAAAGAAACTTAAAAGATTAGAGCAAAACATAGATGAATATCTAACAGAACTCGATAAGAACGATGAAGCCGAAGGCGAAACCAAGGATATTACCAAAGAAGAATTACAAGAAAAGATAAACCTTTTAAAGCAGCGGCAAGAAGAATATAACAAGCATTTAAAGGAAATGAAAGAAAACAATGAGACACAAAGATCATTTACCGACTCCGAATCAAGGTTAATGCGGACACATTCCGATGGATTTAATGTTTGTTACAATGTGCAAACTGCGGTGGATGCAGGCAACCATATGATAGTAGACTTTGAAGTCACAAATAGTTGCAACGATTCAGGATTATTAAGTACAAGTGCAAAAAGTGCTAAAGAAACGCTGGGAACTAAAATTTTAGAAGTTGTTGCTGATAATGGCTATGAAAACACAGAAGATATGCTTAATTGTTTAAAGAACGGAATAATTCCCCATGTGGCGCTTAAAAAGGGTGTCGATACAATTGAAATTTCAATACCACACGAAAAAACAGAAATAACTTTGGAACTACTAGATTCTACAAAACCTAAAGATATTGAGAAATGTCTGAAGGCCGGATTATTACCCACTGCATATGAAGGAAAAAACATAGAGGTTCAAGTAATAGAAAAGGTTCAAAACGGAACAAGTGATAAGTGTTTTGTATTAAATGAAGATGGCGAAACAGTCACATGTCCGGAAGGAAAAATATTAAATAAGTCAGCGTATTTAAAAAACAAAAAGGCAACCAGATTTGTAAGCAGATCAGCCTGCAGCCATTGTATGAATAAATGCACGGCATCTAAATTTAAACAAGTTGATTTAAAAGATGGACAAAGAATACTTTATTTAAAAGGCCAAAACTTAATACGGCAGGTCGTAATAAGAATTAAACCTGATAAAGGAAAGATCAAAAAACGCAAATGCGTGGTAGAGCATCCTTACGGAACAATAAAGCATTGGTGCGATGGCTCATACCT
>JAAYZA010000158.1 GCA_012515055.1 Syntrophomonadaceae bacterium | reverse complement strand
CGGGAACAGACAGTGGTTTATTACAGTGACGGCCAGGAGATGACGCGCCTCGGCTATCAAAGGATGTACAGCCCGGAGTTTCCGGATTTTATAAAAGAGGCTGTGGTTGCAGTTGAGGATCGGCGCTTTTATGAACATGCCGGTTTCGATGCCCGGGGGATTGCCCGGGCCATTCTGGTCAATCTCAAAACTGGTTCCAAAGCGGAAGGCGGCAGTACCATAACCCAGCAGCTGGCCAGGACGCTTTTTTTAGGAAATGAAAAAACTTATACCCGCAAGGTTAAAGAAGTACTGATGGCGGCAGCATTGGAAGAAAAATATGATAAAGAAGCCATTTTAAATATGTATCTTAATGAGGTGTTCATAGGCCGGGGGTCTTCCGGCATTGGTGCCGGCGCCTGGATATATTTTAATAAGGAGGTAATGTCCCTTGATGAAGCAGAAATGTCTTTGCTGGCAGGGATGATCCAGGCACCGGAATACTATTCGCCGGATACTAATTATGAGGGGCTGAAGAAACGTCAGGGGGTGGTTTTAAATATTATGGCCGAGCAGGATATCCTCGATTCTGCCCGGGTAGATGCCATTATAAATCAAAGGGTTTATTTCCGCTCCTACCAGCCGGAATCCAGCCAGCACCCCTATCTGGTTACATACCTGACTTATTTGCTGGAGGAACAGCTGGGAGTAAAATACCTTTACCGGGGCGGTTTGAGTATTCATACCTCCATTGACCGTTATATGCAAGAGGCCGCTGAGAACACGGTGGCATCCCATATAAGAACCCTGGGTAATCAGGGGATTACTGCCCGGGATGCCGCACTGGTATCGATCGATCCGGCAACAGGTGCCGTCAGGGCCTATGTGGGCGGGGCTGATTTTAGCCGCAATCAGATCAACATGGCCAACCAGCCGCGGCAGCCAGGATCAGTTATAAAAACCCTATATTATGCTGCCGCTCTTAATGAGGGCGTCATTTATCCCGATACGAAAATTAATAATAAACCCCGCCTATTTGGAGACTTTCAGCCGGAGAACAATTCCGTTTCGTCACCGGATACTACTGATTTGCGCTCGGCCCTGATCAATTCCTATAATGTAGCATCAGTGGAGATATTGAATATTCTGGGTATTGACAGGGGAGTTAAATATTTAGAAAAGTTTGGTGTGACCACCATTATAGATGCGGATAAAAATTTGACTCTGGCTCTGGGGGGGATGAACCAGGGCATTTCACCGTTGCAAATGGCGGCAGCCTATGCGGTGTTTCCGAATCAGGGTATATTCAAGCAGCCCTATCTGGTGCAGTCAATAACTGATGTTAATGGCCGCAGCATATATAATTATCAGTCCCGGGACCATAGAGTAATTACCCGGACCACGGCAGGTCTGATCACTGAAATATTACAGCAGGCAGTGCGGTACGGTACCGGCAGCAATGCTGGTTTTGCTATTGCCAGCGCCGGCAAGACCGGCACCACCAGTGACAGTCGGGATCTATGGTACGCGGGATATATTGATGAACTGGCAACTGTGGTTTGGGCAGGTAATAGTGACAATGCGCCGGTCACCGGTTACAGCACCTATGGAGGCACCGTCGCAGCACCAATATGGCGTGACTATATGAATAAACTGTATTATGGTCACCGGCTTAAACAAAAGCCGGCACCTGCGGCCGAACCCCAGGCTGAAATTGAAGAAGAAGAAGAGGCTGATCAGGCAGAAGAAGATGAAGAACTGCTGGACGAAGAGGAGATAACCCCGGATCAATCCATGGATGAAACCGAAACAGAGTCTCCGGTCGATCAGGGGACTGAAAACGAAACAGGATCACCGGTCGGCCCGGGGACTGAAACCGAAGCAGACCCGATGGCAAGCCCTTTAACAGACGACCTGGAATGGGATCCCTTTGCACCGGAAGCAGCAGGTTTTTAGCCCCGGTACCGGGAAGATTTGCTATAATGTAGGGAAAAGACAGAAAGATCGAGGAAATGCACCATGCGTTACGAAGGCAATATATTCAGACCCTTTAGCGAAGCCAACAGCTACCTGCTGCAGTGTACTATAGGCTGTTCCCATAATCAATGTACCTTCTGCGGGATGTATAAGGGTGAAAAATATCGTTTGCGCAGTTTAAGCGAAATTAAAGAAGACATTAAAATGGCTGGCGAATATTATCCGGCCACGGAAAAAGTATTTCTTTGTGATGGAGATGCTATCGCCATCGAAACAGAAATATTGCTGGAGATACTGGAGGAACTCTTTCGTACCTTCCCTTCTCTCCGCCATGTGGGGACCTATGCCGGACCGGTCAGTACCCTGGAAAAAAGCCTCTCGGAATTGACGGCCCTCAGGGCGGCAGGACTGACCAAAGCGTATCTGGGGGTCGAAACCGGGGATGAGAAGCTACTGCGGGAAATCAAAAAAGGGGTGGACTACAGTCAAATGCTACAGGCGGGTCAAAACCTGATCAGGGCCGGGATGAATTTGTCGGCTATGATTTTATTGGGATTGGCTGGACCGGGGAAGCGGTCAAAAGAACACGCCCTGAATACTGCTAAGATTTGCAATGAGATGAAACCGCAATATCTGGCGGCACTTACCGTAACGCCAGTGCCGGGCACGATATTGTTCCGGCAGGTGCAAAAGGGAGAGTTTCAGGTACTGGATCCCATGGAAACCCTGGCAGAAATGAAAGTCTTATTGGAGAATATTTCTGTTGAAAAAATGAAATTTGTCGGCACCCATGCATCAAACTATTTGCCTATAACCGGTGAAATACCCAAAGACAAGCAGAAAATGCTGGATTTGATCGAATATGCCATGCGAACACAAGACCCGCGCGTCTTAAGAAATGAAAAAATGCGAGGACTATAACCGACAGGGTTACATTTTATTCCACCAATCGGAATTATTAAATATAAATACACCTACTACTGCCAGGATTAAACCAACACCGAGGCATATTAATAATACCAGTGCGAGAATGTCACTTTCCTGCATGACCCTTCACCTCATATCCCCCTTCTTATTATAATAGCTAAAACACGCCCATTGGTCAATTATTTATACACCTTCCGGCTAGATCGCGCACCAGATCCCAAAAGAACTGGGACGGCCCTAAATGCGAATAAAAGGCCGTTGTTGGTGTAACTTGATCTGAAATGCGTTTGTCTTTTGCTTTTTAGTACGGGAAGTACATTATAGCCATATGTGCTGTTTCATTGGAAAAAAGAAAACCAAAAGCAGTACGACGGCTTTCTAAATGGATTGTCAGCACTTTGTTGGACAATTCTTTAGTGACACTTTGCAAATTATGATTATGCTGCGATTTAGGATATTCAAGTGGACTGATATGCCCCGGCCGCCTCAGGACTTGCAAAGGATTATAAACACTTTAATAAACTACTGCCTTAAATCAACTGTAATGACAGACCCCGGAAGCACAAAGTATTACAATATCTACCAGTTCCCGGCATACTTGTCGTATCATCATGGCTTGTGTTATGTTTTTATTAAATGTGATCCTTTGTTATTTCGCCATATTTAAACTATAGTTTTTAAAGTGCTGCACAGATATGAGGAGTCGATAATATGCCCGAGAATAACCCCAGGAATTTTTCACCCCACCCAGGAGATCAGCCCGATGTTTTGCTTAGTGAAGCAGAACTCAATCTGGTAATCGAGTCAGTCCATAATGGAATCGTCTGTATTGATGAAAATCATCAAGTGCGGATCTTTAATAAGGCGGCAGAATCAATTTTCCTTAAAAACCGCTGTGATGTTATTGGCAAATTTTATGAAGAGGTCTTTCCCGAGGGTCCGCTGGCTGATGTTATACTATCCGGAGCGGTAGAAAAAAATCGTAAACTAGTATACCAGGGCAAAACCCTGATCTCCAACCGCTCACCTATAATCGTTAACGGCCAAATCAAGGGGGCGGTCGGCGTAGTACAGGATATATCCGATCAAGAAAATTTAAGCCGGATTTTAAAAGATGCCTTGCAGACCAACGAAAATATGGAGGCCATTTTAAGGAAATCTCTGGATAGCCTTTTCATTACTGATGCTGAGGGGCGGGTTTTACGGGTCAATGACGCCTACACCCGAATCACAGGCAATAAAGCCGAAGACATTATCGGAAAATCATTGTATGAATTAATCGAACAGGGTCTATATAATAGAGCAGCTGCTTTAATGGTCATAGAAAGCGGAAAATCTGTAAGTTATACTGAAAAAACCAAAACCGGCAGAACTGCACTTTTTATTGGCACTCCGATTTTTAACCAGGATGGACAATTAACCAACGTGCTGGTTAATATTCATGATATTACTGAACTGGAATCTATCTCTAATGAACTGGTTTATACCAAGGAACTCAAGGATGAGCTGGATGCGGTGATCCAGGCCTCCTTTGATGGCATTATGGTGACTGACAACAGTGGTGTAATACTTAGTATCAATGATTCCTACCAGCGTATAACCGGTTTAAGAAGGGATTCCCTGGTGGGACAAAATGTATACGATCTGGTCGCTGCGGAGTTTTTTGATCATTCAGACGTTGTAATGGTTATCAAATCCAAAAAGGCTGTTACTTTTACCCAAAGATTGAAAAGCGGTAAGGAAATATTGGTTACTGGTAATCCGATCTTCAGCGAAAAAGGTGAACTAATTCGTATAATTACCAATGCCCGGGATTTGACTGAATTGGATATACTGCGCCAGGAGGTAGAACATGCCAATAGTCTAAGGCGTCATTACGAAGATGAATTAAATAAGATCAAAATGAAGGACACACTGGTTACCGAGGCAGCTTCTTCAATAGCTATGAAGGAGCTTATCGCCCGAGTCAGCAAAGTGGATTCTACTGTTCTTATTCAGGGTGAATCAGGGGTCGGTAAAGAAGTGGTAGCCCGTGAACTGCATAATCAAAGCCCGCGGTGTGATAAAGCTTTTGTCAAAATTAACTGCGCCGCCATACCTGAAAACCTGTTAGAATCAGAATTATTCGGGTACGAAGCAGGAGCATTTACTGGTGCCCGTAAGGAAGGCAGGATGGGCTTTTTTGAATTGGCCCATCATGGCACTTTGTTTTTGGACGAAGTAGGCGATATACCCCTGCATCTGCAGGTGAAACTTTTGCGAGTCCTGCAGGAAAATGAATTTACCAGGGTAGGCGGAAATCTGCCGATAAAAGTTGATGTAAGGGTTATTGCTGCAACCAATCGCGATTTACAAAATATGGTGGAGCAAAAACTATTTCGGGAAGATTTATTCTACCGGCTGAATGTTGTCCCTATTTATGTTCTGCCATTGCGGGAAAGAAAAAGTGAAATCAAACCGCTGGCAGAACATTTTTTAGAAACTTTTAATGAAAAATATAGACTTAATAAAACCCTTGACTCCCAGCTCATAAACGCATTGTATGATTACTCATGGCCTGGCAACATAAGAGAATTGCGCAATCTGATTGAAAGGGCAGTAGTGACTAGTCCTGATACTGTTATAAGGGAGATAACCCTCATGGCTCCCGAAGCAAAGTATCAATTCAACCCCGCTGACGAGGAACCACATCCTGTATCTTTAAAAGGGGAAATCGAAACATTTGAAAAAGAACTTTTGAAGAAATACATCGATAGGTATAAAAGCAGCAGAAAAGTTGCTGCCGTCCTGGGAACCAGTCAGACTACTATCTGGCGAAAAGCAAATCAATATGGCATCCCTTTGCAAGACAACTGAAGCGGCGTAACAATATCGTGACACCCGACTCATTAATGAGTCGGGTGAATTGTTTCACTATATCTAAGATGTTGTTAAACATTTTTACCAATATCGTGTCACGTATTTGAATCGCCTGTGCCTCTTATTCCAACGTATAAGAAAACCGTCCATAATGTATATTATCCGAACCCCCCAATATTTGATGCTGACAACAGCCGGAAGCGAAGTTGGCATATTATTTGCAACAATTTGGTCATGAGGGAGGGCAGATGGCGTTATGGTAATTTTTCCGACGGCATAGCCATCGGCCAAAACCACAAATTTTAAAAAAGGGAGGCAATAGATCATGTCTGAAACCAATCCAGCACCACTCAGTACAATTGAACTATTCGGCAAAAAAATTACGTTTCTGGATCTGGGCAAAGAAGTTGGACCGGATATACCGGTTTACCCGGGTCATATGAAGACTGCGTTCTGGTGGCATAAAACCCACGAGGAAACCAAATTCAGCCTGGGCGAGGCCAGCAAATACCCTTATGGTTTCGGTGTCAAAGGCATTGTTACCTGCGACCATACCTCAACTCATGTTGATGCAGTTTATCATTTTGACCCCAGCAAATCACATTTGTCAGTGGACAAAATAACGCTGCCGGAATTAATCACCCCTTCGGCCTGGATCGATTTATCATTTGTCACGGGTCGGGTCCATATAACCCTGGATGCGGTGAAAAAGGCACTGGATAATGCACAGGTGACTTTAAAGCCAGGAATGACCCTGCTTTATTGGACCGGTATCGAGCCCTATTCGATAAGCGAACCAAACCGTTATCTGACCCAGTATCCTGGTTTAAACAAGGAAGCTACTACCTGGCTTCTGGATCAAGGACTGGTGAATATCGGCACAGATGCTCCCAGTTTGGATACCCCGGCAGATCTTGATTATCCCAATCATACTGTCCATGCCGAAAGGGAGATAATCCATACGGAAAGTCTGGTAAATATAACTAAAATACCCAAACACAATGATTTCTGCGTGGGCTTCTTTCCGCTTAAATTCGTAGGGCTAACCGGCAGTCCCTGCCGCGCCTTTGCATTTTGGGAGGAATAGGAGGTCAAAGAATGCCTGATATAAGCGTTGACCTTAACGGGAAAGTTGCAGCTGTGACAGGAGGCGGAAATGGTATAGGCAAAGCCTGTGCCATTGCTTTCATGGAAAACGGGGCAGAGATCGCTTTAATAGACTATTCGGCGTCCGCCTTAGCACAGGCCAAAGAGGAAATCGAAGCTTCGGGTGGAAAATGCAGGACCTATGTTTGTGATGTGACCAGCGTTCAGCAAATTAATGAGACATTTGCCCAGATTGAAGCGGACTCAGGCCGTCTGGATATCCTGCTTAATTCTGCAGGTGTCAACGTGCAACAATGGGGAGAAGAAGTAACAGAAGAGGCCTGGGACAAGGTTTTAAACACCAATGCCAAGGGCGCTTTTTTTTGCTGTCAGGCAGCAGGTAAAATCATGTTCAAACAGAGCCGCGGTTCTATTATCAACCTGGGTTCAGCTATGTCGGTTGTAGGATATGAGAGACGCTCTTCCTACTGTGCCAGCAAAGGTGCGGTAGCCCAGTTCACCAAAGTTCTGGCCGGGGAATGGGCCAGATACAATATTACTGTAAACACTGTAGCCCCGACCTTTATCTATACGCCGTTTACTGCACCGATGTTTGAAAACAAGGATTTCCATGAGGATGTCAAAAGGCGGATTTTACTGGGAAGAGTAGGTGAAGTTGAAGATGTGGTGGGAGCAGTCCTATATCTGGCCTCAGATGCAGCCAAATTTGTGACTGGCTCCGTTCTTATGGTAGATGGCGGCTGGACTGCATGGTAAAAATGATCAGATATCTTATGCAATATTTCTTCGCAATATGAAGGGAGGCTCATTTAATGGAAGGCAGTTCTTGGATGTTATCAGTAACAATTATCTATATTGCAGCCATGATTGTTTTGAGTTGGTGGGTGGGTAAGAAAACCACAAATAATGAAAATGAATTCATGATCGGCGGACGGGAATTCACCCCGCTAATGACGGCAATAGGCAACTCTTCCATACTAATTTCCGGTGGTTACCTGCCGGGCATAGTCATGTACGGATACATGTTCGGCATGGGCGGCATGTGGTTTTACCTGGGCTGGGGCACCGGTGCTTTGGTGGCCTTGCTGTTCTGGGCAGGCTTCTGGAGAACTACGGGCGCTGTAACCCCGACTGAATGGTTTGAATATCGTTATGGCAGAGGCGGACGTCTGGCGATTACCGTAGTGATACTCCTTGCTTCACTGGCCATCCTGGGCTGGCAGTATGTGGGCAGCGGGGCCGTTATAGCAGGGGCCCTTGGTATAAGCACCCCAATGGCAATATTAATGGTCGGTTTAGTCGTGACTCTTTATGTAGCCTTAGGGGGTATCTGGGCAGCAACTGCCACTGACCTGATCCAGTTTACCTGGGTGGCATTAGCCAGTTTCATAATCCTTCCCATTTATCTTATCTTTGCTTATGGCTGGCCAGATGCATCCCAATTGCCGGCTAACTTTATGTCGCTTCCTTTTGGTACTTTGCCGGTGATAAAATTCATTGTTCCTTCTGTGCTCACCTTTCTTCTGATGCACCAGTCACTTTTAAATCAGGCTCCCTACTGGGCACGTTCCGCAGGGACCCGTAATTTAAGGACTGTTAAGATAGGCTGGATTTGGACTGTTGCCATCGCCTACACAACTGGTGTAATAGGAGCTTTTATCGGTCTGTATGTAAGGCAGCTGGTTCCCAATCTGGAAGCACCCTCTTTGGCATTGGGGTCTATGCTCAATTTGGTGCCCATTCCTCTGGCTGCGGTTATAATGGCAGGGATTATGGCTGCCACCATGTCTACCAGTGACATTTACCTGGTTTCCGGTGTAAACCAGCTGGTGCGTGATATTGCCCAGTATTTCCTTAAGATCAAGGACAGCGGCAAACTTCTTAAATGGGCTAAATGGGGTACAATCATTTACGGTATCACCGCAGTTATATTTGCTTTGGTCTGGACCCGGGGCCTGGGGATGCTGTTTGCTTTCGGTACTGGTATAGGAGCGCCGTTATTTATCTTCTATCTGGATTCCTGGCTCCTAAGAATCGGAAACGGCAAGGGGGCTATTGCTGCAGTTATAACTTCTTTAGGAACGGTTCTTTATTGGGAATTACTGACTGACCACTATACACAGATTCATACTTTGTGGCTGGTGTTCCCTGTTGCCTTTATAACTCTTGTAGTAGTAAGCCTTTTGACCAAAGACAAAGAGGTGGAAGCCATTCCCCAGGGAGGCAAGCCAAGCGATCTGGGAATTCAGATACTTACTTCGATGCGCCGGGGATATCATGATACCGCTAACATTGTAAATATTCTTGCTACTTACACAGTTAATAATGAAATTCAGGCCGCCCACATCCACAAGGAGCTGGATGTCCTGGAAAAGAGCGGTCTGGTAAAACGGGAAGCCCCCCGCTTGATCAAGCAATTATTCTTTGAACTCACCCCTGAAGGTGAAAAAATTGCTGAGAAATATATGGATGAAGGCGATCTTGCATTGCTCAAATCTAAAAATATTGATCGGCGCAGTTTGGAATTCATGCGCCACCTGCAGGAAAGACCAGATTATCTGTATTTGATAGCCGATACTTTTAAGGTATATATGACCGAACTGACTGCAGTCGCTGAAAACTTATCTGACCTGGGTCTGATAAAAATCGTGGGGCAGGGTCGAATTAAGGTGGAATTAACTGAAAACGGCAGGGAATTGTTGAAAAACATTGCATAACCTCAAGTAGGTTATAAGGTTTCTTTGCAAGTAGTGTCGAGTAAAAAGATACACTATGCATTAGGACATTTTAACGGGATAAATAAAAAAGAAAGGTTGGTTTTGGCTTATGCCAGGATCAACCTTTTACTATCTCTTCAACTCTTAGTATATTTATTACTCTTAGCATGCTGAAGATTTGGGAATGCAACTTATTGTCTGCTTTTAACAAACTTGACTGTGCGTAAGTTTTTAAAAAGTTGGGATGACCTTAAATACTAATATTAGCCAGTGTTAGTAGAAAATAATCTGAAACTATGGTTACCTTTCCCTTTCTCAGTCTAGAAATTATATTATTGCATGTGACAGTTCATAAGAAAAAAAGGGCCAGAACGGCGTTGCAGCTGTGTAAAAAATATATAAATAAGGCCCAAAGTCATATTTCTTAAGCATAAGGTGTTAAATAGGAAAACACCGATGATTGCTGTGATTAAAGAAATTCCAAGGCATACCATGGCGGGTAGAAAGGGCGCATTTTATCCCTTTATAGTCAACAAATGAAGGGCATTTGCTTACTATAAAGCAGGAAGAGGTGATATTATGCGACAATTTGCTCATGGCGTCGGTGCCGTCTTTAATCATACCCTGGCGGATAAACCCTGGGCGCCGCCAGGTGTATCACTGATTGCAGCTCGTAAAATGTGGCCGGTCACATATGGACGGGAGGCAGTAGTGGCTGTACTGGATACAGGTATAGATTATAATCATCCCGATTTAACCGGAAATGTTATTGGCGGTATCAGCATGATCCCAGGGGTAAAAGATTATTGGGATGATAATGGACATGGGACTCATGTGGCCGGAACGATTGCTGCCCATGGCAAATTACTGGGTGTTGCTCCCCAGGCCCGGCTGCTGGCGGTAAAAGTATTAGACAAAAATGGTGCCGGCAGCTACAGTGATATCAGCCGGGGAATTGCCTGGGCGCGTCAGTGGCAGGGACCCCAGGGAGAAAAGGTCAACATTATAAATATGAGTCTGGGGGGGCCCGTCCCCAATAACAGCATGCATAAAGAAATAATATTGGCTGTCCAGGCAGGAATATCGGTGGTATGTGCAGCGGGAAATTCAGGAGACGGCAACCCGGATACATCGGAGATATCCTTTCCGGCATATTATGAGGAAACCCTGGCTGTAGGCGCGGTTAACCTGCAGGTGGGTCTGGCCAATTTCAGCAACTCCAATGATCACATCGACATTGTGGCCCCGGGTGTGGCCACTTATTCCACTTATCCAGATGCAAAGTATGTAGAACTGTCGGGGACATCCATGGCAGCACCCCATATCAGCGGAGCTCTGGCCTTGATTTGTTCCCGATGCCAGCTGCGATTCGGTGTTTACCCGACACCGGAGCAAATCAGGACACTGCTGCATTATCAAGCTATCGACCTGGGGGAAGTTGGCTTTGATAATCTGTCCGGCTATGGTTTATTTAGTTTTAACATTGACGGCGGCAAAGCTATGCAGCTTTTTATGGATCAAAATACCTATCTGGTCAATGCGGAACAAAAAAGCTTGAATAGTGTTCCATTTCTGCATTATAATATGGCTTGTGCCGCTATTGAGGAGCTGGCAGATTTAATGTCAACGGACACTGCCTATATACCGCCTGATGCTGACCACGGGGGAAAAATTTTGCTATGGGTATAAACTCACATCCGGGCAACAAAAAAAAGGAGATAGCGGAGGCCTTGTAGAATAGTAAAATACTATAGTCAGATGGAATATTAATAGCTTTCAGTAGGAGGGGATGATTTTTATGCCTGACAAATTGCATATCTTTGCTGTATCTGATTCAGTCGGGGAAACTGCTGAAAAGATAGCAGTAGCATCAGTACTGCAATTTCCCATAGAAAGAAGTATTACTCGTTTTTCCCGGGTGACCAAAGAAGAACAGATAGAAAAAATCGTTGATCAAGCTGTAGAGGAAGAAGCTATCATCATTTATACCATCGTCAAACCCGGGTTAAGCAAGTTTTTAGATGAAAAGGCACAAGGGCATGGAGTTGTTGCCGTTAATGTCATGGAACCTTTATTCAAGGCCATCCAGACGAAAACTGGTCATCAGCCACAGGGTATAACTGGCCTTACTCATAAAATGGATGAACAATATTTTAGCCGGATGACGGCCATCGAATTTACCCTGGAGCATGATAACGGCCAGAATCTGGATACCATTGATGAAGCTGACCTGATCATATTCGGACTGCCCCGTACTTCCAAAACCCCTTTATCAATGCATCTGGCCAATTTGGGTATCAAAGTAGCTAATTTCCCCATTTTCCTTGAAACTGAAATACCAGGCGAAATAATGGCTTTGCGGGGAGAAATACCCATGGTAGGTCTGACTGTCGACATGGAGACCCTGCTTAATCTCAGGCGGGAAAGGCTGCGCAGTTTCGATCTGCCGGAGGATTTTGAAACCATCGATGACATGGTGGCAGAAGAAATCGATAATGCTTACCGGATCTTTGCCCGGCTTAAATGCCTGGTCATTGATGTTACCCTGGAAAACATAGAGGAAACTGGCAACACCATAACACACAAGT
>JAAYZA010000375.1 GCA_012515055.1 Syntrophomonadaceae bacterium | reverse complement strand
AGGCTATAAAAGTTCAATTGCTGGTCAGGGAAGCCCGGCAGCTTTCCATGCTGGTGGACAATCTGTCATATATCAGGGAGATGGCCAATGTCAGTGAGATTACTGCGGGGCAGGAACTGGCCCGAGTTCCCCAGGCTGTATCAGCTATTACTGCTGCTGCGGAGATCTATGTCCCTCTGGAAGGAATCATCGATGTAGATAAAGAACTGGTCAGGCTTAACAAGGAGCTGCAAAGTACTTTAAAGGATATCGAAAAATCGGAAGCCAAGCTGAATAATGAACAGTTTTTATCCCGGGCGCCCCAGGAAGTTATCAGCAAAGAAAAAGCCAAAGTAGAGGAAGGCAATATAAAGAAAGAAGGTATTATCAAACGTCTGCAGATATTACAAAGTTAATCGAAGCATATCTGGGTGATTTATTGCTTTTAGGCAGTAAACCAGGGCTGGATACTACCCGGGCATTGCTTAAAGAGATGGGGGATCCCCAGGAGCAAATAGACTATATTCATGTGGGAGGGACCAATGGAAAAGGGTCCGTTTCTTCCATTATTGCTGGTATACTTGCCAAAGCCGGCTATAAGACGGGGCGTTACTCCTCACCCCATCTTGTTTCCTATTGTGAAAGATTTACTATCGATGATGTGCCCATAACTCCGCAGGAATTGAAAGGTTATCTGGATCTGGTGGAAGCCAGGAGCCTGATAATACAGGAAAAAGGCTGGCCCCACCCCACCGAATTTGAGGTGCTTACGGCGGTGGCTTTTCAATACTTTCGCGATCGGAATGTAGACATTGCTGTTTTGGAAGTTGGTATGGGGGGGATTTATGATTCGACCAATGTCATTACTCCTCTGGTAGCAGTTATTACCTCTATAAGTTGCGATCATACATCCTTTTTGGGAGAAACCATCACCGAAATCGCCTGGAACAAAGCGGGGATAATAAAAAAAGGGGTGCCGGTGGTCATTGGCCCTATGGATGATGAAGCCCAAAAGGTTATAATAGATCAAGCCAGCAGGCTGGGCAGTCCTGTTATTTCCAGTCAGTCGAAGGCAGTGGAGGTGGTGGAAAATAGGGGAATAAATGGGCAGATGGTTAGCTTCCCTGGTCCCCGGGATGTACCGGCAACGGTTTATTTTTCATTGCCTGGTCACTATCAGCGGGATAATCTGGCGGCAGCCCTGACTGCCCTGGCCTGTCTTAAGGAACAGGGATATGAAATTTCCGAACGGGCCCTGCAGGAAGGTCCAGGCACTTTATCCATCAGCGGGCGGCTGCAGGTTTTGCAGGAAAACCCGCTGGTTATTGCTGACGCCGCCCATAATGAGGCGGGCAGCAAAGCACTGGCATACTCCCTGAAAGAAATTCTCCCCGGACGCTCCAAAGTGGTCGTTATAGGTATTGTTGATGATAAAGATGCCCCTGCCATCTTAATGTCCCTGGGTGAAGATACTAAAGCAGTCATCATCACCAGGCCGGCAGGTGAACGCAGCGAAAATTGGAACCGCGTAGTTAATAGCTGGCAGGAGCTGTTTCCAGATATTCGGGTCGAAGCAGAAGAAGATATTCACCGGGCCATTGCCCGGGGTTTAAGTTTAGTGACGGGGGATAATTATTTAGTTGTCACCGGATCTTTTTATGTTTTACGCCAGGCAGTCCAGCTTTTTTAAAGCAATCTCGGGGTCAATTAATCTGTTTTACCCCTTCTTCTTTCACTATCTTCCGAAGTCGCTTCCCGCTTTGAAAGAGTCAGAGTTCCCCCCCTTCATATTCAAGCAAGCTGATAAAAAAATAATAAGGAAGGCATTATCTTCAGCCCGCAGCTATAGAATTTAAAAGAAATGTTGCATGAAGGCAGGGGATATTTTGGCCATTTTTTATTTGCCGCCCCGGCAGCAGAAAATTTATTTGCTCCTGACAGAATTAGCCGGCACAATATGCGAGGCAAGTTTATCGCTGGAAAAATACATAACAGATCAAATCTTATCTGACCAGCATCTTGATTCATTGCGGGCGGTGAAAAGGCGGGGGGATAAAAACATGGATCTGGTATGGAAGGAAACCATCCGCCAGTTTGTACTCCCTTTTGATCCTGAAGATATCATTGCCCTGGCTTACCGTTTGCATCTGTCTTTAGAAATGATCACCCTAATAGGGGAAAAAACATATTTGTACCAGGCTTATATCCGGGAAGAAAAAGAATTGATGGCCATTATCACCGCACTGGAAAAGGCAGCAGGAGAAACATATCAATTGGTAACCAGCCTGCCCCGCATCAAAGCCCGCAGAAGACAAATGGGAAACAAATGTGAAATGATTAAAGCCTGTCGGGATCAGGGCCAATTAAATTATTTACAGGGTATGGCCGGTTTATACCGCCAGGAAAATTTGCCCCCCCTTCAGGCAATGGTCCAGATAGAAATTTACCGGACAGCCAGAGAGTCTCTCGATTGTTGTCATAATGTAAGTTTGGTAATCAGGGAGATGCTCATAAAATATGTTTAGCCTGGACTTGATCGTTATGGTCGTTTTGCTGGCTCTTCTTTTTGATTTCGTAAATGGATTTCATGATACAGCCAATGCGGTTGCTTCTGCTGTAGCCACAAAAGCACTGCCGCCGGGAGGGGCTGTTATTATGGCGGCATTGTTGAATTTTCTGGGCGCTGTTAGCGGGACTGCTGTGGCGGCAACCATAGGACAAAGTATTATAAGCCCCTATTTAATTGATCCTCCTGCATTGATTGCCGCCCTGGGGGGAGCGATCATGTGGAATCTATTGACCTGGTATCTGGGTTTGCCCAGCAGCTCTTCCCATAGTTTGATAGGGGGAATGACTGGCGGGGTTTTGATCAGCTGCGGTCCGGCTTCTATCAATTGGCCGGAGTTGTCGGTGATAATAGGAGTTTTGATAATTTCACCTTTTATAGCTTTTTTAATGGGCGGGGGAGTAATGAAATTTTTACTGGCATCATTAAAAAATACGGCACCGACTGCCACCAACAATAATTTAAGAAGACTGCAGATACTTTCTTCAGCAATGGCATCCTTTGCCCATGGTTCAAATGATGCCCAGAAATCCATGGGGGTAATTACGATGGCTCTGGTCAGTTGCGGTGCCTTAAGTGATTTTAATGTTTTATTATGGGTCAAGATTGCCTGCGCAGCGGCCATGGCGGCAGGAACTGCTCTGGGGGGATGGAGAATTATCAAAACTCTGGGGCAGCAGATGTTTAACATCAGGCCGG
Organism: Syntrophomonadaceae bacterium; assembly: GCA_012515055.1. GTDB lineage: Bacteria > Bacillota > Syntrophomonadia > Syntrophomonadales > Syntrophomonadaceae > UBA1368. The sequence goes on along the minus strand of JAAYZA010000375.1, from coordinate 17,852 downwards.
CCAGTGGTTTTGCCGCTGATCTCACCGCGGCACTGACGATATATACTGCCAGTGCGGCAGGTTTTCCCGTCAGTACCACCCAGGTGGTTTCCTCCTCCCTCATTGGTGCAGGTGCAGCCAAACGGATGCGGGGGGTGAGATGGCCCACGGCCATCAACATGATTATAGCGTGGATAATAACTATACCAGCTGCCGGAATGATTGCAGTGATAATTTATCTGGCAATACAAATTGGTTTATAATAAAATGTGAGGTAAGTTTCTAATCCATTGCTAATAGTTTCACAAAAGTTTAGAATAAAACCAGAACTAATTATTAATTTTAAAGGAGTTGAGAGCTTGAAGGCTTACAAAATTCCTGAAGCGACTGTGATTAGGCTTTCTATTTACTCGAGATATCTCCAGCAATTGATTGATGATGGGGTCAAATCTGTTTCCTCGGATGAGATAGCTGGCGGGGTTGGTGTGAGCTCCGCCCAGGTAAGAAAAGACCTGGCCTATTTCGGGGAATTTGGCACCCGGGGTGTTGGTTACAAGGTTGATGTATTATATGGACATTTGATGAAAATATTAGGTTTGGACCGCAAATGGCCGGCTATTATTGTTGGGGCCGGCAAGCTTGGTTCCGCTCTGGCCTTATATCAGGGATTTGCTGCCCGAGGATTTAATGTGGAGGCCATTTTGGATGCGGATGCGGAGAAGATTGGCACAAAATTGGATGAAATAGAAGTAGAACCACTGGAAATGATGTCACAGCGGATCAAGGAGAAAAACATAAGCATAGGAATAGTAACAGTACCAGCTGCCACTGCTCAGGAAGTAACTGATAAGTTGATAGATTCAGGGGTCAAAGCTATTCTCAACTTCTCGCCGCGGGTGCTTAAAGTCCCGCCAAATGTGCTTTTAAGGAATGTGGACCTATCTGTTAATCTGGAAGTACTCAGCTTCAATCTAAATTTTATTAAATAAACAGGACAATCTGGTCTTTTAAAGATATATAAGGGGGAAGGTTGAAATAAGCTCCCCCTTTTTTGTTTGGGGCGATCTGCCAGCTTGTATTATTCAATGATAAAAGCCCGTGGAGCAATGACCATAATATACCTGATTTAATATATTTAGCCAGCAGATTCATAGGCACAAACATATCGGCAAGCCGTAACTTGATAAGGAAAGGCTGGTAGTCCAAGCCTTTTACTCTACCTTGTTTTTACCTTCATGGAATGCTAGAATCTAGACAAAACCTGTTGCGGAGGAAGAATTTTGACTTACAGGGGACGCAGTCCGGCAAACTGGCCGGTGCTTTTATTATTACTGGTAATTGGCGGCATTATTGGATCAGTTCTGGGACAGTTAATGACAAAAATATGGCCGGGGATGCAGATATTGGGCCAGGTTTACAGTGTGGGACTGCCGGCCTTTACTCTTGATTTGCAGGTTTTCACCTTTACGCTGGGGTTTATGTTAAATCTTAGTATTTTTACCCTTTTGGGTTTTATTCTGGCCTATTTAGCCTATAGAAAATTATAAAATGAGGGTGGAAATTGGGAAAATTAATTCTGGCTTCTGCTTCACCCCGCCGGGTGGAATTATTAAAAACTTTAGGTCTTGATTTTATAAGTGTAAAGCCCGAAGTCGAAGAAAAGCTTTTGCCGGATGAAACTGCCCGTCATGCAGCGGAAAGACTGGCCAGGCTGAAGGCTGATTCTATTCAAAGGGATAATGCCAGTCTGATTATAGCAGCCGATACGGTGGTTTTATGCCAGGGGCAGATACTGGGCAAACCTGAAGATGCAGCACAAGCCCGGGATATGCTTACATTGTTAAGCGGCAGAAGCCATGAAGTAATAACATCTGTCTGTTTAAAAAACCACCTGGATTTCTATGATGTGCAAAGTGAAATAACTACCGTTTATTTTCGTAAACTTACTAAAGCAGAGATTATGGGATACATAGCTACCGGGGAACCTTTTGATAAAGCCGGAGGATATGGCATACAAGGGAAAGGATCGATTCTGGTCAATCATATTGAAGGTTGTTTTTTTAATATTGTGGGTCTGCCGCTGGGCAGACTGTATGCTATGCTGAAAAAACAGGGGGTTGAGGTGCTGGGGGTGTAGGTTTTGAATAGTTATCACCTGGCAATTAAAGATATGCCGGAGAATATGCGTCCCCGCGAAAGGCTGATAGCCGCCGGGGAGCATAGTTTGAATGATACGGAATTATTAGCCATCATAATTGGCAATGGAACTGCCAATTTGAGTGCTTTGGACCTGGCCCGGCATATTCTGGCCCAGCATGGCAGCCTGAGGTTTTTAAAAGAGGCCAGCCTGGAAGAACTTATGGAACATCAGGGCATAGGACCGGCCAAGGCAGCCAATATCAAAGCAGCTATTGAGATAGGCCGCCGGATTTCTCTTGATGTCAGAGAAAAAATGACCATAAAATCGCCGGAAGATGTCAAGAATATGGTAATGGAAGATATGCGTTATTTGGATCGGGAGTATTTTCGGGTCATGTATTTAGACCGCAAAGGCGGCTTGCTCAGTATGGAAAATGTATCTGTCGGAGGCTTGCATAGTGCTCTGGTCCATCCGCGGGAAGTGTTTAAGCCGGCCATCAAAAAAAGTGCTGCATCAGTCATACTGATCCATAACCATCCCAGCGGTGACCCCAGTCCCAGTAAGGAAGATCTGGAACTGACCACAAATTTGATTGCAGCCGGCAAACAATTGGGTATCGAAGTTTTGGATCATATAGTTATTGGTGAATCTACTTATTGCAGCATGCGAAGCCAACAGCTAATTCAGTTTTAAGGAGGCAAATAGAAAGTGGCGGTATTTGGAAAAGATTTAGGAATAGATTTAGGTACAGCTAATTCGCTGGTTTATTTGAAAGGCAAAGGTATTATCCTGGTGGAACCCTCGGTGGTGGCCATCCAGAGTGACAGCGGCAAAGTTCTGGCGGTGGGTGAAGAAGCCAAACAGATGATTGGCAGGACTCCAGGTAATATTGTTGCCATCCGGCCCATGAAGGATGGTGTTATTGCTGATTATGATATAACCCAGGCGATGCTGAAACATTTCATAACCCGGGCCTTGGGGCAAAATAATCCTTTTATGCGGCCCCGGGTGGTCATATCAATTCCCACCGGCTGTACTTCTGTAGAGGAAAGAGCCGTTAAAGAAGCTGCTTTGCAGGCGGGGGCCAAAGAGGCCTATTTGCTTGAGGAACCAATGGCTGCGGCTATCGGTGCTGGTCTGCCGGTTGACGAACCAACCGGAAACCTGATCGTTGATATCGGCGGAGGCACAACAGAAGTGGCGGTTATTTCACTGGGGGGGATCGTGACAGCCAAATCGGTGCGGGTAGCAGGGGACAGCATGGATGATGCGATAATAGCCCATTTGAAAAAGAATTATAATCTGCTGATAGGGGAAAGGACTGCGGAGGATATTAAAATATCAGTGGGTTCTGCCTTATGGATTGGTCCGGAGGGTTTTTATGAAGTGAGGGGGAGGGATTTAGTCTCCGGATTGCCCAAAACCATCGAAGTGTCTTCCACCGAAATTCAACTGGCATTAAAAGAAACGGTATGGCAGATTATTGAGGGAATAAAAGTATGTCTGGAGAAATCTCCTCCTGAACTAGCCTCTGACATAGTCGATCGTGGTATTATCATGGCTGGGGGAGGAGCCCTTCTCAAGGGACTTGATGTTTTGATAAGTCAGGAAATAGATTTACCGGTTTATATAGCGGAAGACCCTCTGGAAGCTGTTGCCAAAGGGACCGGAAAAGTCCTGGAAAAAATAGAGCTTTTAAAAAGGATAGTCGTTCCCGCCAAGAGATCATTTTAACAGGTGAGGAAAGTGTCGGGTTTGTTTAAAAACAAAGTGTTCTGGTTGGGCATCATAATCCTGCTCATTACCTTTTTATTGATCAGGGTAACCTCATCGGAGCGAGAAAATATAACCCTGGTAGAAAAAATGCTCAGGGATGCTTACGCACCCCTGCAAAGTTCGGTAACGGAAATGCGGGATTATTTTAGCGGGCCCCGCAGCATTTTCAATCAGAAGGCGGAACTGAACAAAAAGATAAATCGTCTGGAGGACGAAGTCGCCCGACTGGACCTGGAGAATCAAATTTTGCGGGAACAGGCTGCAGAGCTTAAAAGGCTTCGTGCCCTGGTCAATTTTATGGATAACAATCTGGATAAATATAATTTGAGTGCAGCTAGAATCATAGCCCGCAGCCCCAATAACTGGCTGGAAACAGTCATCATTGACAAAGGGGCCTCTGATGGAATAAAGAAAAACATGCCCGTCATCACTCCCCGGGGATTGGTGGGCAGGATTGGCAGTGTCAGCGAGCATACCGCCCAGGTGAATCTGATCACTGACCGGGAAATCGCAATTGGAGCTACCCTGCAAAGATCCCGCAGTACCAGCGGAATCGTTGAAGGGATGCTGGAAAGCAATCTGTTAAAAATGATTAACATCCCCTATTATGCATCGGTCGAACCTAATGATGTGGTTGTTACCTCCGGTCTTTCCCGGGTGTTTCCACCCGGTATTGATATTGGAGTGGTTCATCAGGTTACGGAAGAACCAAATGGGCTATTGTTGTCGGCTACAGTTGTCCCCACAGTCAATTTCGATAAGCTGGAGGAAGTACTGGTAATTATTGATTATATACCGGCTGATGATGAGCTGGTGCAGGAAGGGACAATGACGGGGGAGGAATAAATGCGTTTGCGCTGGGTATTGCATTTTTTACTGCCTTTTCTGGCAGTTTTTTTACAGTCTACTGTATTCGGCTTTTATAGCATCGGAGGCAGTCTGCCGGATATGGTCCTGGTTTTTGTGGTATTTTTCTCAGTTATCAATGGTGCAGCATCAGGAACGGCTTATGGATTTTTATGCGGTCTGCTGGAAGATTTATATCTGGGTCGATTTATTGGTTTAAATGCGATATCCAAAGCTTTGACCGGCTTTTTAGTGGGCAAATTACAGGGCAGCTTTTTTCGGGAGAATATTCTCATCGGTATTCTGGCAGTAGCTTTCGGTACTCTTGCCAATGCCTTAATTTTATTGGTTTTAAGCCGTCTGGCCTTTACATCCTTTCATTTCAACCTGCAGTTTTATATAGGAATCATCTATCAGTTTATTTACAATGTTATCCTGGCAGCACCGTTGTATGGCTGGTACTATAGATCTTCCCGCGTGGGATTGCTCAGATTGTCGGGGGGGAAAACAAAATGAAAGCTGAACAATTAAAACAGCGGCTTAAAATGGTAAGCGGTATTGCTATTGGTTTGCTGGCAATATTACTTATCAAACTGGCAATTGTGCAATTATTTTATAATGACAGTTACCAGACCCAGGCCAAGGAGAATAGTATCCGTTTGGTAGCGATAAAGGCTCCCCGGGGCGAGATCTATACCAGCAATGGTGAAGTGCTGGCAGCTAACGAACTGGTTTATAATTTGAGTCTAAACACCCTGGGGATTAAAAATATAGACCAGATAATCAATCGCCTGGTAAAAATACTGGCAGAAGAGTACCCCGAGATTACAGCAGAAGTCATTGAAGAGAAGGTGGACTTGCAGAAGGATCGTCTTTTTGAATTGGTAACTATCGTACGGGATATTCCCTGGGAATTGGTGGTGGCATTGGAAGAAAGCCGCCATGAATTGCCAGGGGTAACAATAACTGTTGAACCTTTGCGCTATTATCCCCAGGAGGAACTGGCGGGGCATTTGTTGGGATATATTCATTCCATAAATCCGGAGGAAATAGCTGCCCAGCAGGAAGGCCACGAATACGATATAAATAGTCTTATTGGGAAATCAGGGATTGAAAAACAGTATGAATCGTATCTGCGAGGGGTTGATGGCGCCCGTCAAGTGGAAGTTAATGCTAAGGGACACCCGATCCAGGAACTGGTTACCCTGGAGCCCCAATCAGGAGACAATATCCATCTTACCATTGATATGGATTTGCAAAGGGTGCTGCAAAACAGTATGGAAAAGGTTTTGCTGCAATTGCAGACCGAGTACCCCAAAGCAAAAGTAGGCTCGGCAGTACTGATCAATGTCAGGACCGGTGAAATACTGGCCATGCACAGTGCACCAGATATGTATCCCGGTGATTGGAAAGGTAATATCAGCAGTAACCGGGCTGCTTATTATTATCCCCAGGGGAGCTATAACCCCATGGAACCAGGTGCGGCCATGAACCGCGCCATTCAGGTCACTTATCCGCCAGGATCTACCTTTAAGCCCATTACGGGAATGGCGGCATTGGAAAAAAACGCGGTAAATACTCTGAATGAATATGTATCCTGCAAAGGCAGTTACTGGATAGCACCTTATATCAGATGCTGGCAGGTCCACGGTAATGTTAATTATTATTCCGCCATGGGCGGGTCATGTAATACTTATTTTCAAGAGATGGGCAGACGGGCCGGCAAGGATGAGATTATAAGAGTTGCAGGCGAATTCGGCCTGGGGAGCAAGACCGGCATTGATATACCCCATGAGGTAAGCGGCCTTTTGCCCACTCCGGAATGGAAAAAGGAAGTCAATGCACTGCTGATAGATAAAAAATATGATGGTTTGCGGGCTGACCTGGAGGGAAAATATGCGGAATTGGAGGCAGATGCTGCTGATGCGATACAATTAGAAAAACTGGCCCAGCAGAAGAAGAATGAAAAAGCCAGATTGGAGGCCCAGTACCAGATAGACTATAATTTTGATACCAACTGGCAGGCCTTTGATACCTTCAACATGTCTATCGGACAGGGCAACAATGATTTTACCGTTTTACAGCTGGCAAATTATGCAGCAACTATAGCCAATGGGGGCAAATTAATGCGCCCGCATTTAATGAGTAAAATCACTGACAGCCAGGATAATTTAATAAAAGGGTTCGAACCCCAGGTGGTTAGTAATGCAGAGGTGTCAAGTACTACCATTGCCGAAACTAAAAGAGCCATGCTGGCAGTTACCCAGCCTGGGGGAACGGCGCATTATCTGTTTGGACATTTTCCGGCCGATATTGGTGTGGCGGCTAAAACTGGAACAGCACAGACCGGACGGGCCGGAGATAATATTATGAAAGAATTCCACGGCACTTTTATTGCTTTTGCACCTTACGATAATCCGCAAATTGCTTTTGCCGGTGTTATTGAATATGGTCAAAGCGGCAGCGGGTCTGCCGGTTATATAGCCCGGGATGTTTTTGAGCAGTATTTTGGGATCAAAGATCACCTGAATGAGGAAACCGAAAGCCATATATCGATTCGCTATGGCGAATAATGCTATAAATATTTTAACCGAAACGACTAAAATAGAGGGAATATCGAAAAGATACCTCTATTTTTTTGTTTTTCTTCGCAGGTAATATTTGTAAATTATAGAATGTAATTCTAAGATCTGAGAAACAGGGGGGATATCAAGTGGTTAATACGGCTTTGGAGGATGCCGGTACTGAAATATTAATTGCCTTAAAAAGGGCAAGGGATTTTGATGAGTTGAAAACGGCTCTGGTAAAAAAGATTAGCATGATTGATGATTTTCGTTTGGGAAACGAAGTGATCATTGATATAGGTAATTATCAAATAGCAAGTAAACAAATCAGATATTTGGAGGATATACTGCTGGATTACGGTTTTCATTTGAAAGAAATAATCAGTACCGGGGGAGGATCTGATAGAAGAGAGTCCAACATGGTTGATGATTATAATGAAAACTTTTTATCAATGATGCCGGATTATGAAAACACGGTTATGATCTGCCGGCATCTCCGTTCAGGGCAAAAGGTTTTTGTTGAAGGCAATATTGTTATTTTGGGTGATATTAATCCGGGGGCAGAAGTAATAGCCGGCGGCAATATATTGGTGATGGGCTCTATTAAGGGTATGGCTCATGCGGGAGCTTTTGGTGATGAATCAGCTTTGATCGCTGCTTTACGTTTAAAACCGACGCAGCTTCGCATTGCCAGTCATTTTACCCGGGCTCCCGATGAAGAGTTTATCGCCATCGAAAGACCGGAAATGGCACGCATCAAGACTGGCAAAGTTGTCATCGAGAAGTTAAAAATTTGATGGGAGGCTTAGTAATGAAAAGTAAAGTTTTGGTTATCACTTCGGGAAAGGGCGGAGTAGGTAAGACTACCACAACTGCTAATCTGGGTACAGCCCTGGCGATGATGGGTAAGAGTGTGGTTATGGTCGATACAGATATTGGCCTGCGCAATCTGGATGTGGTGTTAGGACTGGAGAATCGGATAGTTTTTGATATAGTCGATGTAGTAAACAGCAGCTGCAAATTACGCCAGGCCTTGATAAAGGACAAAAGGTTCGACAGTCTGTTTTTGCTGCCTGCGGCTCAAACCAGGGATAAAAATGCTGTTACCCCCCATCAGATGAAAAATCTCACCAATGAATTGCGGGAAGACTTTGATTTTATTCTGGTGGACTGCCCGGCCGGGATTGAGCAGGGTTTTCGCAATGCAATTGCTGGAGCTGATAGTGCTATTATCGTCGCCACCCCTGAAATTTCTTCAGTACGGGATGCAGATCGTATTATTGGACTTTTGGAGGCAGCCGGGGTACATGATATCCGTCTGATTATCAACCGCTTGCGCAGCCGCATGGTCAGAAACGGGGACATGATGGATGTGGAAGATATTATAGATATATTATCAATCAATTTATTGGGTGTGGTGCCGGAAGATGAGGCAATAGTAATTTCCACCAACCGGGGTGAACCTGCAGTTATGGAAACGGCATCAAAAGCCGGCATGGCATACAAAAAAATTGCCCGCAGATTAAATGGGGAAGAAGTACCATTGGTCAATTTAGAAGAGGAAAGGATCCTGGATAAATTCCGCAGATTGCTAAATATCGCCAGGTAAAGGGGGGTGGGGGCTTGTTTGAGATTTTGCTGAGAATATTTGGCCGGGACAATACCAGCAGTAAGAGTATTGCCCGGGAAAGACTGCGTCTGGTTTTGATTCATGACCGGGCGACCATATCTCCGGAAATACTATTATTGCTTAAAGAGGACCTGATAAAAGTTATTCGTGAGTACCTGGAAATTGATGAGGAAGCATTATTGGTTAATCTGGAAAATGATGAGGAGTCAGTAGCACTGGTGGCAAACATACCCGTAAAAGGTCTTAAAAGAGTAGTGAATGAATAATCGGCATAATTGCAGACAGCAGGTGTTAAAGGGTTTGATTATATGTATATATCAGACCCTTTAATATTGTTCTTTATTCATATGATGCAAATAATTTCTCCCCATTGACAATAACGATTTAAAGATAGTATGGTAAAAAAACAGAACATTCGAACAACAGAATAAGCAGAAAAGAGGTGGAATCCTTTTGTCAGATGATTTAACGAAAGCATGTATAAATCTCCATGCTGTTTTGAGGAATCTCGAAGACTTATGTTATTTGGACCCCGCTTCTAAGGCAATTATCAACGGAAAGGACGTTTCTATTCAATTTGATGTGAGGAATATCCCGCCGGCCACCCTCTCTTTCCATAAAGGACAATGTGTGATGAAAATAGGGAATTTACCCAGCTCGCTGAAAGGCTCACTTATTTTCTAAAACCCACTGAAGCATTATTGCAGAATGAAAAGTACGCGGAAATGAATGGGTATTTATGCGGGATCCGGATGGCAATCTGATCGAGCTCATTGATCTAAAACTAAACTATCCCCTTATAAGATATTTGGGGGGGATTGCTGGCCGGGTTATGAGTTGGAGCAAATTTAAGCAGTACTATCAATAATTCAGGTCGTAATAAAATATTAACCAGTATTTTACGCCCTCATCTGTAATCGGGATGAGGGTTTTTTTATATGTGCAATAATTATTTCTGCTATTATTAGCTTATAATGATTTGACAGGATGTCGTAGTTTTTTTGGAGGAGTACCATTGGAAATTAAAAGGCTGAAACTGATCGATAAATCCTTTATATTTATATTGCTGCTCATCATTGTCTTCGGATTGGTCATCCTGACCAGTGCTACCAATTCTTTAAACAGTGATCCTCATTATTATATAAAAAAACAACTGCTGAATGTAGCCATTGGTATTATTCTGACCACAATGGTAGTTTTTTTTGATTATGTACAATTCCGTCGTTACAGTAATAGCATATATATTGTTTCCTTGTTATTATTACTGGCCATATTGATTTTTGGCGAAGAAGCCAAAGGAAGTGCACGGGCCATCAGTATAGCTGGGCTGCCGAGTATACAGCCGGCGGAGTTTGCCAAAGTTTTTATTATCATAGCATTTGCGGACTTTCTGGTTAAAAGACAGGATGAGTTAAAAACCCTCAAACAGCTTTTGCCCTGTTTTATCTACATGAGTGTACCCATTTTATTGATTCTTTTGCAGCCCGATTTAGGCACAGGGATGGTTTTTATCGCCATAATGATTGTCATGCTTTATGTGGCCGGTGCTGATGCCCGCCTTCTGACCAGGCTGATTGCTGCAGGTGTTCTGATTATCGGGATTTTGCTTTTTTTACATATACAGTTTGGCATGTGGCTGCCCCTGGAAGAATACCAAATAAAAAGACTGACAGTCTTTGCCAATCCATATGAAGATGGTCAGGGCGGCCGCGGGCTGGGATGGAACACGATCCAATCTCTGGTAGCTATTGGTTCAGGGGGACTGGGCGGCAAAGGGCTTTTTGCCGGCACTCAGGTGCAGCTGAATTTTTTACCCGAGCACCACACCGACTTTATCTATGCTGTGATAGGAGAGGAATTAGGATTTATCGGGGCGGCACTGCTGATCGTTCTTTTTGGCCTCTTGCTGTTCAGGACAGTTTATATCAGCTATAATGCCAAAGATCTTTATGGGGTCCTGGTGGTCATGGGGATACTGGCAATGTGGCTTTTCCATATATTTGAAAACATCGGGATGTCAATCGGTCTTATGCCTATTACAGGAATACCGCTGCCTTTTATAAGTTATGGCGGCAGTTCGATGATGGCCAATCTGATGGCAGCAGGTCTTGTTCTAAGTATCAATATCAGGGGCAAAGGATTGATATTTTAAAATTAAAACCCGTTGCTTGGGTACAACGGGTTTTATCAACGATAGTGTTGGTTTTATCCGGTCTGATTAATCAAAACAGGCCAGTTTCGCAGTCAGAATGTCTCGGGCATCCTTTACCATGGACTGGATCAATTCTTCACAGGTTGTAACTTCTTTGACCAAACCAATTGATTGGCCCACCATCAAAGTAGCAGAATTGGCATCACCATTCACCCAGGCGGTTTTGGACTTTTGACCGGAAAGTAAGGGGATTATCTGCTCCAGATCAGTACCTTCCTCTTCCAGATCCAGGACCTGTTGGGTCAAATCATTTTTTAATGCCCGGCCCTGCAAGCCCAGAGTTTTGCAAATCAAGGTGGTATCATTTTCCTGACGATCGATAAGCTCCTGCCAGATATTGGGATGAACAGCGCATTCTTTGGTGGCGATGAAACGGGTTGCCATTAAAACACCTTCGGCTCCCAATGATAAGGCAGCGGCTAGACCACGGCCATCAGCGATTCCGCCGGTGGAAATGACGGGTATCTTTACGCTCTCAGCTATCCGGGGCAGCAAGACCATAGTAGTGACATCGTCGTTTAAAGGATGACCGCCTTCTTCGATACCAGCAGCGATAACGGCATCATAACCATAACGTTCGATGTTTTTTGCATGTCTTACCGCACCGACTTTGTGCATCACTTTCACACCGGCTTTATGCAGCATGTCCAGATATTTTACTGCTGGTCTGCCTGAAACTTCAATCACTTCGACTTTTTCCTCGGCACATACCCGGAAAAAATCATCGAAGCTTTCTTCGGTAAAACGCATAGCCGGCATTAATGTTATATTTACGCCGATGGGTTTGCTGGTCAACTGGCGTGTTTGCTGGATGGCTTCCCGCAAGTCTTCCCCCGTATCATAATTGCAGGCAGTAATATTACCCAGGCCCCCTGCATTTGATATGGCAGCACATAATTCCGGCACTGCCAGCCATAACATTCCACCACATATGATGGGGTATTCAATGCCAAATAAATCTGTTATCCTGGTTTTCATTTCCCGACCTCCTGCATATATTTTTATTAATATAATACTACACGATTGAAATATCTAATGCAAAAGTATTCCGTGATTATATTATTATAATTTAAGCCGCATTCATTCATAAATACAACTCCATAGCTATATATTTTAATTAGCGCAGCATGCAGCTTACAACAATTAAAATTTTGAGGTGATGGACATGTTGGGAAACTTAAAAATCAGGATGCTGGCAGTTCTTATAATCATATTTTTGGCAGGATTCGGCATTCAAGGCAGTACTGAGGGGAGAAAAATTGTGGAACCCGCGCTCCGCTATATACTCAAGGATTACGGATTTAATAACCGTCTCAGCCTGTTTTGGGAAAACATGAAACCGGGCTCCCATGAATCAGTACCAGCCGGCAGTTCAGCATTATTGCAGATACCTTGCGAGTTTTCAGGAGTAATCAAGGGTTATGGCTGGCATTATAATGATGATTACGGGAAACAGGAATTCCTGCCGGGAGTATTTCTGGAAGTAAAAAATAATTCCGCAGTCAAACCTATTTTAGCCGGGGAGGTCTGGGAGATTGGCCGCAATGATGATGGCCGCACGATTCTGGTCAGGCACAATGAGGAACTTTATTCATTATACGGCGGATTAAATGAGGTGCTGGCAGAGGAAAGATCACGGGTTGATCATAATTCTATTCTGGGTAAAAGCGGAGAATGGCTATACCTGGAAATAAGAAACGATGACGGCCCCTTAAATCCCCATAATTTGATCAATGAGCAACCATGAGATTTGCGCGCATTGCCGGGATCGAAATAAAAATAAATATATTCTTTCTTATCATTGCCATTATATATGGATTTTTGGGCCTGGGAGTGGAAATTATCATCATTTTTGCATCGGTTATTCTGCACGAAATTGCCCACACCATTGTCGGTTCCCTGCTGGGGATCAAAATTGCAGAAATTGAGATGTTCCCCTTTGGCGGGCAGGCCAGCCTGGAAAGCTTCCACGGTCTGGATCCGGTCAAAGAAATATTTACTGCTATGGCCGGGCCCATATGTTCACTGTCGGTTGCGGCAGTTTTTTATTTTCTGCCCCTGGTCCCTTTTTCAGAGCAGCTTGAGTTTTTAATAAAATTAAATCTTACCCTGGGTCTGTTTAACTTTTTGCCTTTCCTGCCGCTGGATGGCGGGCGGGTCTTAAGGGCCGTTCTTTCAAAATCAATTGGTTTTAAAAAAGCGACCAGGATAGCTGCAACTATTGGAAAAGCAGCCGGGATACTCATGGTTTCGGGCGGGGCATACCTGACTTATTATTATTTTAGCGGCGCCAATTTGATTCTGGTGGGCATTATGCTTTTCTGGTCTGCCCATCAGGAAGGTAAACTATTAATGTTCTCCTTCATGCGTTTTTTAGTAAGGAAAAAAGGTGAATTATCTGCCCGCGGATTTTTGCCTGCCCGGCAGATAGTTTCCTCTCCGGAAGCGAGAATCAAGAACCTCCTGGCTGAGACCATGCCAACTTATTATATGCTGGTAGTGGTCATTGACAAAAACCATGAGGTCGCAGGGATTTTAAGTGAGGCAGAGCTTATAGAACAATTGCTGGAAGAAGGCCCGGCTGCCCAGGCTGGTGAGTGCCTGCCCCCATCGTTTCACTAGGCTTAGGAGAAAAATTTTGTGGTATCATATTATAGTAATTGCAGCAGGAGCTATGGCTGAAATACGGAGGAAAAGATGAAAGACAAGCTATTTCGGGAGATACTTCCTTTGGTATCCAAACCGGTGAGATATACAGGTAATGAGCTTAATATGATAAGCAAATCATGGACAGAGAGCCAATGCAGGATGGTGCTGGCTTTTCCTGATGTGTACGAGGTGGGGATGTCCCATATGGGGAGTAAAATACTTTATGGGCTGGTAAACGAAAAAACCGACCATTTGCTGGAGCGGAGTTATGCCCCCTGGCCTGATATGGAGGCCTTGCTGCGCCGCAATAAAATCCCCCTTTATTCACTGGAAAGTTACCGATCCCTGGCGGATTTTGATGTGGTGGGATTTTCCCTGCAATATGAATTATCCATTACCAATTGTATCAACATGCTGGATATGGCAGGTATTCCCATCCATTCCAGCGACCGGGGAGAAACAGACCCTATGGTGATTGCCGGGGGACCGGTAGTTTTTAATCCAGAACCATTTGCCGAATTTTTCGATGCCTTTTTAATTGGGGATGGTGAAGAGATTCTGCCAGAATATCTTGATCTCTGCTATGCTGTCCGCGGTCTGCCTCGGGGGGATAAACTGCTGGCGATGGCTAAGATCCGGGGGGTCTACATTCCAGCCCTGTATCGGGCAGAATATGGGGAAGACGGGTTGTTTAAAAGCTTGATGCCGCTGCAGGAGGGAGTGCCCGACCGAATACAAAAGCGGGTGGTCACAGATTTTGACCAGAGTTATTTCCCCGACCGGCCTATTGTTCCCTATATGAATGTCATCCATGATCGCGCCATATTGGAAGTAATGCGGGGATGTCAACGGGGATGCCGTTTTTGTCATGCGGGGATGGTATACCGTCCAGTTCGGGAAAAAAAAGTGGAAACCTTAATAAGGCAAGCCGGGGCGCAAATTAAAAGCAGCGGATATGAAGAGATTTCTCTGTCTTCGTTAAGCACCCTGGACTATACGGGTATTAAAAGCCTGGTCACACAGCTGGTGGAGAATTATGGACCCTGCGGCATCGGCGTATCCCTGCCTTCGCTCCGGGTGGATGCTTTCTCCATTGATCTGGCCAATGAAGTACAAAAGGTTCGCAAAACTACTTTGACACTGGCGCCGGAAGCCGGCACCCAAAAAATGCGGGATATAATTAACAAGAACATTACCGAAGAACAGCTGCTGGAAGCAGTTCAGGCTGCCTTTGAATCCGGGTGGAATTCTTTGAAGCTTTATTTCATGTTTGGTCTGCCTTATGAAGAAGAAGAAGATCTGGCCGGCATCATACGCATGCTTAAAGAGGTGAAAGCCGTCGGCAGCCGCTATGCCAGGCGGGCAGTGGAAATCAAGGCTGGTCTGGCTAACTTTGTTCCCAAGGCCCATACTCCTTTCCAATGGCATCAGCAAAACAGCATGGAGGAATTTGACAGTAAGAAAGAATACCTGATAAAGGCCCGGGGTAAGGATAGAGGTATTAAACTGGATTTCCACAACAGCTCGACTTCTTTTATGGAAGGGGTACTGGCCAGGGGAGACCGGCGTCTGGCACCGGCTATTTACAAAGCCTGGCAATATGGCTGTAAATTTGACAGCTGGACAGAATATTTCCAGTATGATCAATGGTGTAAAGCTCTGGAAGAAACCAACATCGATCCGGGTTTTTATGCTTTAAGAGCCCGGGGTCAGGAAGAAAATTTCCCCTGGGATTTTATCGATATCGGTATCAGCCGCGAATTTCTATGGCAGGAATATGAAATGGCCCGGCAGGAGAAGGTAACTTTAGATTGCCGGCAGGACGGCTGCAATGATTGCGGTATATGTGTGGAATTCGGCATCAATATGGAAATCCTGGAGGAGCAGTCATGAGAATCAGATGCGAATATCTTGCTGGTCCGGAGTTAAAGTTCTTATCCAACCTGGATATGATGCGGATGATGGAAAGGGCCTTGCGGCGTGCAGAAATTCCTTATGCTCTCAGTGAAGGCTTTAACCCCCATATAAAACTTTCCATGGGTACGGTTTTGCCGGTTGGTTTGTGGGGGAAAAACGAGTATTTCGACCTGGAATTGAAAAACAGGGTTTCTCCTGATTGGTTGATACAGCAATTAAATACCGTCCTGCCGCCCGGGGTAAAGATAAAAAGAGTAAAGGAAATTGATTACCGCCAACCGGCCTTGATGAAAATAATCAACAGTGCCGCTTATGCTTTTGTTTTGCAGGAAATCCTTCTTGCGGATCTGGAACAATTGAGGGAAGAATTGATGCAAAGGCCTGATTGGAAGGTTAAAAGCCGTGGGAAAAAGAAAGATGTTATCAAGGACTTAAAAACGGGCATTTATAAAATTGAGATGAAAGGGCAGGGGGATTCTGTTATCATTAATTTGACGGTGGCAACCGGTGAGCCGGTCAATATAAGATTTGATGAACTCCTGGACCTGCTCTTAAGTATCGGTATCAAGGAAGAAAATATAATCGATATTTACCGGGAAGCAAATTATGTGAAGATCCAGGAAAAGTATCTCACGCCCTTGGAAAAGGTGATTTAGTTGGCAAGAGAATTAATAGCAGAAATATATCCATGGGAATCAAGAGTAGCAGTGGTAGAAGATGGCAGATTAGCAGAAATATTCTGGGCAGACGAAAACGAAAGCATAGGTAATATTTATAAAGGCCGGGTCAAAGATATCCTGCCCGGACTATCCTGTGCTTTCATTGATATTGGTTTGAGCAAAAATGCCTTTATGTATGCTGGTGACATCGTGATTCCCGGGGAAAAGAAGGGTTCCAATGCCCTTGGTTTGCTGCGGACCGGACAGGATATACTGGTTCAGGTAAAAAAGGAGGCATTTTCAGAAAAAGGCGCCCGGGTTACAGGAAATGTTTCCATCCCCGGGCATTTATTGGTTTTGCTGCCCCACCAAAATGAGGTGTCCATTTCCAGAAAAATAATCGACGACGTGAGGCGGGACGAATTGCGGGAGTTACTGGATCATAACCGTCCGGTCAACATTGGTATTATTGTGCGCACTGCCTGCCTGGAAGCGGAAGACAACGAAATCATAGCGGAATTTGGTGAATTGCTGCAGATATGGGAAGAGATACAAAAAAGATTTAAAGCGGTTAAAGCACCTCATCTGATTTACGAAGATACTGATGTCCTGGAAAGGACTTTACGTGATTATTTGGATGGCGATACCACCAGGGTGGTAATCAACAATTTACGTTTAAAAGATAAAATCGTTAATTATATGCGCGGCCGAAATATCAATTATAGTTTTACAGTGCAATATGACGAAGGTGATCTTTTTGAAAAATACAATCTGGAAAAGGACATCAAAAGGTCCCTCCGACGCAAAGTTTGGCTGAAAAACGGAGGATACCTTATATTTGATGTGGCCGAAGCAATGACCATTATTGATGTAAACAGCGGCAAGTATACCGGAACTGATAATTTTGAAGATACCGTTTATAAACTGAATATGGAGGCAGCGGTAGAAATACCGCGACAATTGCGCTTAAGAAGTATTGGGGGAATAATTCTCATCGATTTTGTTGACATGAAAGATAAACAAAATCAAGAAAGGGTTATCGATACTTTCAAAAAAGAGATGGAGAAAGATAAAGCTCACACCAGGATCGTCGGCATGACCGGGCTGGGTTTTTTAGAGATGACCAGGAAAAAATCCCGCTACGGAGTTTCAGAGTTTTTTACCGACGAATGTAAGCATTGCCATGGACGGGGACGGACTATCAACCTGTTTGCACTGGCCTGCGAGGTCAAAAGGAAGCTTTCGAATTTGGGCTATGTTGAGAACAAATACCTGGTTTGCGAGGGCCATCCGGAATTCCTGCAATATTTGCAAAACGATGAAAACAATTTAAATTATATTCGCAAAAGGACCCATAAAAAAGTCAGGCTGGTGACTAATAATGATATGCCGGTGGGTGAATATAATATTTATACCAGTGATTAGCAGAAAAATGACCAATAAGGGGAGGTATGAATGAAATGGCAGCGATAAAAATTGT